>NZ_CP180545.1:3504975-3873301 GCF_047778045.1 Neptuniibacter sp. PT8_73
AATTGCGCTAGCCAAAGGTAAGAAGCAACACGATAAGCGTGCCGCAGACAAAGACAAAGACTGGGCTCGCCAGAAACAACGCCTTATGGCAGCTAAATAGCTGCCATAAATATCTATTTTCCCCCGCTCCCTTTCAAAAAATATCCGCCTCTTTTTCCGCACAGCAAAAACCCAAAAAACCTTCTTTGAAACAACAATCTAAGCACCTCTCAAGCCAATTCTTTTTGCACTTTACAGGCACAAAACCTTAAACAACCGTTTAAAAAACTTGTTTCAAAATCTTGAAATCGGTTATTTTGCATGCAATAGTTCACAAAAAATAATAGAAACCGCAAGGAAGTGGTATGCGCGTTATCACGGAGAGATACAGTGCAAGCTCAGAGTTATCAAATTCAGGTTAATGGTATTGGCGCAGCCAATATTCTGACAATCAGCCAAGCGCACAGCAGTCTGGGCATCACTAAACGTGAATGCGTGGAACGAATCTTAACCTCACCTTCCATTCTGAAATCAGATCTTAAGCTTGAGCAAGCAAAGCGGATTCAACAAGCACTAACTCAATTTCAACTTCCTTGCGAAATTGTTGATAACCAGACGAAAATCCCTCCTACAGATCAATCTTTTGAAGTCGCCTGCTATATCCAAGATTTCACTCATGTTACCGAATTCGCTGCAGAAGTAGCTGCTTTTTTAGGACAAACCAGTGAAGAGATGATTGCGAGTTTGACGCAAATCCCAGCTGTGCTTATTGGACGTATTTCAAAACAGATCGCCCAAGAATTTATCGAACGCTTCCGAAAACCGGGCATTGAGTTGATCGCCTCTACCACAAATAGCGCGCGTTATTCGGCCATCGCCTTTATGCCGAGTTTCAGCGATTCGATCAAAAGCCATTACTTACGTTTAGGTTTGGCCCCCCAAACCAATGCCCCCCATTGCACTCAATGGTTTGCCAATGACCTAGCATTAAACCAAGCAGAATCTATTTGGCAAAAAGCATCTGAGCTACACCTACCGGTTAGCATTCAAAATCACGACTACCTAAGGTTTGATTTATCGCTCACAAAGCTCGCTGAAGATGCCGAACAAGCTACTCTATCTGATTGGTTACTCGATCGCTGTGAGATTCCCAAGCAGGTTCACCCTACTCTATTTAAAAGACTCCCCATCATCATTCAAAAATGCCTTTCGCTAGAAAGTTCCAAAGCGATGATGGCAGAGCTACAGCAACTTAATTGTGATGCGGAAGCAATAGCAATTCAAAGCAGCCGGTTTGATATCGAATTGAATCAACTACAGCCCTCACATATGTCAGCGCTTGGCAATCTACTTAAAACCATTATGCGTCGCGTTATTGCCATTCCAGAAGCCAAAGCAGGTCAGCTAACTCTGAACCTCTCGGCTAACCAACACCAAGCGCTGTGGGTAATCCACGAAGTACAAAAGTCCGGAATTAAAGCTCGTCTGATAAAAACAACCGATGTAGGAGCAACCCACTAATGCAGCCACAGAAAGTTAGTTTTTCCGACACCCTCGATGGTATTGGCCTACTATTACGAAGGCAGCAATATAAAGAGGCATTAGAGCAAACCCACCAGCTCAGTCAAATGGCTATGCAGCAGCAATTACAACTCATGCTGCAACGATTCTTAGCCGAGCTTTGCATGGAATGCCTCGAGCTCAGCGGCAATTTCGAAACCGCCCTACAGTTTTGCGAATACAGCTTGGAGCAGTATCAAGAACAAACTGGTGTTCAGAGCAATGAAGCTCAAAAAGACCGCCTAACATTAGAGCTTCGAAAACTATGCCTATTGATCAAATTAGATCGTCGTAGCGAAGCGTTTACACACAGCAAAACTTTGCTAGCACATGCTAATGATCAACAAAAACGTAACCTCCATCCCATTATCAATCGCATAAATCGCTACAGCAGCGGCGCGGTTGAAATGCTAACAGCCGAACAGAAGAAGATCGGGCTGTTTCACTTTTCCGACATACTTGCCACACACGGAGCAAAAGCAATAACCGAATAAACACACTTACGCACCCAGACAAAGTTGTAGAAGGGATTTCATTCTATCGCCCTCAACTGAGCCGATGGAAAACGCAACCGCTTCAGATGAAGCAGGACCAAATCCAGAATGGATCTGGTCGAACAAGGGAGAGATGCGATGAACTTTGATAATCAGGTTGCAGGAATGACGCCTGGGCAGATCATGCAAGATCTGCCAATACCCGACCTCATAGAAAAAACCGCTAAAGCGATAGCCTCAGCTCAATACGAGCTGGATGCAACCTCAGTAAAAGCAGCCACTTTGCTTAGCGAAACCTTTGTTGAGTTTAATGATGCCGAGGGTAACGGCAGAGAACGCAGCCTATTAGAACTGGGGTTTATTCCACAGTTTTACCATTTCACCGAAACAGAGATGGAATTTAAGGTCACTATATCTATCCGAGTGGAAGCTGGGATTGATCTAGGTGTAGATCTTGGCGCGGGTACCTCTAAAAATTCGAGCTTACCCGTTGCTTTCGCAGGGACGATCTCTTTTGATCTCCACCACAAATATGAATTTGATATGGAAGCCGTTACCCGTATCAAAACCATTATGCGTTCAGTTCCACCACCACAAGCCTTTCTCGACGCGATTCGTGTCCACGCAGCAAACGGTGGTGGCAGTATCTCAGCAGACCCTATTGCCCCCTTAACCGATACACCTTCGCCGCAACCCGAACCAGTGCCAGTCGCTGATGATCCTCAGCCGACACCAACAGACGATGGGGATAACGACGGTGATCCCGAAGACAACGGTTAAATAAACTAGGGACAACAGCATGTCGCACAATAAAGTCATGGCCACGCTTGAGCAATCGCCCCTACCTGGCCTGCTCAATCAGCTAGGCCTAGCCATCGCATCCGCGCAGCAGGAGTTAGATCGCAACTCGATCGAAATGGCGATGCAATTAGGCGATGCCGAAAACTACGGTGTGGATACAGGTAATGGCGAAAAGCAGTCCCTGCTAAGTCTTGGTTTTTCGCCAGTGTTTTATCACTTTAATGAAGCCACAATTGATCTCAAAGTGTCTTTATCCACATCCACAACTACCGAATCAAAATTCAGTACATCAGCCACCGTTGGTGGTGCTGTTTACTTCGTTATGTTCGCTGCAACGGTTAGCGCTTCGTTTAGTAACAAATACAGTTTCTCTTCCGAAGCCAGCAGTGCGATTACAGCACGCATAGCCTCAATACCGCCGCCTGCTGCCTTCCAAAACTGGCTCGCTAGCAGGCCTGCTACCAACAAAACAAACCAAGACGATACCGAGTAAAGCTCGATCAATTACAGGAGTAAACCATGTCAAGGATAGGAAGAGACCTCACTAATGTCCCTATGGGAAGACTAATTCGAGATATGGCGTTTGCTATAGCAGATGCTCAGTTCGAATTAGACCAAGCCAGCGTCAAAGTCGCACAATTGATGGGCGGCCGACTGCCGGTACTGGATGAGAATGGCAACATCACCGAAACACAAGATACCCGCGTGTACTTCGGTAAAGATGAAGATGGTGCGCCACAGAAGCTAAGCATGATGGAACTTGGTTTTTCACCAACTTTCTATCAGTTCACCAACAATATTATTGAAGTAAAAATTGCTATTAAGCTCTCACAAGAGCATGAATCCAGCAGAACAACCAATACTAAGAAGGACCACTACAAACGCAATGGCGGTGTTTGGGGCTGGATAAGCGGCAGCAAAACTAAAGTCGGTACAACTACTGTCGACGCGACATATTCAAGCAAGTTCAACTACAGTGCGGAAGGCTCCAGCTTATTGCGCTGTAACTTAGTACCAATCCCTGCTCCAGCGATGTTTGAGGAGCGAGTCCGAGCGTTAATCGAAAACGAAAGCGACTCAGAAGACTAACCCCAAACCGGAGTATTAAATTATGCCTCGCGTAAATATTGGACGTGAACTAAGCGATGTCCCCTTCGGAGAGATGATCTCCAGCATGGGTTTAGCGATCGCCGAAGCACAATACGCTATGGATGAAAGCGGCCTTCGCCTTGCTCAAATGATGAGTGGTGAATATGAGGTTGAAGAGGTCGATCCCATCACAGGAAATAGCACCACTTCCACCAAAGAGTCATTAGTCCATTTTGACGGTCAAAAGATGTCGCTGATAGAACTCGGCTTCACTCCGACCTTCTATCAGTTCACCGATGCCACCATCGAAGTAAAAATCTCAATCAGTTTTACTGAACAATCAGAGTTTGAGCGCAAAAGCTCTCGCAGATCTGTCAGCGGTCGTGCTTTTGGCTTTATTCTGGGTGGTAGCGCACGCGTGCGTACCTCTTCGGTCAGCGCTCGCTACGCCAACAAATACAATTACTCTGCTGAGGGTTCTAGCCTGATGCGTACAAGAGTTATGCCTACGCCAGCACCAGCGGTGCTAGAAGAGCGCATTCGAGCAATCGTAGAGCGTAACAAACCTGCTGATGGCTAATCATTCGGTATGAGTGAATATCTAGACTGGCAGGATCTGCTAGAGGAACAAGAACAGCCCTCCCCTGAATCGGATGGGGCTGACACTTTGTCACAACCAGAAGAAAGGCCTCTAGCAGACCTTCTCAGCATGGATCAAATCTCCGATGAGCTGAAAGATCTAATAAAAGAGCATCACCACCTCCAAGAGGAGCTAGATCAGTTAACCGGCAAAGCCACCGAGCAGACCGAAAACGACTGGAACCACATTCGTTTTCCTATGCCTGTGCACTCAAAGGCTTCACGGCTCGCAGATAAAAAACGCGCAAAAGAAGATGAAAAGCGCGCAGAGATGCATAAAAAGCGTTTAGAGCAACAACAGATAAGCAAACGCCAAGCGCAAGTTCGTCAGCAGCAACTACAAGATTTAAAAGCAAAACGACTGCTTGAGAAGCAGAGACAAGAACAAAAAGCGGTTGAACGTTTTCGTCAAATAGCAGAGCAACAACTAAGAAAGCAGTCGGAACTTAAGGCATTTGAAACCCAAAAAGAACAGCGTCAACAACTACAGATTGAAAAGCTCTTGGCCAAACAATATCAGTTACGCCAAGAGACATTTAAAAATGAAATGCGCCAAGAAAAGCTGAAACAGAAAAGCGCCGAGAATTTGCGCCTAAAGAAAGAAGCCTTTCAGAAAGAGCAACAGATAGAACAACAAAGAGCAGCCCAAGAACAAGACTGTTTTGAAAAACAGCAACAACAAGCACAGCAAAAACTAAAAGCACGAAAAACCGAAGAGAAGCGCCAACAACTACGCGACCAACAACGCATGGAACGCGCTCTAAAAATCAGCCAGCAGCGGCGAAAGGAACAAGCGACATGGGGCTTTTAAAGCTCCAAGTATGAATAGGGAGTATACAAAATGACGAATCAGGTCGCCCAGGGACAGGACCTGGATGATTTTTTAATCAACCTTGCTGACGGCCTCAGCCGTGCACAAAGTAAGCTAAATAATAACCCAGTGGTTAATGCATTTGGGCAGGAAGCACTCGTCTACCATATCCCAAAAATGGAGTTTGAGTTGCACCTAAAAATGACCAGCGCAACGCCGCAGCAGCAACCTCAAAGCAGACTCCCATTGCTCAAGCCCAAGCTCGCCTTCTCACCCATTGGCGCAGCTGACACACCGAATAGCTCCAGCGCCAGCAGTACAATTAAAGGCGTGATGGTAGCTACACCCATTGATGGAGGAAGACCCCAACCTAAACTGACGCTTACCGCTACTGCTCAGAACCGTAATGCTTTAATAGAGGTAACCGGTTCCAATTCATTAGGTGAACCTTTAACCGACCAAACCATTGAGCTGAATATAGATCGAGAGCTCTCACAAAAACTGAATAAAAACGAAGGACGGCCAGCGTTAAAACGCGGTACAAAGCTGCAGCAATCAAGTCTTTCTCTCTCTGAAGATGGCAAAGCGCAAACCCAGTTGATCGTATCCAGCTCCGAACCCTCGGGACAACTGATCGCGCTCACAGCAGACCTGTTCTCAAAAACAGAAACACTGCTCTATCGTCACAAGTAGGAGATAAATCATGGCACTAAATATTTCTGTCAAACTGGTCGACAAAAACAATCGAGCGATCGCTAATAGGTCTGTAAAAGTTTGCCTCTACAATCTACGAGGGCGTATACAAACCCTTGTTTCAGGCCGCACCAACCCTCAAGGAGTCTATTCTGTAGACTCAGATATTAACTTCACCAATTTTTTACCTCGCGTTTTATTGTGCACAAAACAGAATTCAACTTGGGTGAACCTTACCAATACACCAAAAAGCTTTAGCTCAAGCAAACTGGATTTCGGAACCGTCACCGTAAATTCACAGCCAACAATGACGGTGGCCGGTACTACATTCCACACAATACCAGCAGCCTTTACTCTCGGCGGCTCATCCAGTTCTTCATCATCTTCAACACAATTAAGAACTCTCACTGATAAAAATTCACTTTTAGAGCGCAAGCTCACTAACAGTAAGAAAGAAACCCAAGAGATCTCATTAAAATTTAGTGATCTTCAACGTACATCAAGGCAGTCATCTCAAGCAGACAAACAGAAAATTACCCAATTAACCAACTCGAACTTAGATCTAAGCAAACTAATCAAAGCCAAAGATATTCGAATCAGAGAGCTAGAAACTAACACGGGTAAAAAGCCGTCCCTTCAGGTGGAAGAATTTTCTAAAGATGCGGTGATCTCCTCTGCCCTAGAAGCTGTTAATAAAGCAGACACGCAAAACAAAGGCCGCTTTCAGCTCAAAAGTGCGCGTATGGACTTAAAAGTCCTGAGCGGCAGCACAAAAGACAAAGTACGTCTGATTAAAGACACCGAAAGCCTTCAATATATCAATCCCGATCTCGTCAGCACCCTGACATTAGATCTTGATGGTTCAAACGATGCAGCTGAGACACAAGCAACGCCAGAACCCATCAAAATGCCAGACCTAACTGGTTATACCCGAAGCCTTGCAGATAGACGTCTAGATGAGATCTCTGTCTCAGCACAGTGGTACAACCAACAGCTAGCGCCGAGCGAAAAAGCCGCTGCAGGCACTATCATTAGCCAAACACCTAAAGCAGGACGCTCTATAGGTGAAGATACCGAAGTCATCCTTATCATCGGTGTTGCTCAGGAAGAGGAGGCCTAATCATGCCAAAGAATCATATTTCCGATGTAATTGCCGCACCTTTAGGTGATGTAGTCGCCGAGATCGGCTTAGGCGTAGCCAAAGCTCAATACGCTATTGATGCTAACGCCATCGAACACCTGAAAGATATCTACAGTCAGGATGACATCACCACCGAAGAGCTCAGAAATTTAGGCTATCGCCCGACCTGGTACGTGATCCCAGAAGCTAAAGCCGAAGTTAACTTAGCCCTATCTATTACCCAATCCCAAGGTAAAGATGGAAAACGCACAACAGAACTGAACGGCACCACAGTAGATGCAGGTTACCAAAATCAGTACGACTATAATGTCGAGGCTAGCAGCAAGCTGACCCTCACTTATGTACCTGTCCCTGCGCCATCACAATTGGATGATTTACACGCGATCCCGCAACTCACCAATTTCACTGTAAGTGCAGCGAAAATCGTCTTAGAACGCTTAGGCATCCCCTTTGCCCTATCGCCCCAAAATGCATCCAATAGCGCAACAATCTCCCAAACTGAGCCCGAAGCGGGTGCGCTAATGGATAAAGATCAAACCCTAAAGCTGATCATTTGATCAAGGATTGGATATGAAACTCAACGGTGAAAAGCTAGCTAAGGCGTTGCAACAAGTATCCCTGATACAGCAACAGCTCAAAGGTTTTGAGAGCCAATCGAATGGGATTTCCAATCAACTAAGTCAACTAGGTAATTTTAGCTCTCTGCCTAACATGAGTAGGCTCAATCAAAGCGTACCGTTGGAAGGCTTACTTAAGCAGCTAAACACAAACCCAACCAATTTACCTTTAGGCGATATAGATACAGAAGGCTTGCTTAAAGCAGCTAAAGATAAGAAGTAACAGGTAAAACAGCACAACAATTGAAGGACTAATTAAAGGAAGAGTAAACGGAACAAGTGCGCAGTTTGTTTCCGTATAACAACCCAAACACATCTGGCCTATGCCAGTATGAAAGGAGGCAATATGTGCACCCCAGGACAACAAACAGCAACTGCGTTTTCTCAATTAAGCCGCGATACTCTATGCAGCCGCTCGACCCCTGCAGAATCGCAAACCAAATTAATTTTTAAAAACATCGTAAATGGTTACAGCGATAAACCCATCGATACTTTTTTAACTATACCGGTCATTGCCAGTGACGATATACAGCTACAATCCGATTTAAAATTTCAAAAAGCAGTTGATTCCCCAAAGTTCAGAAAATTTGCCGCGACACACCCTGAACAACGAATCTCAGCCGAGTTAAAGATTGCCATTAAAGATAAGTTTCCCAATTTAGAAACTCATTACAAAAAATTGCATGACTACATGCTGGGAAAAATTAAAGCCCGCCTTTCTTTCCAGCTCGCGGAAAAGATTGTCCGTGAAGTCGTAAAAATGATGTACGACTCAGCATATGCACTTTTAGAACTCAGCAATAATCGTACTGAGTTAGCCGAATGGAAAACACGGATAGAAATACTACTTAACTCAACAAACGAGTCTAAAAAGGACATTGGCCAACAGTTATTAGAAGGTCTAGGCATGTCTTCTGCGTCCGATCTGCAAAGTCTGGACACTATGGCCAGTAGCATTTTAGCCATGTCACAAAAGCTTACAAAAGAAGCTGACTACCTCCGTGTGCCTATACCGCAAAACATCTTTAAAACCATAACCCGTTATCCTGGAGCATACGATGGCATGCTCAAAACACTTGGGGCACAGCCAGGGAGCTACACCGCTCAATGCACTAAGGACGCAATAGAAGAAGGAAAGTCACAAATCTTTTTTGAAAAGATCTTCATTTCCGTTTTAGGTGTAACTACAGGTCTTGTCATATCCGCCATGTCGCTGGGTGCCGGCATTCCAGCCGCCGCCACCATTATCGGTGCGACAGCAGGTGCAACCATGGGCGCCCCGGGACTATTAATTGCCATTCAAGATGTAGATAAAGCACGTATGGGCGAAGCCTCAGGTACCATGGGTGATCAGGCAATAGAAAATGCATTATTTGGAAGAAACCTAACCGCTGTACTTTTTGTAGCAGGGCTAATTATCCCTGATGGAGCAGGCCCATTAGTTGCCAGAACAATACCTAAACTATCCGATACAGGTGCAAGCACAAGTATTGCCATCATCATCGATGCAATTGGCTACTACTCACCATCAGATATTGATAACGAAGCTATTCTAGATCTGCATAAAAAACTCAAAGCACTATCAGCTTCCAAGAAACAAGCTCTGTCCGATGAGTTCGATGCAACACTCGAGGCTAAAGGCATTCCTATTAATGCCCGTATTGCTATCATTGCTGCATTTGCTCAAGAGAATCCAAGCTCACTTAGTAAAACACCCACTAAAGCAGCGCTGGATCTGGCAACCTACTGTGATTCTCTAGAGAGGGAATAACGGAACTTGTGCAAAAAAATTGGGTCGAAGCTACACAATCTACTCGTCTATACCTAACACAATAGGTATAATCGCGAGCTATCTGGGGATGACTTGGCTTCGACGCTGATTACAAAACCTTAGGTGCATGTCGAGAATGTAGTGAATCTCGTAAATCCCTCACTACACAGTTATAGTTGCTAACGACGATAACTACGCTCTAGCTGCATAAGTCAGCTTGTGCCGCTCCTTCAGGTGTCTGTAACTAAAGGATTTTGCGGTATCATTCGAGACAGAATCGCCCGGATGCTTCGCCTTAAGCTGAACGGCTAAAACTTAAAAAGGCTCGCCCATAACACCCTGGCTCTCGGGTCGTGACGGGTTAACTCAATAGAGAAGCCTAAACATGTAGATCTTGAGGCGGAGGATTGACGGACGCGGGTTCGACCCCCGCCATCTCCACCAAACACAAAAAGCCCTGCTAGCAAAACTAGCAGGGCTTTTTTAATACGTCTTTTTCTATCTGACTGCTGCGTTAGCAGGCAAGACCCCAGAGGGTATCGAAATCCAGATTTTCCCAGCCGTCTTCGCCATCGTGAATCCAGAATGCGCCACAGCATTCACAGCGATAGATCGAGCTTTCAGGGATTGAGCTAATTAGCTTTAGGTCAGCATGCGGAAAGCCAAGCTTTTCTTGCTTTTCACAGTTACCGCAGGATCTTTTGTCATCTTCCATGATCGTGTACCTAAGTTTATTACCTAGATAAGCTTACTGAATAATACCGTTTGTGAAACTAGGAAAAATTCTTAATTTCTTAAATTTTGAACAGAAAACTATATTTTTTTATAGTTTGCTACAAACACAAAAAAACCGGCCTTAGCCGGTTTTTTTAGTACGCCAGTGTCGATTAAGACAGTGGGTAGTTGTCTGGTAGTGGCAGACGCGCAACACCAGAATCGATCGCTGCTTGAGCAACTGCAGTAGATACAGCGCCTAGTAGACGAGAGTCTGTTGCTTTAGGAATGATGTAGTCACGACCGAACTCTAGAGAGTCTAGACCGTAAGCATCAAGTACTTCTTGAGGAACTGGTGTCTTAGCCAGATCAGCAAGAGCGCGTACAGCTGCTTCTTTCATCTCTTCGTTGATTGCAGTAGAACGAACGTCCATTGCGCCACGGAAGATGAATGGGAAGCCAAGTACGTTGTTTACCTGGTTAGGGAAGTCAGAACGACCTGTCGCCATGATAACGTCGTCACGAGTTTCGTGAGCAAGCTCTGGGCGAATTTCTGGATCTGGGTTAGCACATGCGAATACAACTGGGTTAGCAGCCATTTTAGACAGCTGTTCAGCAGAAAGCAGGTTAGGACCAGATAGACCAACAAATACGTCAGCACCGTCGATAGCATCGTCTAGAGTACGCTTGTCTGTTTCAGACGCGAACGCTGCTTTCTCTGGAGTTAGGTTTTCACGGCCAGAGTGGATAACACCCGTACGGTCGATCATGTAGATGTTTTCGATCTTAGCACCCATGTTCACTAGCAGCTTCATGCAAGCGTGAGCTGCAGCACCAGCGCCTAGGCATACGATTGAAGCTTCTTCTAGCTTCTTGCCAGCTACTTCTAGTGCGTTGATCATGCCAGCAGCTGTTACGATAGCTGTACCGTGCTGATCATCGTGGAATACAGGGATGTTACAACGCTCGATCAGAACACGTTCGATTTCGAAACATTCTGGAGCTTTGATATCTTCTAGGTTGATACCACCGAAAGTGTCCGCGATGCGCGCAACAGTGTCGATGAATGCCTGTGGGCTTTCAGCGTCAACTTCAATATCGATAGAATCAAGGCCAGCGAAGCGCTTGAACAGCAGTGCTTTACCTTCCATTACTGGCTTAGAAGCCAATGGACCTAAGTCACCAAGACCTAGAATTGCAGAACCGTTAGAAATTACTGCGACCAAGTTACCTTTAGCCGTGTAACGGTATGCATTTTCAGGATCCTTTGCGATTTCACGAACCGGCTCTGCTACACCCGGGCTGTACGCCAAGGAAAGATCACGCTGAGACTCAGCGTCTGTAGACAGTTCCACACTGATTTTACCTGGACGTGGGAACTCATGGTAATCAAGAGCGGCTTGTTTCATATCATCAGACATAGCTGCTGTTCCAATCTAGTTAAAAAGTCGAACACAGAACTATATAGAAAACATATTTGCCGAACAACTATTCCGCACCTGCAACAGGCTTTTTTTCTTTAGGTTAAACCTAAAGTACTAAAAAAACCTGCTAAGAAGTCGTAAAAAGATAGGATCAACGTTTAATGCTGTATATGTGCAGGATGGCTAATGCTCATCAGCCAAGGTTGGTAGTGTGCAGGTGCGTTATGACTTTTTGGCTTAATCCAGCCCCTTACTGTAAGGACTTTACCATCAAAAGCTTCAATTTTCGCCTTGCCGCCTAGCTGCTCTGCAACAATAGGGCTAAATTTAACAGCAAGCTCGTCACCGATCTCTAAAATCCAACCAGAACGAATCTTTTTAACCGCTTCGACTTTACCTTTTATGATTCTAAAGCCTGATTCACGATCTTTTAGCGAAGCCACATCTCGAATCGGAGTTTGATTCCACAACCCAAGTTTGGCATCTACCGCACGTAGCTCTGCAGATTTAAGGCAATCAAGATAACCAAGATTCGGCGGCACCGCTATATGGTAGGCCAAACCATTCTCAAGCAGAGATTCACCAACATGCTGACCGTCAGCATAAAGATGGGCCAACCAACGCTTGTAGCGATCTTTTGGCTCTTTACCGACGACTAACGCTAGATCAGCACCTTTTAATAAGGTTTTCAGGTGAGCGGTTGCTTGATCAGCGTAGGCTTCGGCAGGTTTGTCTTCCTTGGCAGTTTCTGGGGTATTGATACCGATAAGACGAACACGACGACCATCGGTCAATTTTACTGTATCGCCATCATAGATATGCGCAACGCTTACCGTTTCAGCATGATGAGGTTGTTCACACTGAGCTGCGGTAACAGCAGCACTGTAGCCAGAAACAAAAAAGGCGCACCACAATGGGAGCGCCTTTTTCAAAATTCTCATAAGTGACATCACTTATTTTTTCATACCGCGGCCGCCAAAGCGCTTGTTGAAGCGATCGATACGACCACCAGAAGTAGCTTCTTTCTGCTTACCAGTGTAGAACGGGTGGCAAGAAGAGCAAACGTCCAAGTGGATGTCTTTGCCCAGAGTGGACTTAGTTTTAACAACGTTACCGCAAGAACAAGTAGCGTTAATTTCTGCGTATTCCGGGTGGATACCAGCTTTCATGATAAACCTCATTAGATTCATGCCGCCACCTGATCTTCTGCCAGGCACCGCATTGATTTAAACTACCAGCAAAATAACTGGTACGTTAAGTAGGCGGCGAATTATACGCATCGATATAATGCTGCGCAACTTAAAACCGTTTAAAAAGTGAGCAATTTAAGCATATATGAGCATTTTACGGCTTGCCATTCCTAGCCCCCTACGCAGACTGTTCGATTACCACTGCCCGGAAGGGATCGATCCCCTTTCATTAAAGCCCGGTATTCGCGTTCTAGCCCCGTTTGGGAACAGAGAAGTCATTGGTATTTTAGTCGAGGTGGCGAAAAGCAGTGAGTTTGATCATAACAAGCTTAAAAGTGCCTCACAGATCTTAGATGACACACCGCCTCTGCCTGCTCACCTGTTTAAACTGGCACGTTGGTCTGCAAGCTATTATCAACACCCCGAGGGCGATGCCCTACAACAAGCACTACCGGTTTTACTGCGTAAAGGACAAGCCTGCGAATATCAGCACGAAACTTTATGGCGCGCCGCCGAAGGCGCTTGCTTAAGTGCCATCAAGAGCAACGCTAAGCGCCAACTGGAGGCGTTGCAGCTATTACTCGATCATCCCCAAGGGATCAGCGGCGATGCTTTTCGTGCAGAAGGCGGGCAGACCGCCACCCTTAAAACCTTACAAGAGAAGCAGCTCGCCGAATCATTTAAGCGCGAACACAAACAGCACACAGGTCCGATTCTGCATGAGTCGCCTCTTCCGTTAAACGAAGAGCAAGATACTTGCGTAAAGCAGATCGCTCAATTTGATGGTTTTAATGCCTGCCTATTAGAAGGTGTCACTGGCTCAGGTAAAACCGAGGTTTACCTGCAAGCGATCGAGAAAGTTATTAATGAAGGCAAGCAAGCCCTAGTGCTCGTGCCAGAGATCGGTTTGACGCCGCAAACCGTGGCGCGTTTTCAGCAACGCTTTAACGTGCCTATTGTTGCACTACACTCTAATTTAACCGATCGCCAACGCTTGGATGCCTGGCTACAAGCGCGCGAAGGCATTGCGCGGATTATTATTGGTACCCGTTCGGCTATTTTTACACCGATGAAAGCGCCCGGCATCATTATTATTGATGAAGAGCACGATGCTTCGTTTAAGCAACAAGACGGCTTCCGCTACTCCGCTCGCGATTTGGCGGTCGTTCGTGCTCGCTCGGAAGAGATCCCTATTGTTTTAGGCAGTGCCACGCCCTCTTTAGAGACGCTACAGAATGCGATCGAAGACCGCTATCACTGGCTCAAACTCACTCAACGCGCGGGTAACTCATCTCCTCCTGAATTCAGGTTGCTGGATATTCGGCAAGAGAACTTATCAGATGGCCTTTCGCCGCAACTGATACTGAACATAAAGAAGCACCTAGAAAGCGGCACTCAGGTTTTGGTGTTTTTGAATCGTCGCGGATTTTCGCCGACGTTGACCTGTCATGATTGTGGCTGGATAGCAGATTGCACCCGCTGTGATGCACACATGACCCTGCATCAACGTCCTGCGCATCTGCACTGTCACCACTGTGATAAACAAGCTGCCATTCCGCATCGTTGCCCTGAATGCAATAGCGATCAACTGCAGCCGGTTGGCGTAGGAACTGAGCGCAGTGAGCAAGCACTGCAAAAACTTTTCCCGAACTTCCCGGTGATTCGTGTCGACCGCGACAGTACCCAGCGGAAAAACGCGATGCAGGAGATCATGAATCAGGTGAACAGTGGCGATCCCTGCATTTTGGTAGGCACACAGATGCTCGCCAAAGGACACCATTTCCCACGGGTAACACTGGTCGCAATCATTAATGCCGATAGCGGCTTATTTAGCGCAGATTTCCGTGGAATGGAGCGTACAGCACAGTTAATTCTGCAAGTTGCAGGACGCGCTGGCCGTGCAGACCATGCGGGTACAGTCATGATGCAAACCTACCACGCAGATCACCCAACCCTGCAAACACTAGTTCAACATGGTTACAGCGCATTCGCGCAAGAGGAGCTGCATAACCGTAAAATGGCGCAACTACCGCCGTTTACGCACTACGCATTGCTTCGCGCAGAAACGACACAAAATGGTCGAGCCGAATCGTTTTTAAGTGCGATTAGACAGCAGCTAGAAGATGACATGCTTCTGCCACAAGATGCCCATTGGATCGGCCCCTTCCCTGCGCCTATGGAAAAACGCGCAGGCATGCATCGAGCGCAGCTGATGATCTATGCGCAAAATCGTAAAGCGCTTCATCAGTTATTAGCCAACCTGTGTTGGTATCTGGAGCAAAATAAAGAGTCCCGAAAAGTGCGCTGGTCCATAGATGTCGATCCAGCGGATACTTTTTAAGCAGATCTCGCCTTTCAGCTCTTAACATAGGCAGGTTTTACAGGGATAATACGCGGTTCTTCTGAAGCCCCATCCGATCGAATTGATCGACCTTGGGCTCACCGACTTACTTCAAACGGTATTTGTACGCTAATGAAAGAGATAATTGCAGAGCTGATTGACTCCGCCCTGAAGACACTGATTGAAAATGGCACTTTGCCTGCCGACGTAGAACCTAAAATCATGGTGGAAAACACCCGTGATAAATCTCATGGTGACTACGCTTCTAACATCGCTCTGACATTAGCAAAACCTGCTCGCTGCAACCCTCGCCAACTGGCTGAGAAATTGGTTGAAGCACTACCAGCATCAGACAATTTAAAACGCACAGAGATTGCGGGACCAGGTTTCATCAACTTCTTTATCAGTGGCGCGTCTACTAGCTCTTTGTTGAAAAACATCTTAGAGCAGAAGAATAGCTACGGCCGTAACAACAACGGTGCAGGCAAAAAAGTTCAGGTTGAGTTTGTATCTGCAAACCCAACTGGCCCTCTACATATCGGTCACGGTCGTGGCGCAGCTGTAGGTGACTGTCTATGCCGCATCATGGAAGCGAACGGTTGGGATGTAACACGTGAGTTTTACTACAACGATGCCGGTCAGCAGATCAACAACCTAGCACTATCTGTACAAGCTCGCTGCAAAAACCTAACACCAGACGATCCTAGCTGGCCTGAAGATGGTTACCGTGGTGACTACATTATCGACCTAGCGAACAGCTATATGGCTGGCGACACTGTTGTATCTGAAGATCAGTCTTTCACTGGTGCTAAAGATGCAGACGATCTGGAATCTATCCGTCACTTCGCTGTTGCTTACCTACGTCGTGAACAGGATCTAGACCTTAAAGCGTTTGCGGTAGATTTCGATGTCTACTTCCTAGAGTCTTCTCTATACGCTGAAGGCAAAGTAGAAGCAGCGGTTCAGAAGCTGATCGAAAACGATTTTACCTACGAAGATGGCGGCGCACTTTGGTTGCGTACAACTGACTTTGGCGATGACAAAGACCGTGTAATGCGCAAGAAAGATGGCGGTTACACTTACTTCGTACCAGACGTGGCTTACCACCTTGATAAGTGGCAGCGCGGTTTCGACACGGTTATCAACGAACAAGGTGCCGACCACCACAGCACGATCACACGAGTACGTGCCGGTCTTCAAGCACTAAAAGCCGATATCCCTCAGGGCTGGCCTGACTATGTACTTCACCAGATGGTTACCGTTATGCGCGGGGGTGAAGAGGTTAAGATCTCCAAACGTGCAGGTAGCTACCTAACACTACGCGACCTAATCGATGAAGTTGGCCGCGATGCAACCCGTTACTTCCTAGCAGCACGTAAGTCTGACAGTCATCTAACCTTTGATATCGACTTGGCTCGCTCTCAGTCTGCTGATAACCCTGTTTACTATATCCAGTACGCTCACGCGCGTGTTTGCTCTATCTTCCGCAAACTAAGCGAAGGCAACTTGGAGTGGAACGAAGCTGAAGGCATCGCTGCACTAGATAAGCTAGAGCTAGAATCTGAAAAGAACCTAGTGATCAATCTGGGCAAATACCCAGAAGTGGTTAAGAACGCAGCTAATGCACGCGAACCGCATCAGATCGCTAACTACCTAAAAGATCTAGCGGCTGAGTTCCACACTTACTACAACTCAGAGAAGACTCTAGTAGAAGACGCCGATGCACGTAACGCGCGTCTAACACTGGCTGTAGCGGTACGTCACGTACTAGCAAATGGTTTGGATCTACTAGGCGTATCTGCACCGGAGCAAATGTAAGTAGATGGCATCTCGTAAGGATTACGCCAAAACCAAGCGTGGTAAAGCTTCAGCTAGCCGCGCTAAGCCTGCCCCAAAGAGAGCCCCTGCTAAGCAGAAAAAGCGCTTTCCTACCGGGCTACTGGCGTTGACCTTATTACTGCTGGGTGGCCTTGGTTACGGTTTGTATAACCTAACTAAGGTTGATCCTGGCGAAGCCAGCACGCCACTAGCCAACAGCAAGCCTAAGCCTGCTCAGACGGCTGAAAAACCGAAACCGGCTCCATCAAAGCCAGTTAAAAGTCAGGCCCCTGTGGTTGAAAAGTCGACCGCCTCGACTGATAAGAGCCGTTTCGAATTTTACGAAATGCTTAAAGAGAGCGAAGTTGAAGCACCTAAGGATGTGTATAAATCCACGCCGAAAGATGCAAAAACTCAGCATAAGTATCTGCTACAAGCCGGCTCATTTAAGGCCAAAGCTGACGCAGAGAGAATGCGCGCTCAGTTGATACTACTTGGACTGCCAAACGTCCACACCAATATCAGCACCAGCAAAGACGGCACCCAATGGTATCGAGTGCGAGTTGGCCCATTCGATAACCGCTCGCGCTTATCTAAAGCCTACGACAAATTGGTTCAGCAAAATATCCAGCCTTTGCGAATCAAACAGTAAAAGCTAAAAGCCCATCCTTAAGTCGATGGGCTTTTTGTTTTTACAGCCTTGAAATTCATCTCTTAGTCACCATCTTTCTTTAAACCTATAAAGAAACAGTGCATTACGCTTCATCGATTTATAGCGCACTGTTTAAGACTCACTCCCATTAGGAGCAGATAATGACAACGATAGTATCCGTACGTCGTGGCGATAAAGTAGTTGTAGGCGGTGATGGCCAAGTATCGCTAGGCAACACTGTAATGAAAGGCACTGCACGTAAAGTTCGCCTTCTGCCTAAGCACGATGTAATTACCGGTTTTGCCGGCAGTACCGCTGACGCCATTACCCTACTTGATCTTTTTGAAGCTCAGCTAGAGAAACACCAAGGCAACATTTTCAATGCCGTTGTAAGCCTAGCGAAAGAGTGGCGTGGCGACCGTGTGCTGCGCAAACTTGAAGCACTTATGCTGGTTGCTAACAAAGAAAAAACGTACCTAATTTCAGGTAGCGGCGACATTATTGAACCAGAAGATGGCGTTATCGCTATAGGTTCTGGCGGCAACTTCGCTTTGGCTGCTGCACGCGCCCTAACCGACAATACTGAGCTTTCTGCTAAAGATATTGTTGAGAAGAGCCTACATATCGCTGCTGGTATCTGTGTATTTACCAACGGCAACCTGACTATCGAAGAACTTGATTCAGTTCAGTAATCCAGCCACAGGAGCTAATTATGTCTAACATGACACCACGTGAAATTGTATCCGAGCTGGATCGTCACATTATCGGCCAAGACGAAGCAAAACGCGCAGTAGCTATCGCACTACGTAATCGCTGGCGTCGTATGCAACTTGATGATGAGATGCGTACTGAAGTCACCCCAAAAAACATCCTGATGATCGGTCCTACTGGTGTAGGTAAAACTGAGATCGCACGTCGTCTAGCAAAACTAGCTAACGCACCGTTCATCAAAGTTGAAGCGACTAAATTTACCGAAGTTGGTTATGTCGGTCGTGACGTAGAAACCATCATCCGTGACCTAGTTGATATGTCGATCAAGATGCTACGTGAGCAGGAGATGGATAAAGTACGTTTCCAAGCTGAAGAAGCAGCGGAAGAGCGTATTCTTGATGCCCTACTGCCACCAGCACGTCCTGCAAACTTTGGCGAAGAACCTTCTCGTGAAGACAGCGCTACGCGTCAGGTATTCCGTAAGAAACTACGCGAAGGCCAGCTAGACGATAAAGAGATCGACATCGAAGTGGCTCAGCCACAGATGGGTGTTGAGATCATGGCACCTCCGGGCATGGAAGAGATGACTAACCAACTGCAAAGCATGTTCTCAGGCATGGGCGGTGGTAAGAAGCAATCTCGCCGTTTGAAGATCAAAGATGCTTTTAAAGCCCTAACTGATGAAGAAGCAGCTAACCTTGTTAAAGAAGATGAGCTGAAACAATCTGCAGTTGAGCTAGTAGAACAGCACGGTATCGTCTTCCTAGATGAGATCGATAAAGTCTGCAAAGGCGGCTCTAACAGCAGCGGTGACGTATCTCGTGAAGGTGTACAGCGTGACCTGCTACCGCTAATCGAAGGCTGCACAGTAAGCACTAAATACGGCATGATCAAAACAGACCACATTCTGTTTATCGCATCCGGTGCATTCCACTTGGCTAAACCATCTGACTTGATCCCAGAGCTGCAAGGTCGTCTGCCTATCCGTGTTGAACTAAACGCTCTCACACCAGAAGACTTCCGCCGCATTCTGAAAGAACCAAATGCGTCGCTGACTGACCAGTACACAGCGCTACTTGGTACTGAAGGCGTGAGTGTTGAGTTTACTGATGAAGGTATTCATCGTGTCGCTGAACTGGCATTTGAAGTAAACGAAAGCACAGAAAACATCGGTGCACGTCGTCTACACACAATGATGGAACGTCTACTAGAAGAACTTTCCTTTGCTGCATCAGACTGCTCTGGTCAGACTATCAAAGTAGACAAAGCTTTTGTTGATCAGCAGCTTAGCGAGCTAAGCAAAGACGAAGACCTAAGCCACTACATTCTGTAATTAGGACCCTGTAACTGGGAGTAAGATGATGTCTAAAGCACCATTACCGACACAGATAAAGCTGCACAAGAAGTCTCGCACGCTGGAATTAAGCTATGAGGATAAAACCTTTGAGCTGAGTGCCGAGTACCTACGCGTACACTCTCCATCTGCTGAAGTGCGCGGCCATGGCATCGGCAATGGCGTGCTACAAACAGGTAAAAAGCATGTGGGCATTAAAGAGCTGATTCCTAGCGGTAACTATGCCCTAAAGATTGTGTTTGATGATGGTCATGACAGCGGCATCTATACCTGGGACTGCCTACATGACCTTACCTACAACCACGATCAGTATTGGCAGGAGTACCTTCAGAAACTAGCTGATGCTGGCGAATCACGCGATGGCGGTATGATCGCTATCGGCCGATAAGCTTTCCAGATCGCTGATAAACACTAAAAAGGGCTATTCATTAATAGTCCTTTTTTATTTTTGGGTCCCCTCTACCTAAAATAATCCCTTTTCAATCGCAGACAATTTCAGCGGATAAGGTTAAAATCCCCCTCTAATCTAAGATTTTCAGGACATCCGGATATGGCAGATCAACGCAACGACAACACCACTCACTTTGGCTATGAAAACGTCAAAACAGAGGAAAAAGTACAGCGTGTTGCTGATGTCTTCCACAGTGTTGCTGGCAAATACGATCTGATGAACGATCTAATGTCTGGTGGCGTTCACCGTCTTTGGAAACGAATCACTATCGAACAAAGTGGTGTTCGCTCTGGTAATACTGTCCTAGATATCGCGGGCGGTACTGGCGATCTGACCATGCGTTTCTCTCGCCTTGTAGGTCCTACAGGTAAAGTTGTTCTTGCTGACATCAACGACTCTATGTTGAAAGTTGGCCGTGACAAGCTGATGGATAAAGGCGTAACAGGCAACGTTGAGTTTGTGCAAGCAAACGCTGAAGCCCTGCCATTCCCTGATAACACCTTCGATGTGATCACAATCGCATTTGGTCTTCGTAACGTAACCGATAAAGATGCGGCGCTACGCTCTATGGCACGTGTACTTAAGCCGGGCGGTAAATTGATGGTATTGGAGTTCTCTAAAACAGATAACCCACTACTAACCAAAGCGTACGATTTCTACTCGTTCAACATCCTACCGCATATGGGTTCTGCAATTGCTGGCGATGCTGATAGCTACCGCTACTTGGCTGAGTCAATCCGCATGCACCCAGATCAGGAAACCCTGAAAGGCATGATGCAGAATGCAGGCCTGACAAACTGCCGCTACCAGAACATGACTGGCGGTATCGTAGCACTACACACAGGTATCAAGCCTTAATCGCTTTTTAGGATTCTAACCCATGCTCGAGATGCTTCAAGCTACCCTCTTCACGACTGCAGAAACGGTATGCAACCAACTGCTAAAACGTGACCCGGTTACCCTGCAACATCTTGAGCGCCTAACAGGCAAAGTGATTGCGATTGAGTGCACTTCACCTGCACTTAACCTTTACCTACTGCCTAATGCCGATGGCCTTCAGATCCAATCGGTCTACAACGACGAACCGACCACTACGCTTCGTGGTAACGCCGCCGACTTTATCACTCTGCTAACCAGCAAAGATAAGTCTGATGCGATGTTTGGTAAGACGGTTCAGGTCAGCGGTGACAGTGCTTTAGCTACCCGTTTCCAACAGATTCTGAGCGACGCTCAAATCGATTGGGAAGCAATGCTAGGTGATGTGATTGGCGACCTACCAGCACACCAAGTAGCCCTGTACACAGCTTGGAAAGCTCAATGGTATAAAAACAGTGCTTCTAGCTTTATCCACAACTTGGATGAGTTTGTGAAAGAGGAAGTAAGGTTTATCCCTACACGTCCAGAGATGGACCTTTTCACCAATGAAGTTGAGCAACTTCAAGAGAGAGCTGAGCGACTGACCGCTCGCGTTGAACAAACGCTGGCCAAGCACAAAGCTTAAGTTACCAACGTCTGCTCCGTTCGTTCTGAATTAGAACGGTTTTACAACGACAAAGATCAAAATCGGAATAAAGATCAATAACGGCAGCTCGTTAAACAGACGGAAATAACGACCACTGCGGTCTAAAGTTCCCGCTCTCATTTTGTTTAAGTACGCTTTACACCAGAAGTGATAGCCGATCAGCAAACCGACAAACGTCAGTTTTGCATGCATCCAGCCACCGCCAATGCCGTAGCCAAACATCAGCCATAAACCTAGGCCTAAAGTGAAGATCGCCATAATACTCATAAAGCCGTAGAGCTTACCGGCCATAATCTCTAATCGAGCAACATCCTGCCCTGCTTCACGCCCTTCAACGTAATGAACAAAGATACGTGGAAGGTAAAAGATACCCGCCATCCAACTGGTCATTGCAAGAATATGAAAGACTTTTATCCACAAAAACGACATACAAATTCCTTAGTAACCTAGCAGCGGATAAAGCTCTCCGCGCTTAACAATTTTATGAGCAGATTGAATCGTACCGTCACTCTGCCATTCAGAGATAACTTTCTTCAACAGAGGTAAGGCTTGCTCTTCGGTCATACCCGGTTTAAGAACCGGCTGATAGAGCAACTTGAGCAGAAGGTAATCTAAACCAGATAGCAATGTCTCTGGAGTACGATCATTAAAAATAGAGGGATAAACCTTTTCCGAATCATTCGGCAAGCCCATCACCTGCGTGATCTCTTCAACGATACAGGTAACTAATTTGCCATGCATCCTAGCCTGATCAACCGGAATAATTACCGCCGCTTGATCGATCTCATAGCGGCCATTCACTCGGAAGTTCGCCATACAAACCGCACCATGAACGATCTTTTCCGCACGCTTACCAAAGAGTTCACCCACCTGACGTTTCCACAAAGACTGCTTAGTGAAAACCATAACCAGGTTAGCGTCCTGTTTACGACTGACGGTCTTAATCGATAAACCGGTTATCTCGGACAGATGTTTGAGGTGCATATTTACCAAACTGGTATGCACCTCAGCGTCGGGCACTTGATGATCCAGCCACACCCGAATTGGTTTATTCCAGCGTCTAACCATACGACCTTGAAGGCTGTATTCATTGCGCAGCGCCACCTCTTTAAAAGCCTGTAGAATAAACTCAGGCTGCTGCCAACGAACCGCTGGATCGACAGCCGCCGCAGGTACGGCAAATAGCGCGCTGAATAACGCAATAAACAGAACGAAGCTTTTCACGTATTACACTGCTTCTGTTGTTACGGAAAGAAGACCTGTCAGCTCTACCTGCAGCTTATCCCCAGGCACCACTGGGCCTACACCTGCAGGCGTGCCAGTTAACACTACATCGCCCGGCTCAAGGGTAAAGAACTCACTGGCATGGCTAAGTAGCGGCAACACTTGATTCAACATAGCCGCACTGTTGCCCTGCTGACGGATCTCACCGTTAACGGTCAATTTGATCTCTACGTCTTGTAGATCGGCAACTGAACTTGCAGCAATAAAAGGAGATAGTGGGCATGAACCATCGAACGCTTTCGCCTTCTCCCACGGATGACCTTTCTCTTTTAGCTTTCCTTGAAGATCACGCAAAGTTAAATCTAAGCCTAAGCCTACGCCGCTAATCGCCGCTTTCGCTTCTTCTTCAGATGCATTGCTCAGTTTAGAACCAATAAGAATCGCCATCTCCGTTTCAAAATGAACAGAACCATGCCCTTGCGGCACAGTAAACGGCTGAGTCATATCAACCACACTCGTAGCGGGCTTGATAAACAACATAGGCTCAGTAGGTATTGGATTATTCAGCTCTGCAGCATGATCGGCATAGTTACGACCGACACAAATCACTTTACCCGTTGGCAGGTTTACCAAATTTCCGTCGACATTACTGTGTTGATAGCTCATAGGTACTCCTTAAATTATCATGGGGTGAAGTTTACCCCCCTGCCGCACAGCGCTCCAGTTTTACGCTTGTTTTATAGTAGAGCATTAAACTAGATAGCAAAGTAATCAGCAGAATAACCAAGGATCCAAAGACCACACCATCCCAGCCCCAAGAGTGCCAAAACGGGTCTAAATAGAAGCCACCGCTACTAGCCCCCAGATAATAAAACAACAAATAAATAGACGATGCGGTCGCTCTAGCGTGCAACGCGGTATGGCTAACCCAACTACTTGCACAGGAATGAGCCAAGAAGAAACCAAAGGCACTGACCAAGAAGCCCAAAATGATCGCCCATAAACTACCCTGCAGAGTCAGCAGCGTACCGGCCATCAAGATAATGATCCCCATAGCCATGACTAACGGCTGCGGAATATTTTTGGCAATACGCCCAGAAAGCGCAGCGCCCACCGTACCGCTCAGGTAAGTGAGGAATAGTAATCCAAGCACACCCGCCGATAGGTAATAGGGCTCATCGGCCAGCAGAAATGTCGCATAGCTGTATTGGTTGATAAAGATAAAGAAGTTAAGCCCGCCCACTATATAAGCGAGCAACAACAGAGGGTTAGAAAGATGATGATAGGCATCTTTCATCATCTGCGTTGGCACGACCTTTCTTGCGCTAAAATTCTCTGATGGCGGCAACAACCAGACAAACAGACATAGACAAAAGAAGCTAATAAAGGTCATCAAGGCGAATGCTTCCTGCCAGCCGAACAGTTCACCGGCAAAGCCACCTATAAGACGCCCACCAATGCCCCCTAAAGTGTTACCGCTGATATACAAACCAACCGCAGCAATTAACCCTTTCTTAGTGAACTCATCGCCCATATAAGCGATCGCGATAGCCGGCAAACCCGCCAAGCAAATACCCTGCAATGCTCTCCAGAACAGCAACCACGTAAAGTCAGATACCTGTGACAATACAAAACTACAAAGCACTGCCCCGCACATCGTCATCAGCATCAACCGCGTGCGCCCAAGGGCATCAGATAAAGGACCAAACACCAACAAAGACAAACCTAAGGTCAAAGTAGTCACCGTTAAGCTCCAGCTAGCTAGCAGAGGACTAATCTCAAACTCCTCAGCCAACATCGGTAGCAAAGGGTGCGTGATGTAGAGATTGGCAAACACCATAAAAGAGCCTATGCATAAGGCCATAGTTGCGCGCCAAAATTGACTTGTACCTGCTTCGATCATGTTCCACCTCTCATTCGTGGTGGAAGACTAGCAATCGCAAAGCCATCATAAAAATATATACTTCTTATAGCCTTCATAAGAAAATATGATGATGGATATAAAACACCTACGCTATTTCAAAACCGTTGCCGATCTAAACAGCTTCACTAAAGCCGCTGAAAAGCTGCACATTGCCCAGCCTGCAATGAGTATGGCGATCAGAAAGCTAGAAGAAGAGTTAGATTTAAAACTACTGCATCGATACGACCGAAAAATCAGTCTGACTGATGAAGGTGAGCACCTTTATCGCCATGCCAGTAAGATTTTACAGGCTACCGAAGATGCTATTTTGGAGATGCAGGAGCTGAAAGGCTTACTCAAAGGCGAAGTGCGCGTAGGCATTCCAAGCATGCTTGGTTCTTATTATTTCCCGCCTATTTTGATGGCGTTTCGACATCGCTATCCACAACTGACATTAACCGTTATTGATGGCGGCGCAGGAAAACTGCAACGACTTTTAGAGCAAGGGGAGCTCGATTTGGCGGTTATCGTCGATAAATCTATCCCCAGTAAGAATCTAGAATCCAAAGTTTTTCTGCAAGAACAGATGATGGTGATCTCACCGCTCGACCACCCCTTTGCCAGTTTAGAAAGCGTTGAATACTCACAACTATTTGCGGAGGAACTGGTGATGTTTAATACCGGCTTTTTCCACCGCAATGTAGTCGATGATCTGGCGGCACAGGCTGGCATCACGCCCAAGATCAGCTTTGAGACTAACCTGATCCCTCTGATTAAATCGATTGTTAAACAGGGGTATGCCATCTCAACCCTGATGGCGATGGTGATCGAAGATGAACCTGGATTAGTGGCTCGCCCTTTCACAAAACCTGTCTGGTTGGACCTTTCAATCGCGTGGCGTAAAGACGGTTATCTATCTCAAGCCAACCAAACCTTTGTCGATTTTGTTTTGGAAAACAGCCCGATTAAATCCTGAAATTTGCAGCGATTAGCATTTAATTTTATGATTCGCGCAAATTTTAGGAGATCAAACATGCTGAACGTAAACGAATACTTTGACGGCAAAGTAAAATCTATCGGCTTCGAAAACAGCGAAGGTAAAGTAACTTCTGGCGTAATGGCACCAGGCGAATACGAATTCGGCACAAGCGAAGACGAACTAATGAAAGTAGTTAGCGGCGAGCTGATCGTTAAACTACCTGGCAGCGAAGAGTTCCAGTCTTTCCCAACAGGCACTGAATTTAAAGTTGCAGCGAACCAGAGCTTCCAGCTTAAAGTTGAGCAAGCAACTGCTTACCTTTGCTTCTACGGCTAAGGAAAAGCAAGGCTTCTATAATCTCAATATAGAAGCCTTTTCCCTCCAAACATCCCCTTTATACAATCCATCTCATCTCAAGATGAATATTTTTCCGCCAATCTGAGCTTATCATTCATCCTTTTCAACTTTGGCTGTGCTAATATTCGCGCTTAATTTTAAAGCGTTTAAACCTGTGGTCCTCCTAGATACTAGAAAAAGCCACGCAAATTAAAGAGCTGCACACCATGAGCCAAACAACCTCTCTCGATAAAAGCAAAATCAAAATTTTGCTTCTGGAAGGCGTACACCAATCTGCGGTGGACACTTTTAATCAGAATGGTTACACCAACATCGAATTCTTAACTGGTTCTCTACCAGAAGAAGAGTTGATTGAGCGTGTTAAGGACGTTCACTTCATCGGTATCCGTTCCCGTACTCAGCTAACTGAAGAAGTTTTTGAAGCTGCTGAAAAATTGGTAGCTGTTGGTTGCTTCTGTATCGGTACTAACCAGGTAAATCTGGAAGCAGCTACGATGCGTGGTGTTGCGGTATTTAACGCACCTTTCTCTAACACTCGTTCTGTAGCAGAACTAGTAATCGCTGAAGCGATTCTTCTGCTTCGCGGTGTTGCAGAGAAGAATGCTAAAGCTCACCGTGGTGAGTGGCAGAAGTCTGCTAAAAACTCTTACGAAATCCGTGGTAAGAAGCTAGGTATCGTAGGTTACGGTAGCATCGGTTCTCAGCTAAGCGTTATTGCTGAAGCGATGGGTATGGATGTTTACTTCTACGATGTAGTCACTAAGCTTCCTCTAGGTAACGCAACTCAAGTTGGCTCTATGAAAGAGCTTCTAAACATGAGTGACATCGTTTCTCTACACGTACCAGAAACGCCAGCAACTAAAGATATGATGGGCGAAGCTCAGTTCGCTGAGATGAAACAAGGTTCCATCTTCCTAAACGCTGCTCGCGGTACTGTTGTTGTAATTGATGACCTATGTAAAGCACTAGATTCTGGTCGTCTACTAGGCGCGGCTATCGACGTATTCCCGGTTGAGCCACGTACAAACAATGACGAGTTCATCTCTCCACTACGTGAGTATGACAATGTAATCCTAACTCCACACGTAGGCGGTTCTACGATGGAAGCTCAGGAAAACATCGGTTACGAAGTAGCAGAGAAGTTGATCAAGTACAGTGATAACGGTTCTTCTATCACGTCTGTTAACTTCCCAGAAGTTGCACTACCAGAGCACCCACACGTTCACCGTCTACTTCACGTGCACAACAACGTGCCGGGCATTATGTCTGCGATCAACACTGTTTTCTCTGAAAACAGCGTTAACATCAGCGGTCAGTACCTACAGACCAACGAGAAAGTTGGTTATGTAGTGGTAGACGTTGATGCAGATTGCTCTGCAGTAGCACTAGAAAACTTAAAGCAGATCGAAGGCACTATCCGCTGCCGTCGTTTGTTCTAAGTTGATCTGATTTGATCAAAACGGGCAGCCCTAGGGCTGCCCGTTTTCGTTTTCCCAGCGTTTAAATATCGAATCAATCTGATTGAACACCTGATCCCGGTATTGCGGTGTTTCGTTCACCAGATGATGTTTCGCCTCATCAATCAACGTTAACTCCATCTCGGGATAAAGCCTGCCCAATACAGCCATATTGTGCTGCCAATCGACCGTACTATCGAGGGTACCCTGAATCATATGAATGCGACCCGGTACCGGTAGGTGCGCTTCTATCCAATCCCCCCACGCCAACATAGCGCCTACCCAACTCACAGGAATTTCGCGATGCTGCAAACAATCCCCTTCTCGTAGAAAGCGAATAAAATCATCGTCATGAGAGTTTTGGCTATAACGTCTCGGCACTCGGCGCAATACGTATTTTAACCAGCGAAATTTGCGCTGTATGCTGCGCCACAGGCTTGGTCTTACTAAGGGCGCCAACAACACTCGCTCACCCAAGGAAGGCATAGTTTGATCGGTAAACAGTAGCTGATGCGCCATCACCACCGCCCCACCTGTACTCTGACCAACTAAATGAACCGGATAAGATAGCTCCTGATCTAAACTCGCCAGCAGCTCCGCTAGCTGAGTCGCATAGTGTTGAAAATCATCCACTGCCAGCGGATCGCCATCGGATAAACCATGACCACTCAAATCGTAACAGAGCAGATCAAAGCCGCTTTTTAAGAGGTCATCGATCAGGTGCTGATATAAGCCAACATGGTCCATATAACCATGCACTAATACAACTGTGCCGCGGTTACGGGGACGATCTAAAACCGAGAAGGATTGCAGGGTCACAGAAACTTCATCGAGCGCTATACGGCCAATCCGATAATTGGATTTTTCAACGATATCCAATAAGCCATAACAGGCTAAATACGCACGAACACTTTCGCTCGGTATTCCAAAACCCGTTTCAATATAAGGCCTTAGCCCTTTCACGAGGAGATCACGATCAAATAAGGTCATAGACACCACCTTAGGGACATTCCCGCACAACTTAGGTGATCATTTCATACTTAACCTTAGCTAATACCGCAGCCATTCGCTCAATTTATACCGAATATAAGGCCCATTTATCATACTTTTGGGTCGACTTAGGCGACAATAAGACACCATTGCGCTACTGTGCGATGCACAAATTTAGCTGCATATTAATCGACAGCGATCATTCACTCAGCTACCGGTAGCCTCGCACCGGAGCTGGCAGAATATTTACTGGGGCAATTCATTATGAGTCAAAGAGTACAGAGTGGCGGTCTTCAGGTTGCACAGGCTCTATACGATTTCGTTAACAACGAAGCACTGCCAGGCACTGGCGTAACTAGCGAACAGTTCTGGGCTGGCTTTGATGCCATCGTTCACGACTTGGCGCCAAAGAACCGTGACCTACTAGCTAAACGTGATGCGATCCAAGAGCAGATCGATGCATGGCACCGTGAGCGTCAAGGTCAGGCTTTCGATCTAGAAGCGTACAAAGGCTTCCTATCTGAGATCGGTTACCTATTGCCAGAAGGCGAAGATTTCGAAGCGACTACTTCAAACGTTGACCCAGAAATGGCGACAATGGCTGGTCCTCAGCTAGTAGTACCTGTAATGAATGCTCGTTTCGCACTTAACGCAGCTAACGCACGTTGGGGCAGCCTATACGACGCGCTTTACGGTACTGATGCAGTATCTGAAGAAGGCGGCGCTGAGAAGTCTGGTTCATACAATCCAGCTCGTGGCGCTAAAGTTATCGAAGCTGCACGTACTTTCCTAGACACAGCAGCTCCACTAGCAGCAGGTTCTCACAAAGATTCTGCAGGCTACAGCATCCAAGACAACAAGCTTGTTGTTGTAATGCGTGATGGCAGCGAAACTACGCTAGCACAAGCTGAAAAGTTGATCGGTTACACTGGTGAAACAGCTGCTCCGACTTCTATCCTATTCAAAAACAACGGTCTGCACTTCGAAGTACAGATCGACCGTGAAAGCCAGATCGGTAAAGACGATGCTGCAGGCATCAAAGATATCGTGATGGAAGCGGCTCTAACAGCGATCATGGACTGTGAAGACTCTGTAGCTGCAGTAGACGGCGACGACAAAGTTGTTATCTACCGCAACTGGTTGGGTCTAATGAAAGGCGATCTAACTGAAGAAGTTAGCAAAGGTGGAAAAACTTTCACTCGCTCTATCAACGCTGACCGTGAATTCACTGCACTAGACGGTTCTAACCTTGCCCTTAAAGGCCGTAGCTTGATGTTCGTACGTAACGTTGGTCACCTAATGACTAACGAAGCTGTACTAGACAAAGATGGCAACGAAGTTCCTGAAGGCATCATGGACGGTGTTGTAACTACGCTTATCTCTATGCACGATATGCAGGGTAAAGGTAAGTTCAGTAACACAACTACAGGTTCTACATACATCGTAAAACCTAAGATGCACGGTCCAGAAGAAGTTTCTTTCGCGAACGAACTATTCGCTCGTATCGAAGACATGCTTGGCCTAGAACGCTTCACTATGAAGATGGGCATCATGGATGAAGAGCGCCGTACAACTGTTAACCTGAAAGAGTGTATCCGCGCTGCTAAAGAGCGTGTTGTATTCATCAACACAGGTTTCCTAGATCGTACTGGTGACGAGATCCATACATCTATGGAAGCTGGCCCAATGATCCGCAAAGGAGACATGAAAGCTGCTGCATGGATCGGTGCTTACGAAAACTGGAACGTAGACAACGGTCTTCTATGTGGCCTACAGGGTCGCGCTCAGATCGGTAAAGGTATGTGGCCAATCCCTGATCAGATGGCTAACATGCTTGAAGCTAAGATCGGCCACCCAATGTCTGGTGCTAACACTGCATGGGTTCCATCTCCAACAGCTGCTGTTCTTCACGCGACTCACTACCATCAGGTAGACGTATTCGCTCGTCAGGACGAGTTGAAAGTACGCGATCGCGCGAACCTAGACGACATCCTAACTGTACCAGTTGAAGCTAACCCAAGCTGGACTGCTGAAGAGATCCAACAAGAGCTAGACAACAACGCACAGGGCATCCTAGGTTACGTTGTTCGCTGGATCGACCAAGGTGTTGGTTGTTCTAAAGTGCCTGACATCAACGATGTTGGCCTAATGGAAGACCGTGCAACACTACGTATCTCTAGCCAGCACATCGCTAACTGGTTGCGTCACGGCATCTGTTCTGAAGAGCAGGTAATGGAAACGCTTAAGCGCATGGCTGCAGTAGTAGATCGTCAGAACGAAAACGATCCTCTATACCGCCCAATGGCTGGCAACTTCGAAGACAGCGTTGCATTCGCAGCTGCGTGCGAACTAGTAATCGAAGGCTGCGTACAGCCAAACGGTTACACTGAGCCAGTTCTGCACCGTCGTCGTATCGAAGCAAAAGCTAAATTTGGCGCATAATCTGCCAAATTAAAAAGCTTTAAAACTGAAAAGCCGTGCTGAAAAGCGCGGCTTTTTTGTTTAAGTCACCTCACCTTAAAATGGGTTACACTGATAGCATTCTTTGCCTTTGTGAATAACCTATGTCAGAAGCTCAGCAACTTGCCGAATTCATTCGCTCTCATCCCAACCTTGTTGTCCTAACGGGGGCTGGCGTAAGTACAGATTCAGGCATTCCCGCCTACCGAGATGCCAAAGGTAACTGGCAGCATTCTGCGCCGACCCAGCATAAAGAGTACATGGAGAGCCACTACGCCCGTCAGCGCTACTGGGCACGTAGTTTGATCGGTTGGCCTGCCATTAGGGATGCCGAGCCGAGCGCGGCTCACACAGCGCTCTCTGAGCTAGAAACCATGGGATTTATTCGTTTACTGATCACACAGAATGTCGACCGCTTACACCAGAAGTCCGGCAGCCAAGCCGTTATCGATCTTCATGGTCGCTCTGATGGAGTCAGCTGCATGAGTTGTGCACAGAATTACGATCGTAAAGATATCCACAAGCATACTGAAGCGATCAACCCCCATTTCGAGATCCCTGAAGCTCCCCTTCGTCCCGATGGTGATGCCGATCTAGAAACCCATCTATTTGAAGATTTCTCTGTACCGGAGTGCCAAGCGTGTGGCGGAATTTTAAAACCGGATGTTGTCTATTTTGGTGATAACGTCCCGAAAGAACGTGTGTTTAGTGCCTTGGATGCACTAGAAGATGCCGATGGTTTACTAAGTGTTGGTAGTTCTTTGATGGTCTATTCAGGCTATCGATTCTGCAAACGAGCCCATGAGTGGGGAAAGCCGATCTGTTCTTTAACGATTGGGGTAACGAGAGCAGATCCACTTCTGGATCTAAAGCTGGACGCTCCGATTGCAGAGACGCTGACCGAAGCGGTAGAGATACTAAAGCGAGAAAGTTAAGCAGGAACTGCCAGATCGAAATCCATGTCGTCTAGGTGTTCTTTCATTACCTTACGTGCCATGCACACACACTTACCGCACTGACTACCAACAGCAAGCTCTTTGTTTAGATCACGCACACTTCGCGCGCCTTGATCTACGGCGTCACGAACATCGCTACAGGTAATATTTTCACAAATACAAACGAACATTGAAACAATAACCAATCTCAATTAAATCTGGTAATGATAATAGTTATCAAATAAGCAACTTTCAATACATTTAACGAGAATCTTGTTGAAAATTATTCTCATTAAATTGCAATTATTGAATACTCTTCATAACTCGCCAACTAATTGATTTACTTATTAAATTTATTTTCCAAAATCACACAATAAAAAACTGGTTATTTATTATACAGAATCGCAATGAGAATCTAACGCATTAATCTTTGCAACTTATTGTTTTATAAGGATTTTTTTGATTTAAGTTATTTTATAAACTAGACTCTTGATCACTTTGAAATTGCTAACCCACACATAGCTGGGCGGTTATTACTAAAGGAGATCCCCCATGCAAGGCGACAAACAAGTCATTAGTCACCTGAACAAGGTCCTGACAAGTGAGCTCACTTCAATCAACCAGTTCTTTCTTCACGCACGTATGTACAAGAACTGGGGCCTAGATGAGCTAAACGGGAAAGCTTATAAAAAGTCCATCAAAGATATGAAACAGGCAGACGATCTAATCGAGCGCATTCTGTTTCTGGAAGGACTGCCTAACCTGCAACAGTTAGGTCGACTACGCATCGGCGAGCAGACTGAAGAGATGCTGCAATGTGATATGGATTTCCAATTGGAGCAACTGACAATTTTGCGTGAAGCGATCGCTTATTGCGAAACAGCGCAAGACTACGTCAGCCGCGATCTGCTGGAGGATATTCTGGAATACGAAGAAGAGCACGTAGACTGGATTGAAACCCAGCAATACCTAATCAGTAATGCAGGTATCGAAAACTACCTGCAATCTCAGATTTAACGGGAGAAGACAATGAAAGGCAATCAACGAGTCATTGACGCACTAAACGGCCTGTTAGCGATGGAACTAGCAGCAATGGATCAGTACTTCATCCACTCCCGTATGTACGATGATTGGGGCTTACATAAGTTGTACGAGCGTATCGATCATGAGTTCGATGATGAGAAAGGACACGCTGCAGCACTGATTGAGCGCATGCTGTTCTTAGAAGGTACGCCTGACATGACCACACGTGATGGTTTCAAAGTCGGCACGGATGTTCCTTCAATGCTTGAGTCAGATCTTCGCGTTGAATATGAAGTAGATAAAAAGCTTAAAGACGCGATTAAAGTCTGCGAAGAAGAGCAGGACTATGTCAGCCGTGAAATCCTAGAGAAGCTTCTGGAAGACACCGAGGAAGATCATGCGTACTGGTTGGAGAAGCAGCTAGGTTTGATCAAAAAAATCGGTCTGCCAAACTATCTTCAGTCTCAGATGGGCTAATAAGCTTAGCCATTAAGATCATGCAAAGGCGCTGTTTATCAGCGCCTTCTCTTTTCCTACCATGGGCCTGCAGCCCCTGCCTTTTTGCGATAAAATTAGCCTATAACTTTTAGGAGAGCAGAACATGGCTAACCGCGCTTGCGCCCGACACATATTGGTTAAAACCCGCGACCAAGCGGAAAGGCTGAAAATGCGCCTAAAGTTAGGCAATGACTTTGGTAAGCTCGCCAAAAAATACTCCCTCTGCCCATCGGGCAAACGCCAAGGTGGTGATCTGGGCGAATTTCGCCGCGGCGATATGGTGAAACCGTTTGATGATGTCGTGTTCAAAAAGCCACTACATGAAGTACATGGTCCGATTAAGACCAAATTTGGCTGGCACCTTATCGAAACCATCTACCGCAAATAAGTTAGGGGTAATTTCTAACGCGTAAGACTTTGTTAAGGTTCGGTCAGTATGATTAAGTTTTTATCTACTACTAACCGTAAGCGCCATGCCTAAACTGATTAAAGACTTTCGTGATTACCAATTTGTTTATTACTGGTATGAAAAAGGCACTGGCAAACTTAGCCCTTACCTACCAACTCTGACGCATGCCGAAGAGTGGATTGAACAACACCGTTCAACTCAGTTTAAAGGCTTAGATCGTCGTAGACGTGAACAATCTTCCATCTATCAACGCCGAGCATCGGATCGTATTTTACGTGTAGATGTGGATATCTCGGTGCAAAAGATTGCTGATCTCAAACAATCTTTTGCAGCCTGATGTTCTGAAATAAAACTTCAAATTTCTGTTTTTACGCTGGTCTAAGCACAGTCACCACGTCGCCGAAAGTTTGATAATCGGAACCTCCCAGACGTGCCAGTGGACCAACTAACGCGGCATCAATTTTAGGTCGGCCCTGCTGATCTACTTCTACAACCGCATCATCCAACCATATTTTCTCTATACGGCCAAAGATAAGTCGCTGCGGAGCATTACCAATCTCCTGTTGCTGATACAGAGAACAAGACATAGCGATTTTGGGACCTACAATTCTCGGTAGATCAAACCCTGCAACATCTGCTGTTTCCAAATCGCATAGCTCGATTTCCGATTCTCCCCTAGGCAGCGTCACGGAACTATGGGTCACCTTAGTCGCAAGATCTGAACCTGCAATATGAATCACGAACTTTTCAGTATCCGCAATATTAGCGTAAGTATCTTTTGGTGAACCATCAGGCTTTGAACCTATAGATAACATGATCAATGGTGGATCACTGCACACCGCTGAAAAATACGAAAACGGCGCTAGATTGAGTGCACCTTGTTGATTAGAAGAGAGCACCCAAGCCACTGGGCGAGGTACCACAACTTGCGTCAGCGCATGATAGACATCTGACTTTTCCATATTCTCTAATTCTAAAAGCATATCCTTACCTGCAATAAAAAAGCCGCTTTCTGTTACCAGAAGCGGCTTTAGTAATCAGACTAACTTAAGCAATTACAAAGTTAGAACTTTCTCGCCACGTGCGATACCAGAAACACCCGAACGTACAACTTCCATAATGTTAGAAGTACCTAGTGCCTCAATGAAGGCATCCAGCTTACTGCTTGCACCCACCAACTGCACGGTATACGTGTTTGGTGTCACATCGATGATAGTGCCGCGAAAGATGTCCGCAGTACGTTTGATTTCAGCACGAACAGTACCATTGTTCGCCTTCATCTTAATCATCATCAGCTCGCGCTCAAGGTGCTCACCTTCAGTTAGGTCAACAACCTTAACAACATCAATAAGCTTGTTTAGCTGTTTAGTGATCTGCTCAACAACACGGTCATCACCTAGCGTAGTCACTGTTAGACGAGACAATGTCTCATCTTCAGTTGGCGCAACAGTCAAAGACTCAATGTTAAAGTTACGCTGAGAGAACAAACCAACAACACGAGACAGAGCGCCTGGCTCGTTTTCCATCAATACAGAAATGATATGACGCATGATTATGTTCTCTCCGTTTTGCTCAGCCACATGTCACGCATAGAGCCACGTGGTACCTGCATTGGGTATACGTGCTCAAACGGATCAACTGCGATATCCATGAATACCATACGATCTTTCATTGCGAATGCTTCGCGCATTGCACCTTCCAGATCTTCATAGCGCTCAACCTTGATACCAACGTGGCCATAAGACTCAACCAGCTTGATGAAGTCTGGAAGAGACTTCATGTATGACTGAGAGTGACGAGATTCATAGTTCATATCTTGCCACTGACGAACCATACCCAAAGATTGGTTATTCAAACAAATAACCTTCAACGGAATATCGTACTGATTAATTGTCGATAGCTCCTGGATATTCATCTGGATACTACCTTCACCTGTTACACATACTACTTCTTCATCAGGGAAGTTCAGCTTAACGCCCATCGCAGCAGGAAGACCGAAGCCCATGGTGCCTAGACCACCAGAGTTAATCCAACGATTTGGCTTGTTAAACTTGTAGTACTGCGCAGCAAACATCTGGTGTTGACCTACATCAGAACAAACGTAAGCATCGCCATTAGTTACTTTGCTAAGCATCTCTATAACTTGCTGAGGTTTCATCATCTCAGAGTCATCGGTACGGAAACGACCACCGTGACGCGCACGCCATTCGTCGATCTGCTCCCACCAAGCTTGCAGGCTATCAGCGCAAGGCGCTTTCTTAGCCGCACGTACCTGTTCTAGCATCTCTTTTAGAACAGCCTGAGCAGGACCTACAATTGGTACATCGGCTTTGATCGTTTTAGAGATCGAAGCAGGATCAATATCAATATGAACAATCTTAGCTGTTGGACAGAACTTATCTGTACCATTAGTTACACGGTCGTCAAAACGTGCGCCTACAGCCAAAATCATATCGCTGTGGTGCATCGCCATGTTTGCTTCATAGCTACCGTGCATACCCAACATACCGATAAACTGCTTATCAGTTCCTGGGTAACCACCCAAGCCCATCAGCGTATTCGTTACTGGGTAACCAAGTTCCTGAGCTAGTTCAATCAGCTCAGCGCTCGCATCACCTAAGATTACACCGCCACCTGTATAGATAACTGGGCGTTTTGCAGCCAAAAGCATATCTACTGCTTTTTTGATCTGACCTGTGTGACCTTTAGCGATCGGATTATAAGAACGCATTTTTACGCTCTTAGGATATTCATATTCGTAACGCTCTGTAGGCGTAGTCATATCTTTAGGAATATCGACTACAACCGGACCTGGACGACCACTTTCAGCGATGTGGAATGCTTTCTTAATAATTTCAGGGATCTCTTCCGGACGCTGCACGCTGAAGCTGTGCTTAACTACCGGACGAGAAATACCGATCATGTCGGTTTCCTGGAAAGCATCTTCACCGATCAGGTGTGACATAACCTGACCCGTAATAACCACCATTGGAATAGAATCTGTGTATGCAGTAGCAATACCCGTTACTGCATTGGTTGCGCCTGGACCAGACGTAACTAGCGCCACACCCGCTTTACCGGTAGCTCGTGCGTAAGCATCAGCCATGTGTGTAGCAGCCTGTTCGTGACGGACCAGAATATGTTCGACTTCGTCCTGCGTGAAAATTGCATCGTAGATGTGCAGCAATGCACCACCTGGATAACCGTAGATGTATTTAACGCCTTGATCACGAAGCGCGCGAATTGTCATCTCTGCGCCTGAAAGTAATTCCACTTTTCTCACCCTCTAACGACGTCAGTGTCTCGTTACTGACGAAATTAACAGTTTTTGTTTCTGTAACGTTGAACGTGCCTGTACCAGACAATATTTTTGAATCTCTAGCGATCTCACTCTGAACCATTCCAGGGGTAGAGCTGTAGGTTCACGTTCGGGTGTGTGCCGGCGTTGGGGATCGCCCAACCGACAGACCTTTGAGAAACGGCCCTCAGAAAGCTGTCTCCCTGAGCTTCGGGTTGTCCTACGCACTCAAGGCCTCAAAATTCGAGGCGAAAATTATCTCACATAGGTGCTTATTTTTTCAACTAAATTCATGCTGCACCTGCGGAATAGCGGGCGATTCGCGTCAAATACTATGCTCAATTTCAGTATCAGGTTATAGTTTTGCTATACAGAACTCAGAACAGAGCCCTACACTACCCTTCATCGGCTCTGAATGTACGTTTACAGGAGATCCCTATGAGTATCGCTGAGATTAAAAACAAAGAGCGTGTAATCAACGAATTGATGTCTTTTATCCGTAAAGTATTAGTAGAACCGGATATCAGCGAAAAAGCATTAGAGATTGCACGTGAGCACTTGAATGATGAAAACGCCGCTCAAGTAATTGCTGACAAGCTTTCTGCGACGACTAATATCAAGATTCCGCTAGAGCATAGCGAAGCAGATCGACTGTTTTTGGAAGTTTTGATCGATGTAATTAAGGACGAGCAAGCTCTGTATTAAGCGATACTCCTGTAATAAAAAAGGCTGCATTAAGCAGCCTTTTTTATTTTAAATAACAATAGGTTATTTTTTCCCGAGACTAGAGATATAACCCGTGAGCACTTCCAGTTTCTCAGGATCATTATCCATAAACTGAACATCGACACCGATAAACGTCGTTTCAATACTTTTTTCGTTCGCCGCAAGAGAACTGACATAACCATTCATCTGCGCAACTTTGCCGCCTTTAACTTGCTCGATATCCACTACCACTTGCTCAAGCAGGTTAGGAATACCCTCTTCACGCTTCACCATGATCTTAACTTGTTGAAGAGTGATATCCTTGATAGCACAACGAAGTACGCCTGAAGAGATTCGTAACTGAGCCAAGCCTTTTGGCTTTTTCGCCGCTTTGGGCGCTGCAGCGCTTTTACCGGTAGCCAACATTTGCGCCGCTTTACGGCGTGATGCAGCACTAGATTCGATACGCTTACCGATATATTTCTTAACCTTTTCAACAAGCTGTAAGTCTTCGAAAGGTTTCCCCATATAATCATTAACACCCGCCTGGATCGCTTTGAGAACGTAATCACGTTCGCCGCGGCTGGTTACCATGATAAAAGGGATATCACCGTAGTGAGGCTGTTGCCTTGCCCAGTTTAGAAGGTCTAAACCAGACATACCTGGCATCTCCCAATCACACAAAATTAGATCGTAATTGGTCGCTTCCATTTTCGAACGGCCGTCATCACCGTCTTCCGCTGCATCGATTTCATAATCAGGAAAATGCTCTTTCACAATGCGCGAAACATGATCACGAATAAAACGCGCATCATCAACAATCAGCACCTTGATTTGACTCATTCTAGCCCTCTAGTACTTAACAACACTCGCCAAAACTAATTTTAGTTCCGGTCAAACAACTGAATTTTTTGTTAGACCTATTATCCAGAATAGATGATCAATCCGAGAATTTAAATGAATAATTGCTCCAGTAGCCCTAATCAAACGTTAGGTCTCACTGAATACGCCCTGCACTAATTACCGGTATAACTAACTGTGGGAACTGCCTTTTTAGCGCCCAGGTCATTTTTTTCAGTTCCTCAGGCGTATTGAAAACAAGCACGGTATCGGTTTCACCGTAATAGGGGCCTAGCAACTGAGGAAAACCAGATTCACTTTGAAAAACACCTCGTTGCGACGAACCCGTACATTCAAACATTCCAGCACGACGCGGAAAAACCCACTTACCTTTTTGCCAGCGCGGCGCACCACTCGCTTTCTGAACTAGACAAATTTTTAAACGTTTAAGCACCAGCACATAAAAGCGATCTTGCTCCTGCTCAACCATAAAAGCATTGGCCACACTATTACGACCAACACTGGTCGTAACATAACCCCAGTTTTGCGCGCCAGATTGCTTGAGAGCAAAAGCAGTTTTCGATCGATCGGTAGAACGAATGCGATATTGAAAGCGATAATTATCACGCAGATCAGGGGCATTATGGAGACGGTAAACCGACTCAGCCGACAATGTGCTGAGTAATGGATTGAGGTAATCACTCACCGAGCGAAAGGTACCACGATTCGTAATATTCAGGGTCAGTGGATAAATTTCAGGCTCAGCATCCAAAGGCTTCGGCGGGCTCAGTACTGCTGTTTTTTTAATCTGCTTGCTCTCTTCCACCTGAGACTGCTCAATTGGCTGGGGAACCGGTTCAGAGGAGCACCCGACCAAAATTGCAGTGAAAAGGAACAACAAAAATTTACGCAAAACAGCACCCACTTCATTTTTTGAGCCACCAAGAATAGCCCAATAACTTACTGAATTTCAAAGTGATTGCCTTACTTATCAGCACCAATAAAAAAGCCAGTGACCTAGGGGCACTGGCTTTAGCTGCCTCAAACAAACTTAGCGGAATACAAACTCACCTTGTTCAACATCAACAGCAATTTCTGTACCTGGAGCATAACGACCAGAGAGTATCTCCTGCGCTAATGGGTTCTCAATCCACTGCTGGATCGCTCGTTTCAACGGTCGAGCACCATAGATAGGCTCAAACCCTACATCCACCAGCTTATCCATAGCTGTTGAAGTTAACGTCAAGCTCAGGTCACGCTCAGCTAAACGACTCTGTAAGCGCTGTAGTTGGATCTTGGCGATACCCGCAACCTGATTCTTTTTCAGACTATGGAACACTACGACTTCATCAATACGGTTGATTACCTCTGGACGGAAATGGGTGCCTACCGCCTCCATTACAGCGTTCTGCATCAACTGGTAATCGTCATCATCACTAAAGTTTTGAATCAAATCAGAGCCCAAGTTCGATGTCATCACCACAATGGTGTTGCGGAAATCCACTGTTCGGCCTTGGCCATCGGTCAAACGCCCATCTTCCAACACCTGAAGTAATATGTTGAAGACATCAGGATGGGCTTTCTCTACCTCATCTAGCAGCAATACAGAGTAAGGTTTACGGCGCACCGCTTCGGTGAGATACCCCCCCTCTTCGTAGCCTACATAGCCTGGAGGCGCACCAATCAAACGTGCGACTGAGTGCTTCTCCATAAATTCCGACATATCGATACGCACCATCGCCTCCTCTGTATCAAACAGGAAGCTAGCGAGTGCTTTACACAACTCAGTCTTACCTACACCTGTTGGACCTAAGAATAGGAAAGAGCCATTTGGACGGTTTGGATCGGCTAGACCTGCGCGAGAACGGCGTACTGCATTAGAGACCGCGATAACCGACTCTTCTTGACCAACAACCCGATCATGCAAGGCCTGCTCCATTCGAAGCAGCTTTTCACGTTCACCTTCCAGCATTTTGCTAACAGGGATACCCGTCCAGCGTGCTACGACTTCTGCAACCTCCTCTTCAGAGACTTTGTTACGTAGAAGCTTGGCTTCTTGCTGCCCTTGTTCTTCCGCTTCTGAAGCTGCAGCCAACTGTTTTTCTAGCTCTGGAATTTTGCCATATTGAAGTTCTGACATTTTCTGCAGATCGCCAGAACGAGTGTGTTTTTCAAGTTCGATTCGTGCTTGATCTAACGCCTCTTTTATCTTCTGCGAACCTTGCAGCGCGAGCTTTTCTGCTTTCCAAACCTCATCTAGGTCAGCAAACTCTTTTTCGACATTAGCAATGGTGCTTTCAAGCTCTTTTAAACGCTGTTGCGCAGCACTATCTTTCTCTTTCTTCAGTGCTTCGCGCTCCATTTTCAGCTGGATAAGACGACGCTCAAGGCGATCCATATCTTCCGGTTTAGAATCCATCTCCATGCGGATACGAGATGCCGCTTCATCAATCAGATCAATCGCCTTATCCGGTAACTGACGATCTGTTATGTAACGCTGTGATAGCTTAGCTGCAGCAATAATCGCAGAATCGGTAATATCAACACCGTGATGTACTTCGTAGCGTTCTTTCAAGCCACGAAGAATCGCAATCGTCGATTCCTCATCCGGCTCATCAACGATTACTTTCTGGAAACGGCGCTCAAGGGCAGCATCCTTCTCTACATATTGGCGATATTCATCAAGGGTAGTCGCACCAACACAATGTAGCTCACCACGAGCTAACGCTGGCTTCAGCATATTACCCGCATCCATCGCCCCTTCACCTTTGCCCGCTCCGACCATAGTATGCAGCTCATCGATGAAGAGAATAATCTGCCCTTCCTGTTTGGATAGTTCGTTCAACACCGCTTTTAGGCGCTCTTCGAATTCACCGCGAAACTTAGCGCCCGCAATTAACGCACCCATATCTAGAGATAAAACTTGCTTACGCTTTAATCCTTCCGGCACTTCGCCATTTACGATTCGTTGAGCTAAGCCTTCAACGATAGCCGTTTTACCTACACCAGGCTCACCAATAAGTACTGGGTTATTTTTGGTACGACGTTGTAAAACCTGAATGGTACGGCGAATTTCGTCATCACGACCAATAACAGGGTCTAGTTTGCCTGCTTCAGCGCGCTCAGTAAGATCAATACAGTACTTACCCAAAGCCTGACGATTATCTTCTGCATTGGGGTCCTGCACTGACTCCCCTCCTCGTATTTGATTAATGACCCGATCTAGCTTTTGCGGGATAACGCCCGCATCTTTTAAACATTTGCCCGCGCTGGATTTATCTTCAGCTAAAACCAATAGAATCAATTCACTTGCGATATATTGATCACCTTTCTGCTGGGCAAGTTTGTCAGCTTTGTTGAAAACCCGTGCAACATCTTGCGAGAAACGCAATTCACCATCAGGATTTTGAACTTTAGGTAATTGCCTAACAGTTTGATCAACTTGATTTTTCAGTGCATGAACATTAGCACCTGCTTGCTCTAACAACGGTACTGTTCCTTGCTGATCAATCAATGCACTTAAAAGGTGAATAGGTTCTATGTAGTTATTATCTAACCCAACAGCCAATGATTGAGCATCAGCCAACGCTTCTTGAAGTTTGGATGTAAATTTATCCGGACGCATACAACCTCCACATAGCTTTTAAAGAACCTGTATCTGACAACACAACAGGTGCTGTTTTTGGATACTAAGTTATCGATATAACAGAGGTATGGGGACAAAGAAGAACCGCTTCAAGGGTTAGGCGGTCAAAAATTAGACAGAACTTATATAGAATAGACAATCATCATGATGGGAGTAGATCTAAAAATCGCTGCTTATTTTCGTCTATATATTCTCTTAAATAATGCTGTCGGGCATCAGAGTCACAAAAGCAGATCAAAATCGTATCTTCATCTAGCTGATAGCCACTGTAGTGATGGTCACCCACCTCCATATGCGCTTCATCATAGCCATCATCATTTTGCGCTGCGCTCTTAAAAATATAGAGTAATGCCTGCTTCGCCACCGCTAAGTGCTTTTTATAGTCAGTAGGGAAAGTAGAAACTTTTACGGCACCTGACGACAACAGACAGCCCTGCAAGATCAATTCTTGCTCCTGCATTTCACGCCAGATAGTCATTTTCTTTACTCCATTGCAGCAGATCACTCGCCTGCTGGCGTAGTACCGGTAGAGATATTTCATTATCAGAACAAAGACAAAGGGCCTGTTCCTGATCGGTAAACATAGAGAGGGTTTGGACTTTAGGGCCAGCGATAACAACGTTACTGACTTCACCCATAAAAGCAGCTTTTTCAGCTAGAGCTTTAGAAAGCTTATTGACGCTTTTCAGCAAGGCTTTTCGAGACTTGCTATCTATATTCGAGCAGAGAATCTCTTGATTTTCATCGAGGTGCATAGCTCCTAACACACCACGTTTATTCATTGCAGCGTCAAGTAGGGTTTCTTCATAAACAGGCTTATAGAAGTCTAAAGAGAAGCCATTATTACCCAGCAGCCGATCACAAAGCTCATCCCAGTGAACATTAAGCTCTACCGCTGAGATTAACTCTTCAACAACTCCTAAAACAGCACGGGGATCACGGGCATCAAGAAACATCACTGTTGCCATCAATCCCATTTCCCTAACACACGTCTGGTACTCTTGAATGGAAGGGTTTGGCTCTACATCGGAGTGAGTCACCGCAATAATTAAGCGACGCTTTTGAATATATTCACGGAACTCTTTTGCGTAAAAACGGATATCGCGGAAAGGGTCTTTTCGAGTGTTATCCACCAGCAAAACCATGCCAATGGCATCGTGGGCAAATTCACAAGCCAACATTTCCCACATAAAGCGGAAGCGTTCTTGGCCTGGAGTGCCGTAGAGGTGTACACGCGCTTGATCGTGCAGATCCAGTACACCGTAATCCATAGCTATTGTGGTATTTTTCTTACGGCGAACCGTAACATCACTGGCACGCGCATCGGTATCCAGTGTTTCAATATCACTTAAAGATCGAATAGCTGTAGATTTTCCTGAACACACCGACCCTGTAAAAAGGATCTTGTAGTTTTGCATGCACGCTTTCCTTGTCTAGATCAGAAGGCAACTGCAGTTTACAACTCGCCACCTGAACCGAAGCTAAAAATTTCCTCTACATATACAACTAGCTCAGTCTGAGCAGATTGCAACTCAAGCATCCATTGTGCAACGCAAAATAACAATTATTATAAAGTCGACATTAGGTTAGTGATTAATCAAGATCAACTCAGATATTTTTTGGCGAAATGATAGGGAAGAACTTTAGGAATCTAGTTTCTTCGCTACTTGCTCTCGAAGAAAAGCGGTATGTACTTCACGAATATGTTTTCTCACCAGCGCAATATTAGAATCTTTTGCCGATAGACAAACTAAAATTAATCCTGGCTTTAATTGGTAGCCGCTAATGCGACGATCACCTATCTCAAGATGAGATTCATTATGCTTGGTTCGCATCTTCGCGACATTAGAAAACACATAAATAAAAGCCTGCTTTCCTATAGTCGCATGATTTTTATACTCAGCAGGGAAACTGGATGCGAGAATCTCTTTTCCACTCAACACCATACTGCATTCAATTACCCCAGGTTTATCGACCTGCGTCAGTAGTTCAATCATGTATGGCTCCACTGCAACAGGTCAGAGGCTTGCTGTTTAACGACGTTCAAGCTTAAGCCTCGATCGGAACACAAACCTAATGCCTGCTCTTTTTCGACAAACACAGACAAGGTTTCTTGATTAGGCCCACATAAGACCAAATCATCTATGCGCCCCATAAAGGCTGCTTTATTTTCTAAAGCAGCCACCAGATTCACCATAGAACGTAACAGCTCTTTATTTTGCTGATTTCTGACACTGGCACTCAACACTTTACGGTCGGCGCCCAAATGCATTGCACCCGTAATACCACGGGTATTCATTGCGGCATCCATAAGGGACACATTGTCAATTGCATGCTCTTCTGGCCTTTTTTCTTCAGCCAAGTCATCATCAGAGTCAGGCATTGTACTATTGACCTCTAGGCGCTGACTCATGCCCTTCCAATCAATTCCTTTCTCAAGACTACCCACCAGCTCTTTCACAACCTTTAATACCGAAGTGGGATCACGAGCATCAATAAACACGACGGTGGTAAATAAGCCCATCCCCTTTAATTCGCTCATATAGTAATCATAATCAGGATCAGGCTCGATATCTGAGTGAGTAACCGCAATGATCAGGCGACGACGAATGATAAAGTCTCGAAACTCTTCGACATAGAAGCGAATGTCTTTGAAAGGGTCATTACGGGTATTATCCACCATGAGGATCAGCGCTTCTGCATCATGCACTAAATCACTCATCATAAGCTGCCACATAAACTTGAAACGTTCTTGCCCGGGCGTTCCGTATAAATGCAATTTAGAAGTGCTGTTTAATTCCAGTATTCCATAATCCATGGCTATGGTGGTTTTTTGCTTCCTGCGGATAGCTGAATCACTGACATTCGCATCCGTGTCGACAGTTTCAATATCACTCAACGAGCGGATTGCTGTCGTTTTCCCTGAACAGACAGAACCGGTGAATAAAACTTTATAATCAGACATCTAAATCCCTCAGTGCTCTGCAAAGCTATTTGAGCAATAAACCCTGTCACTCGGGCAATTCTATAAGCACCATCACATTAGCCATAACGACGATAACTTCAGGGCTTAATTGGATAGACACGTAACCTACTAATTTTTAGCCGAAACCACGAAAGTTTCAACCATTCCCGTTGGATAACTCACCCTTTAATTTTGAACCTTATCCACTCTATCAGCCAAGAATCACTTCCCATCCACATCAGAGAGCACAATAGCAATCCGATGCTTGTCCCAAAGAAATCACGGTATTTAGGCTATATTCTTAAATGCGGAGAAAGCGTTAGGATTCAGATAAGGTCATGACCCTACTCTAAACAGGTAATTGCAATAACAATCTTCTCAGTATATTAATGGGTTCTTTACTACCTGAATAATAAATACAAGAAAGTAAGGTGTGAGATGTACATCCGATTTAATGATATTTCAGAACTTGTTTCTGTAATCGGAGGCGAAACGCTCAAGGATCATGAGCATTGGTTAATTTTTCTTGCTGACAAACATCAAGATGATCTCGACAATTTGGTCGAACAATTGAACCTAATAGAGTGCAGGTTCTTTGGCGCAGTATTTCCCGGTTTAATCCACGGAAAGCGTATGCTCTATGAAGGCGCACTAGCCATTAAGGTCAGTTGCCTTAACCCTCCCGTTGTTTTGCCGATGCCTTCTAAAGAAGAAAAAATCTCTACCTTGCCCACTTACAATGACATTCCTGAAGAGGGCGCTACCTGCCTCACCTTGGTTGATTGCTTATCCCCACAAATCGACAACCTGCTTAACCAACTTTACAACCGCTATAGCAAACGCTGTAGCTACTTTGGTGCTGGCGCAGGAAACCACGATCTAAAACCCGAAGCCTGCATTTTTGGGCCGTGGGGTACGCAGCTAGATTCAGCATTAGTCGCAATTATCGACCAAACAAGTCGCAGTGTTGCCAAACACGGCTGGGTTAGACATTCAGGGCCATTTGTTGCTAGCAGAACCACGGGCAACGTCCTTCACGAACTAGATTGGGAAGATGCAGAAACCGCATACCGAAATTCTCTTCCATCTAAACTACAAGGGACTCCGGCCGAGCGTTTTTACAAAGATGTAACACCTCGATACCCGTTTGCAGTTGAGCATCCAGGTGCAGAAGATGTGGTTCGAGACCCAATCGCACTCTGTGGCAATAACGACGTGATGTTTTTGTCTGATATCCCTCAAGGGGCACTCATGTACCTAGTAGAAGGCACCCCTGAACATTTAATAGAAGCGGCCCGAGAAGCGGTTGAAGAAACCATGTCGACCGACACATCGGGGGTTTTGGTCTGTGACTGCTTATCACGAACGGTTGCGCTAGACAGTCAATTTCCGGCAGAGCTACGCACAGTTTACGAGCAAGTAAACCAAATAAACCCAGGCACGGATGTCTCCGGTATATTAGCCTTAGGTGAAATAGCAAGTAACGGCGAGCGTCCGGTAAACTTCTATAATAAAACCTTCGGCATATGCAGTTTCTATGAGTAAAACCCCAACAGACTTAAGGTCTGATATACAGCGGATGTACGAATTATCATTGGCTGTAGGAAATAGTCTAGATCCGGATCAGGTATGCCAAGAATTCACCGCATCACTCATGCGTCAAAGTGAAATTACGTTTCTTGGCATATGGCTATTACCGGAAAAATTTACTCAATCGACCCAAGAATATAATCTTTATTTCGCTTTCCCATTTAGCCGGTCAAAAGATACTAAGCTTCCCTTCAACCACCCTGCTATTTCACTTCAAGATGATGAAGACTTCTGTTGCTACGATTTAGCGACAGCATCGTCTGAACAACTCGCAGAGAAACACTGTACAGAGGGAAGTGCTGCTATATTTCGCTTGGGGGCCTTAGGCTACGTTCGCTTGTTGCGCGACGATAGTTACTTCACGCAAAAAGAGCTACGACAGTTAAGGCCCATCATCGGAAAGCTATTTGTCGCTTTAGGTGGTGCACTAGCCTATAAACAGCTACATAAAGAACGATCATTCCTCGACTCCTTAGTTGACACTATTCCTGAATTGGTTTGGCTTAAAGATCCAAACGGTACTTATTTAGCATGCAATACTCGCTTTGAAGAATTCTTTGGTGCTTTGGAGCATGAAATAGTTGGTAAATCAGACTACGACTTTGTCGATAAAGAACTCGCAGACTCTTTCCGTAAGCATGATTTAGCAACACTAGAAATTGATAGGACCAATACATTCCAAGAGTGGGTCACATTTGCTAATGACGGTCACCGCGCTCTGCTGGAAACAACCAAAACCCCTATGAAATCAGCGTCAGGAGAAATCGTTGGCGTATTAGGCGTAAGCCACGAGATCACCCAGCTACACGAAGCACAGCAAGCCTTAAGCACGAGCGAAGCAATATTCCGTAGCTATTTTGAGCTCGGTTTGATTGGTATGGCATTGATTACGACGGACGGCGACTGGATCCAAACCAACACTTATCTTTGCGAAATGCTTGGCTACGAGCCAGAACACCTACAAATCACTCCGCTATTAGAACTGATCCATCCTGATGACCAAAGCAGTTTTAAACTGATGTGTGAAAGTTTACTTAATGACGACACTGACCATGTCCGTCATGAACTTCGGCTAATCAGTTACTCTGGTCCAGTTGTGCACACAGAGATAGCGATGAGCGCGCAAGAAAGTACAGAAGGTAAGATTAATCACTTTGTCACGCTCATTTCAGACATTTCTGAACGCAAACGCACCGAACAACAACTTAGATTGGCTGCGAGTGTATTCGAACATGCAAGTGAAGGCGTGATGATTACCAATGAGCAAGGGGTCATTCTGGATGTAAATAACGCTTTTTATCAGTTAACAGGCTACAGCGCCGCAGAAGTTATCGGTCTCTCCCCCAGCATATTAAAATCAGGCCATCACAGTGAAGAATTTTTCGCTGCCATGTGGCAGAGCCTCAGACAAAATGGGCACTGGCGTGGCGAAGTGTGGAATCGCAATAAATCTGGAGAAATTTACGCAGAACTACTTAATATTGCTGCGGTCAAAAGCCCAAACGGAGATACCACTCATTACGTAAGTATCTTCTCCGATATTACACAGCTCAAAGAACATCAGCATCAATTAGAAAAAATGGCCCATTTTGATGCCTTAACCCAACTTCCAAACCGCGTTTTACTCTCAGACCGATTACAAACAGCGCTACAACATTGTAAACAGCATAAGCAGATAATGGCGGTCGCTTATATCGACTTAGATGAATTCAAACCTATTAATGACACTTATGGTCATGATGTTGGTGATATGCTTCTAGTCGAAGCGGCAAAACGCATGCAAGAGACATTAGGCCCAGAGCAAGTTATAGCGCGACTCGGTGGTGATGAATTTGTTGTGATCTTAACGCAGCTAAAAAATATCACGCACTGCCAAGGGATATTAGCGAATTTAAACCGTACTCTGGCAATGCCCTTTCAAATAAAGCAGCGTCACCTATCTATCTCTGCCAGCATTGGCGCAACACTTTACCCTGACGATAATTCAGATGCAGATACCATGATCCGTCATGCAGATCAGGCAATGTATACCGCAAAGCAAACCGGCCGCAACCGCTACCACTTTTTTGATCCTGCAGTAGATCGACAAACTCAAGACCAACACAAAGCGCAAGATGAGATTCACGAAGCACTGATAAATCGAGAATTTGTGCTGTTTTACCAGCCTAAAATCAACATGCAAACGGGTGAAGTTTACGGTGTAGAAGCACTCATCCGCTGGCAACATCCAACCCTAAACCTACTGCCCCCAGATAGCTTTCTCCCACATATAACTAACTCAGATCTTGCTACAAAGCTAGGTTCCTGGGTAATGAATGAAGCGATACGACAACTTCGGGTCTGGAGAGCTGCGGGGCTCAAACTATCCACCAGCATCAATATTTCGGCCGAACATTTACAAAACCCAGCGTTTCCTGATCAATTAGCCAACCTACTGGCTAAATATCCAGAGGTTCCACCAGAAGCAATCGAGTTAGAAGTTTTAGAAACCACTGCCTTTAACGATGTCAGCGCAGCTTGCGACATCATCGATAAATGTCACAAATTAGGGATAAAGTTCGCCTTAGACGACTTCGGCACGGGCTATTCGTCTCTTACATATCTACGTAAAATCCCTGCTGATACAGTAAAAATTGATCGTAGTTTTGTTATGGATATGCTGGACGATGATGAAGACAAAACAATTGTTGAAGGCATCATAGGCCTAGGTAAAGCTTTTAACCGTGGCGTAATTGCTGAAGGAGTGGAAAGCGCTGAACATGGTCGCTGTTTGATGGAATTAGGCTGCCACCATGCACAAGGTTATGGCATCGCTAAACCGATGCCCGCAGATCTGATCCCAGATTGGCTAGCCGCGTTTAACCTGAGCCAACATTGGAAATAAACAAGTCGAATTAGCTTATCTCGAAATCAAAATACTGATTCGGAAATGGCTCATCCTGCAAGGTAAAGTGCCACCACTCTTGATGGAAAGGAACAAAGCCATGCTGGACCATTACTCGCTGTAATAACATGCGATTCGCACGCGCTTGTGCTGTTACCGCTTTGGAATCAAACCAAGATTCAGGGCCAAAGAAATCAAATTCTGTGCCCATATTTAGTTCTTCCTTGGAATCTAAATCGATCAATGTCAGATCAACTGTACTTCCCCGAGTGTGGCTGGAATGCCGAATAAGATACCCTTTGCTAAACAGCTCCGGGCGCTGCAATGTAGGGAAAAATCGTTCCTGTGTATGGTTAGCACCATCTTGGTCACACCAAGCAATAAACCGATCAACTGAACGTTGAGGTCGGTAAGCATCAAATACTTTTAGCCCCAAACCAAATTCAGTAAGCGAGTGTTGAACCCTTTGCAGAGCTAATGCTGCAGGTTTAGTTAACAGGCAAGTCTCACTCAGATAACCGCAAATTGACTCACCAACAAAGTTATCGCCAGTAAAATATTTAAGGTCTAAAACGATGCTGGAGTCGACTTCTAAGAGATCAACAAAGAGTTCGGGCTTGGTAGTAATTAAATCCACGTTATTCAATCCAGATCAGACTTGCCATTCGGCCTGTTACACCATCTCGGCGATAGGAATAAAACCGCTCTGCATCAGTATAGGTGCAATACTCACCGCCAGAGACAAAACTTACACCTACAGCCTCTAGCCTTTGACGAGCTAACTGATAGATGTCTGCTAGATACTTATCTGGTGAACCAACAACAGAGGTAAAAGCTTGACCAGCCTGCGCCTGTACCGCGACAAATTGATCTCGCACCTCTTTCCCTACTTCGAATGCATCTGGGCCTATAGCCGGGCCGAGCCAAACATGTAAATTTTCTGGCTTATCAAAGCCCTCGACAGCTTGCTCCAAAATACCATCCAGCAGCCCTCGCCAACCGGCATGCACTGCTGCAACACGTTTACCATTACCATCAGCAAACAATACTGGAAGACAATCAGCCGTCATTACAATGCATGCCTGACCCGTTTCTTGGCTCCAGCAACCGTCTGCTTCACGACAAAAACCATCATCCTTAGCTTCGATCAGATCAATTCCATGAACTTGGGATAGCCATTGAGGTAGACGCGACAAGCCCAGCTCATCAATCAAAGCCTTCCGATTTTGTTTGACGTGCTCGGGATCATCTTTTACGTGATCTCCCAGATTTAAACCTTTATAGGCACCACCACTCACACCATCGAAGCGTGTAGTGGTAAAGGCTTTTACCCCTCGGGGAGCATTCCAATCTGGGAGAATCAATTGCATTTAATTACACCATCTCGTCTGCATGAGCATCTAAGTCGGCTTGAAGCAACGATAAAAGATGCTCAAAGTCGTCAGGCAGATCAACTTCCCAAGAAACCAGTTCACCCGAATCAGGGTGCCAGAGTTCAAGCTTTTTAGCGTGAAGGGCTTGGCGTTTGAAATCACGTAGGCCTTCGATCATCTCATCGCTACAACCTTTAGGCAGACGGAAACGACCTCCATAAAGCTGATCACCTACAAGAGGATAATTAATATGCGACATGTGCACACGAATTTGATGGGTACGACCCGTTTCAAGCTTCAATCGGATATGAGTATGGGCACGCATTTTCTTTAATACACGATAGTGCGTAGTCGCGTCTTTGCCTACACCAACAACTGCCATCTTTTGGCGGTTTTTAGCATGACGTCCCATTGGCTCATCAACCGTACCACCACCGGTCATTACACCGTGAACTACAGCTTCATACTCACGCCCCATCGAACGCTCTTGCAACTGATCGACTAGTTCCGTTTGAGCCGCAATGGTCTTAGCGATCACCATCAATCCTGTAGTGTCCATATCCAAGCGGTGAACAATGCCTGCTCGCGGTACTTGAGCAATATCAGGACAGTGGAACAGCAGTGCATTTAGTAAGGTACCATCACGGTGACCGACAGCCGGATGTACTACCAAGCCAGCAGGCTTATTAACTACTAAAATATGATCGTCTTCGTACACGATATTCAGTGGAATATCCTGTGGCTTATGATCTTCGATCATCTCCAGCTGAGTATCGATAACAATGGTTTCCCCCCCCAACAATTTATCTCGGGGACGTTTTACCTCACCATCAACTTTCACTGAACCATCTTTAATCCAGCCCTGTAAACGTGAACGGGAATAATCGGGAAACAGCTGTGCTACCGCTTGATCCAAGCGTTTACCAACTAGATCATCTTCGATGCGCGCTTCTAAATGTATTTGATCAGACATTCGAACCTGTTAGAACTTTCTAAATTGATATGTCTGGGTCTGTTAACAGGCCCTATCAGTTATGGTTAAATAGGCCGTTGAATTGCATATAGCCTCTTTCTGCCCAGTATAACCGTTCGGGCAAGAGACTACACCGGGATTAATATAAAGATGCGTATTACCAAGAGTCTTATTATTGCTTTATTCTGTCTAATGACAGCAGCCTGTTCATGGTTTGAAGATATCGAAGAATATCCAGATATTCCTGAGCAGCAGCTGTACCAAGAAGCAATCACCGCATTGGACAACGAAAGCTTTGATGTAGCGATTGAGAAGTTCCAACTTTTAGAAGCTCGTTACCCATTTGGTCGTTTCTCCGAGCAAGCTCAATTAGAACTCATTTACGCGTACTTTAAAAACTACGAACCTGAAGCTGCTCGTGCAGCTGCAGATCGTTTTATCCGCTTACACCCTAATCATGACAACATTGATTACGCATATTACCTAAAAGGTTTGACCGCATTTGAGCAGGACATCTCGTGGATTACACAGTATCTGCCAATCGATGAGACTAAACGTGATCCAGGTGCTGCCCTAGATTCTTTTGAAAGCTTTTCGACTCTCGTAAGCCGCTATCCTGATAGCCAATACGCGCCTGATGCACAAAAGCGTATGGTTTACCTAAAAAACCGTCTTGCCGCTTATGAAGTACATGTAGGCCGTTACTATATCCAACGTGAAGCCTTTGTTGCTGCCGCTAACCGTGGTCGCTATGTCATTGAAAACATGCAGGAAACACCTGCTGTACCTGATGCTCTAGCAGTCATGATTGAAGCTTACACCCACTTAGGTCAGCAAGACCTAGCTGCAGATACGCAATCAGTGTTGGCGAAAAACTTCCCGAACTACCAATACACACCTATTTATAAAGGTGAGAAGACTCTTTTTGATGCCGCGACATTTGACCTGTTTAGCGACACTAAAGAGGCCCCAGTAGCTACTCCTGTTCGCATGAATGAGAGCACTGATGCACCCAAACCTGATCGTTCTCTCTTCAGCACCATAACGTTTGGTGTATTTGATGATGAAGACGAAGAACAGAAGAAATAACTAAGAACAATATAAAGGCACCTTAAAGGTGCCTTTTTTGCCTCTTAGGGAACCACAAAGAGAAATAAGAGAGATAAATATGCAGGCAGCAGCGATTATCAAAGAGATGCAGGTACTACCTGAAATCGACCCTGCTAAAGAAATTGCACGCCGAGTAAGCTTTATTAAAAACACACTTAAAGCTTCTGGCCTCAAGAACCTTGTACTCGGTATTAGTGGCGGTGTGGACTCATCCACTTGTGGCCGACTCGCGCAATTAGCAGTCAATGAACTAAACGAAGAAAGCGGCGATAGCAGCTATCAATTTATTGCTATGCGCTTGCCTTACGGCGTACAGAAAGATGAAGAAGATGCTCAACTAGCACTTCAATTTATCCAACCCACACAATCCATTGCAGTTAATGTAAAGCCAGGGGTTGAAGGAATTCATTCAGAAGTCACTGCTTCTCTAGCTGAAGCTCTGCTCAATCAGGCGACAGATAGCGCTGTAGATTTCGCTAAAGGCAACGTAAAAGCTAGAGCACGCATGATTGCTCAGTACGAAGTTGCTGGCATCGTCGGTGGTTTAGTTATTGGCACCGACCATTCCGCCGAAAACATCACCGGCTTTTATACCAAGTGGGGGGATGGAGCATGTGACCTAGCGCCTTTATTTGGCCTGAGCAAACGCCAAGTCCGTCAGCTAGCTGAAGCTTTAGGTGCGCCCGCACTGCTTGTAGAAAAAACGCCTACGGCTGATCTTGAGTGTTTAGCGCCCCAAAAAGCTGACGAGCAAGCACTAGGCCTAACCTATGATCAAATTGATGATTTCTTAGAAGGCAAGAGCGTTGAAGCGGAAGTAGAGCAACGTATTATCGAGATCTACAATCGCACACAACATAAGCGTCAACCGATTCCAACCATCTACGACTAAGCATCACGACTAAGCCTGCGAACATTACTGAGTGTTTGCAGGCTTTTAACTTAGCGATCCATTCGATAAGGCTCAGCAGATATTATTGTATCTCTACCTAGTAGGATATCGGCAAGCAGCCGAGTAGATGCCGGTGCCAGCACTAAGCCATTTCTAAACTGACCAGCATTGATAAATAGATTATCTAGGCCTGTCACTTCACCTATAAAAGGGATACCTTCTGGCGATCCCGGCCTTAAGCCTGACCAATGATGTTCTACTTCATAATCAGCTAATGCAGGAATAATATCCAGTGCAGTAGCATGTAAGGATTTCGCAGCATCCTCCGTCGTGCGTTTAGTAAAACCAATACGCTCCATTGTGCTACCCACCAATACCCGGCCATCATTGCGCGGAATAACGTAACGCCCACCTTTCAATATGACACGATTGACCAAACCTAGCTTAGCTTTAAACAACATCATTTGCCCATGTACAGGTTCTACAGGTAGCTCTCTATCTAACATAGATAACAACTCTGCACTCCATGCGCCTGCAGCGATAATTACTTTATCCGCACGAAGCTTAGAGCCTGCAGTTTTAACACCAACAACTTGATTACCATCCAGCTCAAAACCTTTTACTTCTTGGTTCTCTAACAGAGTCACTCGTGGGTTTAGTACTAAGCTTTCACGTAGGGAACGGCCTAAACGTGGGTTACGGATACTACAGACCTCAGGCATCCATAAGCCTTCCTCTAAACCAGCACAAAGATTAAGCTCTTTCTGGTAGAGGAAGTCGGCATCCACTTTACGTAAAGGCCTGTGATATTTTTGAGCCCAATCGAGAGCATTCTGCTGATCCTCTACAGAAACCATTAGCATGCCTTTTTGGCGCAGCTCAGGATCAAAACCAGTTTCATCCAAAAGATCTTGTGCTAGATGGATATAACTACTCTGTGACCAGGTAGCAAGCTCAGTTACGGCATCAGGGTAACGCCAAGGATACAAAGGCGAAACAATACCACCACCCGCCCAAGAAGATTCTTGTGCACACATTTGGCGATCTAACAACGTGACATCAGCATTAGCTTGAGCAAGCTCTCGCGCCAACATCATACCAATCACACCACCGCCAATAATTAAGAAATCAGACATTTCTTCGCCTTAGCCATTCACTCTTAAAATTTATAACGCCCTGCGGACTCTTCCAGCCCTTGAAACAACTAACTGGTAGGTATCTACTTCATTACTAATTGTAAATGTTCCATTTGATGAACCATACACTGAGCCATCCCCTTCATAAACCAATGTTTCACCTCTATTCCAAGATATTTGATTAGCATCCGAAAAATAGAAAATTTTAAGAATCTTTTCTTCAGGCAAATCTAGCTCCCTGTCTTGATCGAGGTCCACAAAGACCAAAGCGCCGGTCCTCCATATTTGAGCTGGACGCTGAGTTTTACCTGTACACCCTCCTTCACCATCCCATCTACAGATAACAACATGCTCTCCCTGAGTCACCGCAGCCATACGCGTATATGAGAGTAAACTTTGAAGCTTCTGTTGCTCCCCTATAAGCTCACTCTTCTGTAAAAAAGCATTTAGTCCCGGAACAGCCACAGTAACGAGAACGGTTAGTAATCCGAGCGCCATCAGCAAATCAATCAATGAAAAACCAAAAGAAAAGGCACGCAAAGATGCGTGCCCTCGAGATAAGCGAGAACAATCCTTGTCCACTTTTCACCCCCACAGTCCATTGTAGGCGGTGCTATTTGAGTATTACTTAGGCAGTATCAATCCCAGCACTTTCGCCCTCCACCTGTAACCGTCTTAGCACCTGTTTGCGTTATTGATAAATGACCACAATCGTCTTGGTTTTGAGCACCTTGAGCAGTGGCCGTTAACGTGAATGATTCTGAGCCAATGGCACTAATCGAAATAACATAATGTATTGCGCCATCTCGAGGAGATTGCTGAATAGGCAACGTAGGAGTTCCTCCTTCGTTATAGCTACCATCAACCGTGTAGCGCCTCTCCATCCATTGAGCCATTTCGACCAATACACCTTCGGCATCAGCGCGACGCGAGTCGCGCAGATAAGATTGATATGACGGGTAAGCGATAGAAACAATAATCCCTAAAATTGCTACCGCAATCATAAGCTCTATTAGTGAAAAGCCTGCGTTTTTCTTCATCCTGCCATACCTTATTTAATCTGAATCCAAGACTGCCGGCCCAGTTTATCACCTGAAGACTCGATTGTGACTTCAATATCACCGGATGAACCAGATGTATATTTAAGCTCATTATCACCTGTAGAGATAACACCTGGTGTTTTAATAATACCTACACCTGATTTCTTACCAGATACCGGCACCCAAGTGTCTTTTTGACCGTCGCCATCAGTATCAATATGTACAAAATCACTATCACTTATGCTTCCATCGCCATCGTTATCAAATGGCGATATCTCTAAACGAGAACCTGTCTGGGCATCGAGCTCCATAAGATAACCGGTACCGCCAAAAGAACAAGGGTCTGTTTCAGGAATTAACGTAGGGAAGATAACGCGTCCATTACGAACCAGCGGATCTGCAACAACACGCTCACCTGGATGGTCATGCGCACTATCTGCTGGTGTTTCATCATAATAGAAATCTAAATACCAACCTTCTTTGACTGTGTAATCTACATCATTATTAGACGTTACCCGAATATCATGGGTAAACCCAGTTTCGGCAATAGGCTGTTCATCCACAATCTCTTGTTTTTGCAATTTAGTTCGGTCATCAACTTTAGAGCCCGTGTCATTTATTCCATAAAACGACTGAGTTACTGATGTATCGGTATTATCCCCAGTTTCGAAATACTTACCCGTACCAAATAAAACAACGACCCCTTCTACTGAATTACTAACCACTTGAGGTTTCGATGTAATTGGCTGTCGATTCGTTGTCGTACATGTATCGGCAGAACAAGCCGTGTAAAGAGGCGCGTAAGGGGCTTTATTTCCTGATACGTAATAAGGAATGTCCCACTTACTTTCATTACTATTCGAGACATCAAATTTCCACATATTGCCCTGAAGATCGCCTGCGTAAATAGTGTCCGCTTTACGATTGCCATCCGTATCAATAACAATAGGGGTCGATAAGCCATTGGTATTTGCAGCAGTTCCTTGATAACTAGTTCCCACTTTTAAAGGAGGTACAATTTCACTGCCATCTTCTAGACTGAGAATATAAAGTGCAGGCTCATGATTCGCACTGTGGTAACCATTACCAACAATCACAGCCCATTCTCCATTTTCCATCTTAGCTATCGTAGGCTTTGCAAAGGTATAACCTAATTCAGGAAGATCCGTATCATCCAAATCCCATAAAACATCACTACCTTCAAAGCCAAGAGGATCGGATATATCTAACGCGAAAATACCCTTACCGCCAGCACCGAGGGTACCAGCAAGAGCAGTGCCCCAACGAGGACTATCAGCATCACCCCAGTCAATATAAGCGTCACCTTGGACAGGCGAATTATCTACATAAAACTGGTGACTATAACCACTTGAAGTTAGGTCCTTTAAGTTGCTGTAAACTGCTTTTGGTACATAAGCGAAAACCTCTTCACCTTCACACACTTGAGAGCCTACAACACAGGTTGCGTCGGTATCGCCATCACCAAGTAGAGCATGCAACATGCCATCATTGGCCCCAACATAAATCATGTCGGTCCGGTTGCCTTTTTGCCAATCTTTGCTTGTGTCCGCCAAATAGTTATCGTAAGTAGCAAAGCCAGCTCCATCAAGCTCTAACACGTAATAGTTAAAATCGTCTCGACTTGCGAACAGCGGATCCGAATTTACAATATCGCCTAATATTGCGGTACGTGACCGGTAAAGTGCGCCCTCGTTTGTTTGATCACCTCGTAAATAATTAACCTCATCTTCGGTTAATAACAATTTATGCGCAGCACTTAAATTGACATGTTCAAAAGCGACGCCTCGGGCGCCAACAGCATTGTCTTGGTTGTAAGTAAAAATATTTCGATCAGCTGCTGCAGGAACCAAACTTGCTGCATTCCAAACAAGAGTATCAACCGCGCCCGTAAATTCATCTAAACTAAACGCTAAAAGGTCACCCGACCATGTTTCACTGGTAAAGCGCGCTTGATAGATTTTAGAGTTGGTATCTAAACGGGTTGAGTTGGTAGCCACAGAAGAAGCCGAAGAAGTACGGCTCGCAATGGTCGCAGCCGCGTTAGACAATGCTTGTCTTAAAGCAGTCGGCGAACCGGCTGATAAAAAATCACCACGCCCATTAAATGCAGCATGGCGCATATCATCGATAGTTGTAGAGGTCCCCCCTTGAACAGAAGGCCAATTTTTAGCACCTAATACCGTTGGAGGGGTATCATCTAAGGTTCCATTCACACCAAACGCCACAGTATAGGTCACCATATGCTGTTGGTTATTACCATCTAGCGGCGATGTCGGCACTTCATTATCTAGAGTTGTACTGAGGTCACGCTCATAATAATGCATAGCCACATCAGCAAGCGTGTTTTGAGTTCTTAGATACAAGTCCCACGAATCGGGTTCGCGATCGACAGCACCATCATTAATGGTGGTGCCATCAGCATATTCACCGCCATCATAATCAGTATTATCATCGGTATCGGCATCGCCGACCGAAGGCATACGACCGTTCCAATAACCGTCCGAGAGTACGACTGCAAAGTTTTGTTGGCACGAACCACCATCAGCAGCACTTAAAATAGGGCTTGGCTCAAAAGAGCCAAACAAAGTGGTATCAGATACTCCTTCGAAATATTTACCAACATCTTCCAGCCTTAGTCTGAGCGGCGTGCGTGACGAAGAAGCAATCTGCGATATTTCATCTGCCAAATCTTCTCGATTTGTTCCCGTAGTCACATCGGCTATAGGAAAACCACTAAATGTACCATTATTGTGCAAAGCGCCTACACCTAACCTTGCAGTCGATCCATCCACAACCCCAAGCATAGCGGCCTTCATTACATATTCGCGCTTACGATAATAGCTGTACCAATTGGCAAAGTTAGTTTGCTCAGCAGCGGTCATTTCTGCAACGGTTACAAACTGCGTATCGTAGTCATAACTTGCAGCATCTGTAGGATCAGGACATTCACCTATCTCATAAACGCCATTATTATTAGCATCGTCCCATATGGCATACCCAGCTGAATTATCATCCTCGTCAACATCAGTTAAATCTATGACTGTACCAGAGATGTAAGGGTTATCTCGGGCTGCACTGATGCTCTGATCGGCGTAATCATTTCCATCTATATCCTTGCCTACCCACGGCGCGTAGGTTTCATTTGGATCGTAGTACAGTACATTGATACCTACACACGCACCCAGCATCTCCAGCTGCTCATCAGGATCAGGAGCAATATCAATATCTCCCGATGATGGCGCACCTGGATAAGCAGCCACTGCACCTTCTGATAGTAAAACCTCCCAATCCATACTTCCGGAATCATCGACCAAAAAGAAGATGTTTGGCTGTATAGCGGTATTTACAAATAAGGGGCTTTGGGCAATATCAGCATTACCGACTGCGGGGAAAATAAGCGCTGAAGGAAGCAATAAATGGAAAAGGTGTTTTGATTTTAAAAGCTTCATTTTCGCCTCCTAGCGTTTGTACACTATTTGTAACATGACTTCCGACGACCCTGTCTGACCTACGGCACGTGAGGTAACCCTATAGAACCTTTTGTTATCTACAGGCACACCTACTTCCAAACTATCACTTGCAGCGGCTGCTGCTAAATCTTCTACTATATACGCTGGTAAGTTCTCCAATTCTGAAAAGCCGACACCTGTATAGGTTCTGACGGCACTGGAGGTATTCCAATTGATAAACTCCCAGTTTTTTTCACCATCTGTTCTAAGTGCATAATGCCCATCAGAACCATCAAACGCCGGCAATATCACAAACGTTTCTAGGTAATCTTCACCTTCCAACAAAGCAGCTTCTGCGGCCTGAAATGCCTTATTCCTATCGCGCATGTTACCCGCCATACGCTCTTCCAAGCCGGTTACGTCCATGCCCGCTAAGCCAATAATGCTCATAATTAAGAGGAAGATCATCGTTATAATTAACGTTGCTCCTGTCTGAGAACTTTTAAGTCGGTTCATCATAAGCGATTCCTCAAGGCTATGGTCGTGGTAAACACTTTACGCAAACGCCCATCATTAAAAGGTACTGTTGCTCCATTAAAGAGGACTGACTGACCATCTCTGGCAATACTATCTTCACTAGAGCGCATCAACAGACTTACCCTGATACTAATGATATCTTCATCATCAGCTACCTCATCAAACGGAACATAGTAGTCAGCGGTGCCGTCGCTGTTAGTATCTTCGCCATAAAGCACCTGCATGTCTTCTACACCTTCAACCAGCTCACTCGATCTTGTTCCTGTAACGCCAGCGTTATTTTGTATACTTTCTCTGAATAGAGAAGGCTCACCATGATCGTTGATACCAATAAAATAACGATAATAATTGAGCTGTAACACAATGCCGTCACTAAATTGATAGCCTGTGCCATTTGCAGTGCATTCCACAGGAACCCCTAAACCTTTCGTGCAGTTACCAATATCAACACCATTACCTGTGTTATGGACGATTATTTGGTTATTTGCAGCAGGACCAGTTTTTTGAAATAACGCAGTGTGAGTACAGTTTGTAACGACTAAAAGATCACCAACGTTGAATGGATTTGTATCAGTACAATGTAAATTTGCAGAATTCACATTATGGAAGTCAACGTCACATGAATTTGAATTATCAGCAAAACGCACTTCTACAACATCGGTGCCTTGAGCTGCAGAGGTAGTACTATAGATAACACCCGCACCTAAGTTATCTACACCTGTAATAGTCGCATCAAAGTCAAGGTAGCTAGGCAAAGCTCCGCTGGCATCTCTAAGGGTATTGGCGAATGTAGTATTACTGGTGCACCCGGAATAACCGGCCTGCCGAAGATCCCGCGTTAAAAAGGCCATGGCAAATCGCCCATTTTCCTGCAATTTAGCTAAGCCCGATTGCATGGTGTACGTTTCTTTACTACTCAAAAACGCTTGTAGAACACCTACTACGAGTAATAAACCAATAACAACGGATACAAGTAGCTCAACTAATGAGAAGCCTCGCTGGCTAGATTTACGTTTCATTTCAGACATCATAATTCGATACCCACACTAAACTGGGCTGTAGCTCCCGAGGCAGATTTATCATCATTCCACCAGACATAAACAACCACAGGGTTGCTGGCATCTCCAGGATCTTCACAATCAGGCGCTCCTAAATCATCACCTGTAAGATCACTACGGCAAACTAAACCACCACCTAAAGGGAGTTCTTCATTAATAGCAGCCAGCCATTCGCCTATATCATGACTAGCCATCTCACCTGCATCGCAACCCGTTGCTGAACCAGTGTAATTAATGCAGTCTGATTCTATCGCACCACTCGCAACAAAATAGCTGCCTGCATTAACCTCATCCATATTTGCCCGCATACGATCAGCAATATCGTAAGCGAACAAAGTTGCTTGACTGCGGTAATAGGCACTTTGATTTTGTTTCAGAGAAGAGACTTGTAAACCAGCAAGCCCAAGCAAACCCAAGGAGATGATTACTAAAGCAATCATCACCTCAATCAAATTAAAACCTAGTTGTCGTCTGCGCATTCTGCCGTACTCGTTTGCCATTCTTGACACATCCTTATCCTACCCGTGGGCCTTAAGAAAATGGCCGTGCCTAAATTCCCATCACCACTATCAGTAATCGTAAACGTCTCATCATCAGTTGATGCTGTATTTAAAAGCCCTGTGCCATCATAGATAAAGGCATTACCACGGGAATACTGAATAGCTACGGATTCAGCTATATCAGAATAAACTTTAATCAATTCATCCGCGTCGAGCGTGCCATCGTCATTCTCATCGTGGAAAACATACCAACCATCAGACCAATCGGCATTGCCGCCGGTGGTATCAACATCAAAGCACTCATCATTAGCGGCATCCCTTCGGCACACGATTATTTCGTCCCCGCGTTTTATAGCCTCCGAACGTGCCAAAGATATACTCGATATCAACAATTCTTTAGATGCAACAAGCCTGCTGGAAGCAACAAAGCCAGAAAAATTAGGCACCGCTATAAACAAAAGAATAGCGAGGAGCGCGACTGAGATCATCAACTCTATAAGAGTGAAACCTTTTTCCCTAAACAACATGTACGACATCCAATAAATAAAGTTCTTATAATTTAAGATTAGTCGTTTAAGGGAACATACGCCATAGGTAGATTTTTACGAGGGGTCTCAAGTAAGAATAGCTTAAGATAAGGCAAATACAAAAAACCCGAATTAAATAATTCGGGCTCTTAATATCATCTTAGCTAACTTGAAGAATTTCTACCTGAAAATCTAGCTTCTTCCCTGCCAGCGGATGATTAAAATCAACCGAAACCATCTTATCATCAAATTCGGCTATCACACCTGGAAGCTCACCATTGCCAGCATCCGCAAATGAAATAACCAAACCTTGTTCTAATTCCATTCCCTCAAACTGACTGCGAGGGATATTCTGCACATTGCTTGGGTTACTCATCCCAAAGCCATTTTCCGGCAGAATTTTAAGGGTCTGTTTTGTCCCTTCTTCCAAGCCGAACAGTGCTTTTTCAAAACCTTCCAACAAGTTACCATCGCCCACTGTAAAAGTCGCGGGTTCAGCCTCAAAATTGGAATCAATTATTTGACCGTCTTCCAGTTTGATTGCGAAGTGCAGCGTAACGGTTTTACCCGGACCGATCAATTTACTCATTGTGAACTCTCTTCAGATGATTTGCGCTTCCCTTCCAGAAATAACATATCCAGAATCAGAATAATCGCTCCAATCGTGATAGCGGTATCCGCAATATTAAAAGCGGGGAAGTAATAATTCTGATAATGCAGGGAGATGAAATCAATCACATACCCTTGTACTGCCCGATCATATAAATTGCCTAAAGCACCACCCAATACGAGAGACAGCGCTAAGCCTAACCACCAATAGATACGAGGCGTACGCTTTAGCCAGATCACCAGTACAACGCTCACGACCAGAGCAATTGCTACAAAGAACCAACGCTGCCAGCCACCCGCTTCTGACAAGAAGCTAAAAGCAGCGCCAGTATTGAATAACAGCGTTAGATCGAACATTGGCAGTACGGGATTAGGATCGGCATACTTTAGATTAGTTACCGCTAAGTATTTACTTCCTAAATCCAGCACAACCACCAGCAGCGAAAGCACGCCCCAGATGAGGCAGCTTCGCGCTGATTGTGTTTGTTGTTCAGTGCTCTGTGTCATTAAGCAAAGCTACGGCTTTCACCGGCACCTTTAACGTTATCAACACAACGACCACATAGCTCAGGATCGTCTGAATCCTGACCTACATCTTCACGGAAGTGCCAGCAACGCGGGCACTTATCAGCAGCGCTTTTAGCCACGCTAACTTTAAGCCCTTCAAGCTCTGTATCATTAGCATCTTGTGCATCAGCTAATGGTGCTACTGCCGCTTTTGATGTGATCAAAACGAAACGCAGCTCGTCTTCTAGCTTGCCTAGTAAAGCCTGTAGAGCGTCATCGCAATACAAAGTCACTTCTGCTTCTAAGCTACCGCCGATGTTGCCATCGCTACGCTCAGTTTCTAATTGTTTATTAACCGCAGTTTTCACTGCCATTACCTGTTCCCAGTACGCAGAATCAAATGCACTATCCGCAGGTAGTTTGGTTAGGCCCTGATACCAAGTATCTAAATGAACTGACTGAGTACGTTCGCCCGCAAGCGTTGCCCAGATCTCATCTGCAGTGAAACTACAGATTGGCGCAATCCAACGAACCAACGCTTCAACAATATGATAAAGCGCAGTCTGAGCAGAACGACGCGCATGTGAATCAGTCGCTGCTGTGTATTGACGGTCTTTGATGATATCTAGGTAGAAACCACCCATATCCTGCGAACAGAAGTGAGATACTTTCTGGAACACTTGTAGGAATTCATATTGGTTGAAGTTCTCGATTAGCTCTTCTTGCAAACGAGCAGCACGATCTACAGCCCAAGCATCCAACGCTACCATATCTTCTGGTTTAACCATGTGCTGAGCAGGATCAAAACCGCTTAGGTTAGCCAAGAAGAAACGTGCTGTGTTACGAATTCGACGGTAAGCGTCCGCGGCGCGCTTCAAGATATCGTCAGAACAAGTCATCTCACCGCTGTAGTCAGTTGAAGCAACCCATAGACGCAAGATATCCGCGCCGTACTTGTTCATTACTTCCTGAGGGGATACAACATTACCAACCGACTTAGACATCTTGCGGCCTTGACCATCAACGGTAAAGCCGTGCGTTAGCACCTGTTTGTATGGCGCTTTGCCTTTGATAGCAATCGCAGTTTTCAAAGAAGACTGGAACCAACCACGGTGCTGATCCGAACCTTCAAGATACATATCAGCTGGGTATTCCAAGTTGTCACGCTGATCAACTACAGAATAATGCGTTACACCCGAATCAAACCAAACATCCAAGGTATCAGTTACTTTTTCGTACTGATCAGCTTCGTCGCCCAATACTTCTGCAGCATCCAGATCGAACCATGCATCCATACCCACTTTTTCAACACGCAAAGCAACCTGTTCGATTAGCTCCGGTGTATTCGGGTGTAGCTGCTGAGTTTCTTTGTGGATAAACAGTGCAATTGGCACACCCCAAGTACGTTGACGGGATACACACCAATCAGGGCTCTGCTCAACCATTGCTTCGATACGGTTTTGACCCCAACCTGGGAACCACTCAACACCTTTGATCGCTTCTAGGGCATCTTTCTTCAGCCCCTTCTCTTCCATGCTTACGAACCACTGAGGTGTCGCACGGTAGATCAATGGCGTTTTGGTACGCCAGCAGTGAGGGTAGCTGTGCTGGAACTTGTGTTCCAAGACAAGCTTGTTGTTCTCAGTTAGTAGTGCAACGACTTTATCGTCCACTTTGTAAACGTGTTCGCCAGCAAATACGCCCGCACCTTCACCTAGAACACCCGAAGCGTTCACTAGGTTCATTGTGCCAATACCGTATTTCCGGCCAACCTCAAAGTCTTCCACACCATGGTCTGGTGCTGTATGTACGGCACCCGTACCCGCATCAAGGGTTACGTGATCGCCTAGGATTACAGGAACTGTACGCTCGTAGAACGGGTGCTGTAGTTCAAATTTCTCTAGTGCTTGGCCCTGACAACGACCAACGATGCTGTACTCTTCAACACCGTAACGCTTCATAGCATCTTCAACTAAGCCTTCAGCTAGAAGAATACGCTCCGCACCTAAACCTAGATCTAGTTGAACAAGCACGTAGGCTAGCTCACCACCTAGAGATACCGCTTGGTTAGATGGCAGTGTCCAAGGCGTTGTCGTCCAGATAACAACTGACGCTTCGCCTTCACCTTCAAGACCCTCAAATTTCGCAAGGAAACCATCCTGATCAACCGGAGTGAAACGTACATCGATCGCTGTAGAAGTCTTATCCTGATATTCCACTTCAGCTTCGGCTAGGGCAGAACCACCCACAACACTCCAGTAAACTGGCTTAAAGCCTTTCACTAGGTGGCCATTTTCAACGATTTTGCCCAAAGCACGAATGATGTTGGCTTCAGTATCAAAATTCATTGTTAGGTATGGGTTATCCCAATCACCTAGAACACCTAAGCGGATAAAGTCTTTCTTCTGGCCTTCAACCTGTCGTGAAGCGTAGTCACGGCACTTTTTACGGAAGTCTTTGTGAGACAGTTTCACGCCCGCTTTGCCGTGCTTAGTCTCAACCTTATGTTCGATTGGCAGACCATGGCAGTCCCAACCCGGCACATAAGGCGCGTCAAATCCGCTCATTGTTTTGGATTTGATAATAATGTCTTTCAGAATCTTATTAACCGAGTGACCAATGTGAATATCACCGTTTGCGTATGGAGGGCCATCGTGCAAAGTGAACTTATCGCGGCCAGCACTGACTTCACGAATTTTCTGGTACAGATCCATCTTCTGCCAACCCTGTAGCATTTTCGGCTCACGCTGAGCCAAATTGCCACGCATTGGGAAAGCTGTTTCCGGAAGGTTCAATGTTGCTTTGTAATCGGTCATGGTTATAAGTTCCGAATTAACTACGGGTGCGGTCAAAGTAAGCACGCACATCTTCAATATCTGCAAAAATTTGTTTTTTAAGCGCATCGATATCTGAGAATTTACGCTCATCACGAATAAACTGCTTAAACTCGACAGTTAGCAACTGCCCATAAATATCTTTATCAAAATCAAACAGGTGTGCTTCAAGCACCGGCTGCTGACCACAAACGGTTGGGCGTATACCAACGTTACATACACCATGAGCAGTAAAGTTTGGGCCTTTAACTTCTACCGCATAGACCCCGCGCAAAGGGCAAGCATAACGATGCATACGTACATTTGCCGTTGGCACTCCAAGCTGGCGGCCCAGTTTTTGGCCATGCATCACGCGCCCTGAAACGGCGTAAGGACGACCTAGCAAAGCAGCTGCTGTTTCCAGATCGTTATGCTGCAACATGCTACGAATACGTGTACTGCTAACACGCTCATCAGCATTTAAAAACGTTTGTGTATTCACCACTGTAAAGTCATGACGTTCGCCTGCATCACACAACATGTTGTAATCACCTGAACGGTCACAACCAAAACGAAAATCATCACCAACGACAAAATGCTTCACCGCTAAACCATGCAGTAATAGCTCTTGTACAAACTGCTCCGCCGTCATCGCACGAAGACGGTCGTTAAAATTTAGGCAAAGATGGCGATCGATACCCTGTGCCTGCAACAATCTGTACTTTTCACCAAAACGGGTTAAGCGCGGTGGTGCTTTATCACCTGTAAAGAACTCTTGAGGCTGAGGCTCAAAGGTAATCACAACCGAAGGCAGGTTTAGCTCCTTCGCTTTTGCCTTTACCTGAGCAAGTACCTGTCGATGACCTAAATGCACGCCATCAAAATTGCCGATAGTTGCGACACAACCTCGGTGTTTTTCGCGCAGGTTATGTAATCCGCGAATTAGTTCCATCAGGTACTCTTGCTACAGCCAAAAATAAACGCGGCATTATAGCTCAGATAATATCCAACCTGTACTACTGAGACCCACTGTAAGCAACAGAATGCAAAATAAACTTAATTATGCTTCAAATGACGCACTCTCAAGCCCGCAAAAGCCAACACAACTGCATAAACAGCCCCGCCAACAACCACCAAAATCGCCATTTGATAGATTCGCGCCCACAGGTCCATCTGCAGCCATTCTTCAACTGAACCCATCAACTGGATGATAACCATAGCCATCGCCACATTCGCCACCAACATCCGCAGCAATTGAACGGCCCAACCAGAAGACCAGCTAAACACGCCCGATTTAATCAACCCATATAACAACAAACCAGCATTCATAAACGCCGATATCGCTGTCGCAGCTGCCAAACCAACATGCGCAAACGGACCAATAAGAATCAAGTTAAACACCATATTGGCAACTGCTGCCTGAATACCGATTTTCACAGGCGTTTTGGTGTCTTGGCGAGAGAAATACCCTGTTGCCAAAACTTTAATCAGCATAAAGGCGAGCAAGCCACAGGCATAAGCGCGCAAACTAGCCGCAGCCATAAAGACATCACGATCGGTTAAAGCGCCATAGTGGAACAAGGTGATCAATAACGGTTCGGCCAACACAAATAACGCAACCGCAGCGGGAATGCCGATAAACATCACCATCTGCATTGCCCAATTCAGAGTAGACGAAAACGCCTCACCCGATTGAGAGGTATGCTTGCGCGACAAACTAGGCAGAATAACAGTAGCAATGGCGATGCCAAACACGCCCAAAGGAAGTTCTGCCAGACGATCTGAATAGTACAGCCAAGAGACGCTGCCGGTTTGTAGAAACGATGCCAACACCGTATCCAAAAGCAGGTTAATTTGCGTAACAGACACCCCGAACAACGCCGGAACCATCAACGTCATGATGCGGCGAACACCTGGATCATTCCATCCCCAGGCGGGTTTAGGTAAAAGATGAATACGCGCTAAAAACGGCAACTGAAAAACCAACTGCACCACACCCGCAATCATGACACCCCAAGCCAAAGCCAAGATCGGCGGATCGAACAGAGGACTTAGGAAGATCGCAGAACAGATCAAACTGATATTAAGTAGTACAGGGGTGAACGCAGGAACAGCAAAACGCTCATAACTATTCAGAATAGAACCGGCAAACGCAGTCAATGATATCAACAGCAGATAAGGAAATGTAATCCTCAGCATCTCGGCTGCGAGTTCAAATTTACCCTCATCCCCTATATAAAAACCTGGGGCAAACATAGCGGTTAACATGGGCGCCGCTACCACAGCCAATACAGTAATTGCGATCAGAATGCTTCCCAAGGTGCCCGCAACATAATTCACTAGCTGCTGAACGGCTTTTAGATCCCTTTGCGAACGATATTCTGATAACACCGGCACAAAAGCTTGAGCAAACGCCCCTTCAGCAAATAGCCGACGAAGAAAGTTAGGTATTTTAAACGCGACGAAAAAAGCATCAGCACTACCACTGGCACCAAAATAATTGGCAACCACAACGTCTCGCGCCAAGCCGAGCACACGAGAAAGCATGGTCATCACGCCAACCACGGCACTTGATCGCAGTAATCCCGCTGATTTTTTCACTTCCGTTTCCTGCTTCGACACCGCTTCCGCCTATAATTTCATGAATGACACTCAAGAGAATGGGAATATTACTGCTTCAACAAGAAAATTTCTGCAGTTTTATTGACAGACAGCTCTCAAATATGAATAATCTCGCCTCTAATTTTCGGCGTATACCAATAAGCCGATATCTTACTAACTAATTTTAAGGAGCCGGACTGTGGCAAATTCCGCAGGATCTCGTAAACGTGCTCGCCAGGCAGAGAAGCGTCGCCAGCATAACGCTAGCCTGCGTTCCATGGTACGTACCTACATCAAGAAAGTTGTTGCTGCTGTAGAAGCAGGCGAAAAAGCTGCTGCACAGGAAGCATTCCAAGCTGCACAGCCAGTTCTAGATGGTTCAGTGTCTAAAGGCATCTTCCACAAGAACAAGATCGCACGCACTAAAAGCCGTCTGAACAAGCAGATTGCTGCTCTTTAATTAGAGCCATGCGTAAAAAAACCGGCTTATGCCGGTTTTTTTTGTGCCTAAATTCAGCCTCTCAATTAAGAGAGGACTAAATTATCTCGATGCACTAACTCTTCTTCACCCATAAAACCAAGAATAGATTCAATTTCACCACTTGGCTTACCGATAATTTTTTGCGCATCCCCAATACCGTAGTTCACTAGACCTCGCGCTACGATGCGACCAAATTCATCACTAATGATCACCATCTCACCTCGAGAAAAGTCACCGCTCACACTGCGAACTCCCGCTGGCAATAAACTCTTACCGCGCTCACGCAGAGCCTTAACCGCACCCGCATCAAGCATAAGATTTCCACGCGCCTGCAAATGACCTGCAATCCACTGCTTACGCGCCACCATCGGCCCTTTTTCAGGCACCAACAATGTACCTATATCCTCCGCCTCTCTTAAACGCAGAAGAACATCATCTTCACGACCACTCGCAATCATGGTCACAGCCCCAGAACGCGCCGCCAATTTAGCCGCACGCACTTTAGTCGCCATACCACCACGACCCAACTTACCACCATCACCCGCCATCGCCTCGAGCGCTTCATCACCCGCTCTCGCCTCAGAAATCAAAGTCGCCTCAGGATCATGACGCGGATCCGCCGTAAACAGACCTTTTTGGTCGGTCAGCAAGATTAGAGCGTCAGCTTGAACCAAGTTAGCCACCAACGCTCCTAGCGTGTCGTTATCACCAAAACGAATTTCTTTAGTGACAACCGTATCATTCTCGTTCACAACCGGAACAACTCCCAACTCAAGCAACTCTTTTAAAGTCGCCTGAGCATTGAGATAACGCTTACGATTGGAGTGATCTTCATGTGTCAGAAGGATCTGCGCTGTATGAGTATTGTGGCGCTGAAAGTTTGTTTCATAAGCCTGCACAAGACCCATCTGCCCAACAGCTGCAGCCGCCTGAAGCTTTGAAACCTCATGAGGGCGCGAATCCCAACCCAAACGAGTCATGCCTTCCGCAACCGAACCCGAGGAAACCAACACAACCTCAAGACCAGACGCCTTAAGAGCAGCAATTTGATCTACCCAGCGACTGATTGCATCTAGATCTAGACCCTCACCATCATTAGTGAGCAGCGCACTCCCAATCTTCACCACCCAACGCTTCGCGCGCTTGAGCTTCTCCCTACCTACAGCCACTTAAAAACTCCTAACACCGTCTGTAGTAGCAACAATCACATCAATTGCTATTCTCGAACATACTCTACTTCAACGTCATAATCATCGTCGTCAAAGTCGTCATCATCCAGATCTTCGCCCTCACGACGCGCTCGCATATCCGCACGCATCTGCTCAACACGCTCACGCGCCTCCGCATCAACCTGCTCGCGAATCTGCTGCTCTTGCTCAAGGATAGAAGGATCTTCTTCTATCGCTTCTAGACGATGATCCAAAAACGCCTGAATATCGCGCATCATATCATCCGTGCCCTGCTGACTAAGTGCAGAGATACGATAAACCGGACCTTCCCATTGCAGCTCATCAATAACCGCCTGACAACGCGCCTCACGCTCTTCCTCAGGCACCATATCAAGCTTATTCAACACCAACCAACGCGGCTGATCCGCCAACGTAGGGCTAAACTTCTTCAACTCACCCACCGCTACCGCAGCTGCCTGCTCTGGCGTCACATCATCCCAAGGAGCCATATCAACCAGATGCAGCAAGATACGATTACGCGCCAAGTGCTTAAGGAAACGAATACCTAAACCTGCACCCTCAGCAGCACCCTCAATAATTCCTGGGATATCAGCAATCACAAAGCTACGATTCTGCTCAATGCGAACCACACCTAAATTAGGCACCAAAGTGGTAAACGGATAGTTAGCCACTTTAGGCTTGGCCGCAGATACAGCGCGAATCAGAGTTGATTTACCCGCATTAGGCAAACCCAACAAACCAACGTCCGCCAGAACTTTAAGCTCCAATTTAAGGTTTCGAGTCTCACCTATTGAACCTTTAGTTGTCTGACGCGGCGCGCGGTTAACACTACTTTTGAAACGCGTGTTACCCAAACCATGAAAACCACCTTGAGCAATTTTCTCGACCTGACCGATTTCGGTCATATCAGCTAGGATTTCATCGGTATCCGTATCGATAATCGTGGTGCCGACCGGTACTTTAAGCACCAGATCTTCACCCTTTGGCCCTGTACAATTTCGGCTCGTACCGCCCTTGCCATTCTCAGATTTATAGTGACGTGTAAAACGGTAATCAATTAGCGTATTCAGGTTTTCATCCGCTTCAAAAAACACCGAACCGCCATCACCGCCGTCCCCACCATCAGGACCACCTTTGGGGATATACTTTTCACGCCGAAAGCTCATACACCCATTGCCACCCTTACCGGCCTCAACCGTGATGACTGCTTCATCGACAAACTTCATGTTATCCCCCAAAAGTTAAACGTAGGAAACCTACAATTAAGCCCTGAAAAGCCACAAGACTCAGCGGTAGATCCCCTGAAAAATATTTTCAAAAAACTATAAACAAAAAAGCTCCGCCTTGGCGGAGCTTTTTAGAAGCTTAAAACCGTTGCTTACGCATCAACTACAGAGATGTATTGACGCTTCTGCGGGCCTTTAACTTCGAATTTAACAACGCCATCTGCTTTCGCAAATAGAGTATGGTCTTTACCACAGCCTACGTTTGTACCAGCGTGGAATTTAGTACCACGCTGACGAACTAGGATGTTACCTGCAGCAACTACTTGACCACCGTAACGCTTGACACCAAGTCGTTTCGACTCCGAGTCGCGACCGTTCTTAGTAGAACCACCAGCCTTCTTATGAGCCATCTATCTAACTCCTAAACTAGGTTAATATTAGGCAGAAATGCCAGTAATTTTAACTTCAGTGAACCACTGACGGTGGCCCTGACGCTTCATGTGGTGCTTACGACGCTTGAACTTGATGATCTCAACTTTCTTAGCGCGGCCGTGCTGAACAACTTCAGCAGTCACTTTAGCACCGTCAACAACTGGTGCGCCGATTTTGATGTCGTCGCCGTTGCCAACTAGCAGAACACGGTCAAACTCAACGTTTGCGCCCGCTTCAGCCTGCAGTTTTTCCAGTTTAAGGGTTTCACCTTCCTGGACACGGTACTGTTTACCACCGCTTACGATTACTGCGTACATTTTAATCTCCGTTATTTGCCCACCCAGCTACTAGAAAAAGGCCTACTTCTAATGGTTACACCATATGGTAGGGAGCCATTATTGGATGGGTCAGGGCGCGCGATTATATAGCAAACCCACTTTATACACAACTAAGCTTCTGTATTTACATAGCGTAAAACCAGCATTTCTTGACAGAAACTATGCATACACCTAGCATGCGCTATTCTTGATTCCTTTAAGTTAGTAGCAGCCATTACTTATTATGCAGCCTCACCAGTTCAACCCTGTAATAGAACCCCAATTTGAAGCCGTAAACGATTACATCATTAATCACCTAGGCTCTAACGTACCTCTGGTAGAAAAAATTGGTCATTACATCGTTGAAAGCGGTGGAAAACGTCTTCGTCCGTTACTCGTATTGCTTGCTGCTAATGCTGCAAATTATCAAGGCGATAAGCACATCCCGCTAGCAGCGATTATCGAATTTATCCACACAGCCACGTTGCTGCACGATGATGTAGTTGATAATTCTGACCTACGCCGCGGCAAGGATACCGCTAACGCAAAATGGGGCAATGCACCAAGCGTATTGGTCGGTGATTTCCTTTACTCCCGCGCATTTCAGGTATTAGTAGAAATTGGCTCAATGCCAATTATGGAGGTTATCTCCAATGCGACGAACGTCATCGCTGAAGGCGAAGTTCTACAGCTACTAAACACCAAAAACCCGGATACCACCGAGGAGGCCTACATGCAGGTTATCCTTGGTAAGACCGCCATGCTGTTTGAAGCCGCTACCGAAGCAGGCGCGATTCTTGCCGAAGCCTGCAAAGAAGAACAGGAAGGCTTACGCCTGTATGGCTTACATCTAGGAACAGCTTTCCAACTTATCGACGATGTCATGGATTACTTATCCACAGCAGAAGAGATGGGCAAGAACGTTGGTGATGATCTGGCCGAAGGCAAAGCAACCCTGCCACTCATTCATGCAATGCGTGCTGGTAACGAAGAACAACGCAAACTAGTTCGCCAAGCAATTCGCAAAGGTGGTCTAGACGATCTTCAACCGATTATGGATATCGTAAAAGAGACTGGCGCTATCGAATACACCCAAGAGAAAGCTCAAGGTGAAGCAGATAAAGCGATTGCAGCACTTGATGCACTAAAAGACACATCGTTTAAAGAAACGTTAATTCAAATTGCCAACTTGGCAGTGAAACGTAAAAGTTAAGTATCCATATCTGTGCACTTAATTACCATCAATTAAGTGCACAGCTAACGCCGCTTAGTCGCTCAGCAACCAGATCACTTCCTGCCTATCACCGTCTACAGCTTCACCTAACCGCTCCACTTTGAAACGTTTACCAAACAAGCTCTTTACCTCTTCGCCAGAAACATTGAACGGCGGTCCTTGCGGGCTATCAAATTCCAAGGTCACCAGCAAAACTTTTACACCCTTTGGTAACAGTTCAATGAGCTTATTGGCGTAATCAGCTCGCATATCCTTGGGCAAAGCCACCAAAGCCGCACGATCATACACACCCTTTACATCCACTAAGCTTTCTTTGCTCAGCGCAAAAAAATCACCACAAAGAAGACTTAGCTTTTCGCATCTATGTGACACAAATTTTCCAACATCACCTTTTCCAGCAACCAGGTCATTTTCGCTAAAGAAGTCTAAACAAGCATTTGGGTTGAGCTCTACACCCAATACATCATGACCACAATCTCGAAGCCAGAGCATATCTTTGCTTTTACCGCACAAAGGGACAAAAACCTTGCTACCACTTACTAAATCCAACTCTCCCCAGTAAGACGCTAAATATGCATTAACCTCTTCTTGATGGAAGCCTATACGCCCTTCGGACCACTTTTGATGCCAAAAATCATGTTCCATTTCGCCTTTTACACCCTAAGTCGTAAACTTTTTATTCAATAAACCTGACACAGATCGTGCCTAGTGGCATTCAAATCTGTATAATTGCGCGATATTTTGACTTATAAAAACCTGGATAAACAGAAGCTAATGACAAGACCTTCCTCTTTTAATCGCGATGAGCTGCTGTCTTGCGGCCACGGCGAAATGTTTGGACCAGGCAATGCGCGCCTACCAATTGGCAACATGCTAATGATGGATCGCATCCTGGAAATCACCGAAGACGGTGGCGAATTCGGCAAAGGCGAGATTATCGCTGAGTTGGATATCAACCCAGATCTTTGGTTCTTCGGCTGCCACTTTGAGGAAGACCCAGTAATGCCAGGCTGTCTAGGTTTAGACGCTATGTGGCAGATTGTTGGCTTCTTCCTTGGCTGGAAAGGCAACCCAGGCCGCGGTCGTGCATTAGGTTCTGGCGAAGTTAAGTTCTTCGGCCAGGTACTACCGACTGCCAAGAAAGTTACTTACCGTATCCAGCTTAAGCGCGTAATTGAGCGTAAGCTAGTTATGGGCATCGCGGACGGCAGCATGTCCGTTGATGGTCGTGAAATCTACACAGCGAAAGATCTACGTGTAGGTCTATTCACATCTACAGAAGATTTCTGATCTATTAAGGCCCTGAATTCAGGGCCTTTCTTCTATTTTCCATCTACTTTTTTACGAATTTAGTGGCAAAACACTACTGATTCACGGAAAATAAGCACCTTAAATTAGAAAAAGAGAGAGAAGCACATGCGTCGCGTTGTTGTTACCGGTATGGGTATCGTTTCTTGTCTGGGTACAGATAAAGAAACCGTTCTGGAATCACTGCAGCAGGGTCGTTCTGGTATTAAATTCCAAGAAGACTATAAAGAGCGCGGTTTCCGTAGCCAGGTAGCCGGCAGCATCGATATCGATTTCTCTGAGCAAATCGACCGTAAATTGCTACGTTTCATGGGTGATGCAGCAGCATACACTTACATTGCAATGAAAGAAGCAATTGCAGATGCAAACCTAGCTGAAGACCAGGTTTCCAACGAGCGCACTGGCCTTATCGTAGGTTCCGGTGGTGCTTCTGCTGACAACATTGTTGAAACTGCCGATATAACTCGTGAGAAAGGCGTTAAGCGCGTAGGTCCATACCGTGTAACTCGCACAATGGGTTCTACTGTTTCAGCTTGTCTAGCGACACCTTTCAAAATCAAAGGTGTTAACTACTCTATTACTTCTGCTTGTGCGACTAGTGCTCACTGTATTGGTAACGCAATGGAGCAGATCCAGCTTGGTAAGCAAGACGTAGTATTTGCAGGTGGCGGTGAAGAACTTCACTGGGTACAAACTGCAATGTTTGATGCTATGGGCGCGCTATCTAGCAAATACAACGAAACACCAGAACAAGCTTCACGAGCATACGATGCAAACCGTGATGGCTTCGTTATCTCTGGCGGTGCTGGCATCCTAGTTATCGAAGAATATGAACACGCTAAAGCTCGTGGCGCTAAGATCTACGCTGAACTAGTTGGTTACGGCGCAACTTCTGATGGCTACGACATGGTTGCTCCTTCTGGCGAAGGCGCTGCTCGCTGCATGAAGCAGGCAATGGCAACTGTAGACGGCAAGATCGATTACATCAACGCACACGGCACTTCTACACCAGCTGGTGACATGCAAGAGCTGAAAGCGATGAAAGAAGCCTTTGGCGATGACATGCCAACGGTTACTTCTACTAAGTCTCTATCTGGCCACTCTCTAGGTGCAGCAGGCGTACAAGAAGCTGTTTACTCTCTTCTTATGCAGGAAAACAACTTCATCGCAGCATCTGCAAATATCGATGAGCTAGATCCAGAAGCAGAAGGCCTACCAATCGCTAGCGAGAAGCAGGAAAACGTAGATCTACAACGCGTTATGTCCAACAGCTTCGGCTTCGGCGGCACTAACTGCACATTAGTATTTGAAAAACTGGAAGACTAATCAGTCTTCTAGATATAAAAAAAACCGCCATTCGGCGGTTTTTTTATATCTGAAATTTGGCTTAGGCTATCTCTAGCGCTTTCATATGTTCTTCTAACCAAGCCACCATATCTTCATGGATTTCATCCACTGTACGGCCTTCTACAGGAATTGGCTCGCCCACATGGACTTGCACAGTACCTGGGATCTTCGCAAAGCTTTTGCCTGGCCAATAGAGCCCAGCATCATGAATCATTGGGATCACCGGCACACCCGCACTTAACGCCAGCATCGCTCCGCCTTTGTTAAACTTACCCATTTTACCCACAGGCACTCGCGTACCCTGGGGGAAGATAATCACAGGAATATCATCTTCTAAACGAGATTTACCCTCCGTTAAAAGCTGCTTAAGTGCACCACGCCTTTGGCTACGATCAATCGCTATAGGATTCAACAGGCCTAGCGCCCATCCAAAGAAAGGAATCTTAAGAAGCTCTTTTTTAAGCACTGTACACTGCGGGCGGACCAAGGTTTGTAAAAACAGCGTTTCCCACTCACTCTGATGGTTAGCCACAACAACATAAGCGCCATCTGTAGGCAGATTTTCACGCCCAGTAATCTTTACACCCACACCACAACACAGTTTTAACCAAAAGATATAAAAGTAGTTAATCAGAGTGACAAATTTAAAGCGTTGCTGGAAATTCAATAGCGGCGAGATGATTAAACTCAGTGTGGCATGCACAATGGTTAGAGGGTAAAAGCCTAAGTAATAAAACACTGCACGTAGATAGTGCAGTGGATTCGCTTTTTTAGACATACTTAACCCCCAGTTACCGGCGGGAAAAATGCAACCTCATCACCAGCAGCTACTGCGGCCTTCTCGTCACACATCTCTTGGTTAACAGCCATCAATATAGGCGTATCAACCAGAATCTTTTGCCACTGTTCTCCGTGAAGCTCAACTAGCTGATTTAGCACTGCAGATACATCAGCGGGCTGACTCACTTCGATAGATTCTTCAGCTACACCTAAACGCTCGCGCAAGCTGGCGAAATACACCACTTTAACCATGATTACTTCTCCACCTTCCAGTGACCGCTTTTGCCACCTTTCTTTTCCAATACTTTAACTGCGCTCATAACCATGCCTTTATCCACAGCCTTGCACATATCGTAAATCGTCAAACCCGCAACAGATGCCGCCGTTAGCGCTTCCATCTCCACCCCCGTCTGACCTGCCAACTTGCAGGTTGCCGTAATCTCAACGACATTACGCTCGGTATTAGGATGAAGATCTACCGCAACTTTACTCAACATCAATGGGTGACAAAGTGGAATAAGATCACTGGTACGTTTTGCTGCCTGAATACCTGCGATTCGTGCAACCGCTAAAACATCACCCTTTTTGTTACCACCTTCCGTGATTAACTTCATGGTATCAGGCAGCATTTCAACTTCTGCATAGGCAGTGGCTTCACGAAAAGTCACCTGCTTTTCGGAAACATCCACCATGTTAGCGTTACCCTGGTCATCCAGATGGGTTAAACGACTCATAACTACTCCTGTGTTTGCGTTGCCTGATTTAGAACAGGGTTAGCGTACATCTGACGAAGAATATCCTGCGCACCGCCTTCAACACTGTTAATACGCGCTTCTAAACCAGCCTTCTGATCAGCAGTAGCATCATCACTACGACCTGCTGCAATCAGATTAGATGGGTGCAAATAGTAATTTTCATGAATTTGACGATCGATCTCAGCCGCTAGCTCTTCAGGCGTATCGAAGTCAGCATCGATAGGATCACCAAAAGCGACATGCACATGCCCTTTATCACCGGTAATGCCTTTCACAATACTTGCAATATCTTCGTACTGAGACTTTTCATAAACACCATCAGTTGCCTTAGCATGCAGCTCATTCGCTTTTAAAGCATCACATGGATCGTATTCATAAGAGATTGAAACCGGCACAATATTCAGACGCTTAGCCTGTTCAGCAAAACTGCGCGATTTACGATGTGCCATATAAAGCATCTTCAAAATGGCTGGATCTGTCGCATCATTACCATCTTTTGCGCGGCCTTCTCGCTGTGCTAACCAGATAGAATGACCACTCAAGATACTATGATCGATATAAGAAGATAGCTGCGTTAGCGCTTTCATCATTTCACGCCCTGTCGCAGAACGATTCACAATAAAGCTCTTATTCAAACGCATAATGTCTGAAACATAAGGCTTACGAAGCAGATTATCACCGATCGCAATCCGAACTGTATCCATGCCGTACTGATGGCGAACCCAATTGACGAAGGCTGGGTCCATTGCGATATCTCGGTGGTTTGAGATAAACAGGTAGGATTCTTCTGGATCAAGCTCATCTATACCACTACAAGTCAGCTTAGTGGTCGAACGGCCAATCATCTTCTTCATATAGTTAGCCACCAGCATCTGAAACTCATAGACACTGTCGATCTCACCAATCTTGGCAGCCAAGGCAATACGAACAAATGGTTTTAACAACCATCCGATACTCGAGGATAATTTAGGAAACTGGTAACGCGTAACAGCGGTCAGGAATTCATCATTGTGAAGAATATTAAGGAGTGCATCCGCCACTTCACTATCGTTGAACGGTCTGATCTCTTTATACGGATCCTGCTGATCTGTCATTCTTTCCTCGAAAGCTCTACTAAAAAGGCCGTTATTTTACCGTTTTCTCACGCAAACTTCAGGGAAATTAAATGTAATTAACCGAGAAGTTCAGAAAACGGGATGAATCCGACCAAATCGCCCTCATCTACAACTGTCTGAGGAGGAATAACAGCAATACCATTCGCCCAACTAGCAGACATCAATACACCGGAACTCTGATTTGCGAACGGCTGTAAACACCCATCCTCAAACCGAACTCGCAGATATTCTTGGCGCTGAATAGCTCGTTTTCTCTGGAAGCCAGCCGGCACTGACAGCTGCAGTGGCGGCTCGAATGAAGCTCCCTGCAATTTAAGCAAGAAGGCCCTCGCCAACAAACAGAACGTTATCAATGTCGACGTAGGATTACCCGGCAAACCAATAAATGGCGTACCTTTGACCTGCCCATAGGCAACAGGTTTTCCTGGTTTGATCTTGATCTTCCACATATCCAACTGACCAAGATGCTCAACACAAGATTTGACATGATCCTCTTCACCCACAGACACACCACCGGTACTGATGATGGCATCTGCCGATGCAGCCGCTTTTTCCAATGCTGCTAACGTCGCTTCACGCGTATCTGCTACACAACCTAGATCAACAACCTCCATACCTAGACCCTGTAATAGACCAGTCAGAATATAGCGATTAGAGTTATAGATCTGCCCTGCACCAAGAGGAAGGCCTGGCTCTACCAGCTCATCACCTGTGGATAAGATCGCAACCTTGAGGCGCTTATATACAGACACAGAAGACAAGCCCACCGACGCTAATATCCCTAGATCAGCGGCTTGCAAACGTGTACCTATTGCGAGTACCTGGCTACCAGCCAAAATATCTTGGCCAGCACTGCGGACATTATCACCAACCGGCACATCTGCAGGAAAAACAACCTTATCCCCCTCAAGGTGAACATCTTCCTGCATAACAACTGCATTGGCACCTTGAGGAATCTCTGCTCCAGTAAAAATACGTGCACAGGTACCTGCAACTAAAGGCTGCGGAGGCGTACCTGCAGGGATCCTTTGGCTCATTTCTAAGCTTGTATTAGCACCCAAATCAGCCGTATTAATTGCGTAACCATCCATACTGCTATTATCAGCCGGAGGGACTGACACAGAAGCGACCGGAGCTTCAGCTAATACGCGCCCTAAGGCCTCTGCAACAGGCACAATCTCAGTCACTACAGAAACATGCGCTCCAGCTAAAAGGCGCTGCAGCGCTTCATCAAAAGGGATCAAACCAGGTTGAGAATCACAGCTTCCCATTTTCTTACCTTAAGCGTTATCTTCTTGATGCTTCATGATCAACGAAGCAAAATTGCAAGGCTTATGACGATGATCTAACTGCTGCGCAATCACATCATCCCAACCAGTACGGCAAGCACCTGTAGAGCCTGGCAGACAGAAAATCACGGTACCATTTGCAAGACCACCTAACGCTCTGGACTGAATGGTAGAGGTGCCGATCTGACCGGCAGAAACTTGACGGAAAAATTCACCAAACCCTTCAATAGATTTATCAAACAAAGGAGCCATCGCTTCTGGCGTAGAGTCGCGACCCGAAAAGCCTGTACCGCCCGTGGAGATAATTACATGGATATTTGAATCAGCAATCCAACGCGATGCAACCGCTCGCATCTGGTAGACATCATCTTTAACTATTTCACGTGCACCAAGTACGTGGCCTGCAGCCTCTAAACGATCAACCAAAGCTTGCCCAGAGGTATCTGATTCAAGAGTACGGGTATCAGATACAGTTAATACGGCAATATTTAGCGGAATAAATTCCGCTCTGGCAGGAGTATGGGACATGAGTATTTTCCTTAATAAGAAAGTACGGGAGCAAGGACAACGATGAACTCGTTTAGCCCCCTGTCATATTCATAAAACGAATGATTTGTGGCTCATCATCTAAATCAAATTCGTGCTTCTCAGGCTTCAAATCCATAGCATCGATAATAACCTGCTTCAGTTTTTCCTGATCATTAGGGTGAGCACGCAATGTTTGTAGAAGATCAACAGAGTGTTCGTTACCCAGACAAAGCAACAAGCGCCCTTCAACGGTTACCCTGACTCGGTTACACTCAGAGCAGAAGTTATGGCTATGAGGTGAGATAAAACCAACGCGGCTTTCGCTATCGGTCATGCGATAGTAACGGGAAGGCCCAGCAGTCCGCTCTACAGTCGGCTGCAGTTTGTATTTCTGCTCAATAATCGCGCGAACTTCATCACTTGAGCAGTAAACCTCACCACGATCATGTTCGGAAATTTGACCTAAAGGCATCTCTTCAATAAAACTAACATCAACGCCTTTATCACGCGCAAAATCGACAAGATCGAGAATTTCGTCATCATTGCGGCCTTTCATAACGACCGCATTCAACTTAATACGATCAAACCCTGCTTCAATAGCCGCATCAATGCCTGCAAGTACTTTTGGCAATTTGCCAATTCGGGTCATCGCTTTGAAACGATCTTCACGCAAACTATCGATACTGATATTAAGACGATTAACGCCAGCATCTTTGAGATCCTGAGCCATATGAACAAGCTGAGAACCATTGGTAGTGATCGCTAATTCTGAATCTAACTGACCTACGCTGCGCATCAGTTTCATGACATCACGACGAACCAACGGCTCACCACCAGTCAAGCGGATCTTCTTTACACCTAAGCTAACAAAAGCTTGGGCGATCTGATCAATCTCTTCGAGTGTAAGTACTTGAGCATGCGGAAGAAAAGTCATCTCTTCAGCCATGCAATAAACACAACGAAAATCGCAGCGATCAGTTACAGACAGTCGAATATAATCGACAGTTCTGCCAAAACGATCTACCAGCGCTTGCGTATCATCTTTAGAATTGGCCATGGTTTGTCAATGGAGCATGTAATTTATAATTTTATCGCACTAAAATAGCACAAATTCATTTCAACAGCAGTTAGACCAATTTTCATAGGAAACCTAATGTACTTTGCCATTAAGCACATCCATTTAACCTGCATAGCCCTAAGCTTCGTACTCTTTCTATTACGCGGTGGCTTGGCACTATTTTGCCCAGAAAAACTAGAAAAACGCTGGTTAAAGATCGTACCACATATTATTGATACCGCACTGCTGGTCAGCGCACTAACGCTCGCGGTAATGATTGAGCAATATCCGTTTGTCCATCACTGGCTAACAGCTAAAGTGATCGCTTTGGTGCTGTATATTGGTTTAGGAACAATCGCCATCAAACGCGGTAAAACCAAAGCCATTCAAGCAACAGCACTAGCAGGCGCTCTGTTTACTTTCATTTACATTGCAGCCGTTGCGGTTTCTAAATCCCCAATGCCTTGGGGTTAAGAAATCTATAGCACTTGGCGGCTAGGATGATGGATAGATATCTCGCATCAACCATTGCAACTCCTGTCGCCAAGGTCTCTGCCTTATCCCAAATACACTCAATAATTTTTTACACATTAAAACAGACGTATTTGGACGTAATGCCTCTGTGACGTAATCTTTACTCGATACTGGGACCAACTTTTCCACATCGAGGTTTTCGTACTGACCTGCAGCAATCAGGATTTCTTTGCAAAAATCGTAACGATTGATCACCTCAGCTCCACAGTAATGGTAAGTACCCCAAGCATCTGCACCATTATGAATTTGCTTTAATACAGCGAGAATAACTCGGGCCACATCAGATGCAGAGGTAGGACAGCCCTTACGATCTGTTACAGCTTGTAGCTCTGATTGTTTCTTAGCCGCCTCAAGCGTTCGCAAAACAAAGTTATTCCCTTGGTCGCTAAACAACCAACTAACTCGCAAGATAATATGCTTCGGCAAAGCTTGACGGAGTCTCTCTTCACCTTGCCACTTACTATCACCATAGATTCCTAAAGGTGCGACCTCATCCTCTTCGGTGTAGCCGCTGGCATAGTGGCCATCAAACACGTAGTCAGTGGATAAGTGAAACATTGGGATAGACAGGTCACCACAAGCAAACGCTAAGGCCTCTACTGCATCAGAGTTAACCGCATAACAAAGCTCTGATTGTGACTCTGCTTCATCGACATCATCAAACGCAGCGCAGTTCACAACATAATCTGGTAGATGATGAGCCAGTTGCTCAGAGATCTGCTCTGGATCAGTAACATCTAACTGAGATTTTCCCAAAGCAATAACTTCAAAAAAGCTATCCGCTTCCACAGCACGCGTCAACGCGCTCCCCACCTGCCCTTGAGCTCCGGTAATTAAAATCTTAATCGGCTTCAAAAGTAGATCTAGCGCCATTTTCAAACTCTCCAGCAATCTATCATAACTGAACGAGTCCAAATGCTTGCATCTTAGGCATTACGTGCTCCCCCATCATGTACAACTAATCAAAATATACCCCAATCCCCCAACATCGAGAAGCATACCTTTCCTCTTGCTTATTCAGCTGTACAAATCATGAATAAAAAGAACACACACGAAAACCATACACGCGTTTGAATTCAAATAAGAATACCCATATAAGAAATACGTATAAAGACCGCAAAGCAACAACAAATAGTTGTTTATTATGTAAAAATCCAAAAAAACTCAGTATATATAAGATTTAACATTGATTGACATAAACAAGAAACAATCAAATACTGTTTGAAAACTTAAAGGACAAATTCCTTTTCTCGACGATAAACGGCAAACCATTGGAAACGATGAGGCGCAAAGTCACCGGCCTAACGCTCAAAAAAGAGTCACGGCAGCGGAGCTACCGAATGGAGAAGTCATCATGACTGGTAAAAAAACAATTAAGCCCTCCCCATCTACCTCTTTAGATAAATCAATAGAGCCATCTAAACCTTATTCCGCTACCACAACCGAAGAAACTGAAACTACTTCGAAAATTAGCAGCCCAGGCCATTCAGTTTCTGAAGTAAAAGGCTACGAGAAAGCCAAATCATTCACACGAGAAGATGACGCCAAAAGCTCACCAAAAGAGCACACCTTCAGTGGCAAAGAGATTTATGCCGATGAAAGCGATGATCGCATAACAACACGTGGAAAGGATGATTACATCGATGCCGGCGACGGAGATAATTTTGTCCGTTCAGGAAACGGAGATGACTCTATTACCACCGGAAATGGAAAAGATAAAATTTTTTCAGGCAAAGGTGATGACCTTATTAAGGCTGGCGACGGCAACAACCTTATCAAGTCAGGCAGCGGCCATGACACTATTATATCTGGGGAGGGAAAAGATAAAGTTCTTGCCTCTCACGGGGATGATATTATCGATGCTGGCAATGGCAATAACTTTGTTCACGCGGGCTCCGGAGACAATATAGTCCTTACAGGAGATGGCAAGGACCGAATAATCTCTCTCCACGGAGATGACGTAATCGACGCAGGTGACGGCAACAATTTCATCAAAACAGGTCACGGCAATGACACCATCTCTTCAGGCTTAGGTAACGACAAAATTATTGCAGGACAAGGCGACGATATTATTGATGCTGGCTCGGGTAGCGACAAAGTTAACGCAGGTAAAGGCAACGACTCCTTATTTTTTAATATCAGTGACAACTCAGGCGAAAATAACTACTACAACGGTAGCCAAGGTGTCGATACGCTTACCCTACAAATGACCCACAGCGAATATGAAACCTACCAAGAAGAGCTAGCAGAACTATCTAAATGGGCGGCAAATAACGCCATAAGCAAAAGCGAAGGAAAAGGCTCTCATGATGGCAATCATCAACCCGTTTTTGAAACATCTTTCGGCCTAAAACTCAGAAGTATCGAAGAAATTAACATCGAATTTACTGATTCTGAATATCCTGAAGTTGAACTACCTCCAGTAGAAAGTGAAATTGAAGCGACTATCACTGGTGAAGGCCCTATCCCACTGAAAAACGTCGATGTTTCTTTAGTTGAAGGCTCTCAAATCACCTTTGATGTTGAAGTGAGCGTTGAAGAGCTACCAGCAAAATATGACGTATTTATGCTACATGATCTTTCTGGCTCCTTCTGGAACGATCTACCTAACGTTCAGGCTCAGTTCTCAGGTTTATATGACAGTCTAACTGCCGACGCTGATGTTGCCTTTGGTGTAGGCAGCTTTGTCGATAAACCAATGGAAACCTTTGGTTCAAGTTACGACTATGTCTACAACACTGATCTAAGTGTCACCTCCGATAAGGAAACCATTCAAACAACATTGGATAACCTTCGCACCTCTTCTGGCTGGGATTGGCCAGAATCACAGATGGAAGCACTAGTACAAACCGCTCTTCGAGAAGATGAAATTGGCTTCCGTGACGGCGCCCAGAAATTTGCCGTGCTATTCACAGATGCACCGTACCATAAAGAGGGCGATTACGAGACCACATCTGTTTACGACAGCGAAACGGGTACGATGACAAGCGTTGCAGTTGCTGACAACGATTATGATACCGAGTTTGAAGTCGAAGATTACCCGGACCCAGCCGTAGTTGGCCGCATGCTGATTGATGCAGGTGTCACTCCAGTCTTTGCAGTAACAGCGCCATATATCGATATGTATCAACAACTAGTGGATGAATGGGGTGTCGGCATAGTTACCGAGCTAACCTCTGATAGTTCTAACATTGCAGACGCAATAACTAACGGCATTACCGAAGCCCCCCTTAACCTTGAGCTTGAGGCTCTGGGCGATGACTATGGTTTTGTCTCCAGCGTTGAACCTCCAATCTACGAAAACGCCGAGCCTGGCAGCTATAACTTCACGGTGACTATGGAGATCCCTGAAGAGAGTGAAAGCTATTCTTCTGATAGCATCACTCTTGAAGTAACTGGATATGGCGAAGTAAATGTTAACGTCGAAATTGATAAAGTCGATATTACTGGCGATAGCACTAACGACACCCTAACGGGTGATGCTGGCCCCAATGCCATCTACGGCATGGAAGGTGATGATACCCTGATTGGTACCGGCGGCAGCGACCAACTATTCGGCGGCAGCGGGTATGACACCCTCACTGGCGGTCTAGCAGACGATGAGCTGACAGGGGGCTCAGGAGACGACGTCTTTGTTTTTTCCAGTGGCGATGGCAGCGACACTGTAACCGACTTCTCGGAAGGCGATCTTCTTGACCTACGAAGAGTAAGCAGTATTGAAAACTTTGCGGACGTTGAAGCTGCTGCGACTCAGGTTGAAGCCGATACAGTGCTGGACTTTGGCAACGGCGACAGCATTACCTTGTTAGGCGTTAATGCCGAAACACTGTCTGAAGACTCTCTAATAATATAGCCCCCTTACCAGAGGGAATCCGCCCTTACCGATTCCCTCTGGTTCCTTTCCCTGCTATCCCGGAGAGCTACCATGACTTCTTCCCCCCCCAAGACAGAAAGTTCTTTTATCAAAAGCACGTTGTCGAAAATCAAAGGCGGCTTAAAAGCTGTGCTCTTATTCAGTTTTTTTATCAATCTACTGATGCTGGCTGCCCCACTGTACATGCTACAAGTATTTGACCGCGTTTTAGGTAGCGGCAGCACTGACACCCTGATCTTCCTCAGCATTGCTACCATACTGGCCATTGCCACTTTAGCCGGCCTAGAACTTACTCGTGGCAGAATCATGCTTAAGCTCGGCATCTGGCTAGAGCAAAACCTGACTCCCAATGTTTTTACACAAAGCATTATGGAAGCTTCACGTAATAGCAAAAGCCAAACAGCCCAAGGTTTACGTGACGTCGCTATTTTAAGAAACTTTTTAACCGGTTCTGCCATTTTCCCAATCATGGATATTCCATGGCTACCTATATTTTTGGGTTTTATCTATCTGCTTCATCCCCTGCTGGGCATCATCGCAACCGCAGGTGCCCTGCTGTTATTTAGCCTAGCAGTCCTGAACGATCTACTCTGCCGCAAACAATTACAGTCATCATCAAATGCATCTATAACCGGCCTGCAACAAGCGGAATCAGCCCTACGCAATGCCAATGTCGCTACAGCAATGGGGTTTACAGATAACTTGGTTAATCGCTGGCAAAAACAAAATACAGAAACACTTTATCATCTTGCCGAAGCAAGCAAGATCTCAGGACTTCTTACCTCTGCATCCAAATTTATTCGTTTAGCTGTGCAGATAGCCATCATGGGAGTTGGCGCTTGGTTAGTTCTTGCAAGTGAAATGACGGCTGGCGCAATGGTTGCGGGCTCAATACTGCTTGGCCGAGCCTTAGCCCCAGTCGATCAAGCAATGGGATCATGGAAAAATGCGATCGCAGCAAAAAGCGCCATGACTCGCCTAGAAACCCTCTGCGAAATAACAAAACCAGCAGAAACCGGTATTCAATTACCCGATCCTCAAGGTTCGGTAAAAATAGAGAATATGGTGTTTGCATATAGCCGAGAAAGCGAACCAACCTTTAGAGGCTTAAACCTGAAGCTCCAAGCAGGCGAATCCCTGGGCGTCATTGGACCGACAGCTTCAGGCAAATCAACACTAGCAGAACTGCTCACAGGAAACTTAATACCTGAATCCGGTCATATCCGGTTTGATAGTGCCGATATACATCGCCTGAACTCAGCAGATAGACGCCAGCTAATCGGTTATCTGCCACAAACAATTCAACTATTCCCCGGCACCGTAAGTGAAAACATCGCCTGCATGGGTGAGATCGACGCCGACGCCGTCGTCAAAGCAGCACAACTGGCCAATCTGCATGACACTATCCTTAGCTTGCCAGAAGGATACGAAACGGAGATTGGAGAATCAGGCACCGTGCTCGCTGGAGGTCAGAGACAACGCCTAGCCCTAGCACGTGCCCTGTATGCCAATCCTAAACTACTGGTATTGGATGAGCCCAACGCAAGCCTAGATTTTTCTGGTGACGCTGCGCTAATCAATAGTTTGAAGTCCCTAAAACAACAAGGCACGACCAGCATCATCATTACTCATCGCCCTAGCATTTTAAAACACGCCGATAAAATTTTGGTGCTGTACCCAGGCGGTAAGTACGAAATTGGTAGCAGAGAGCAGATGTTTAAAAAAGTCACCGCCTCTGATAACACCCAACAGCAAACTACAGCACAGGAGAAGACTCATGCAAACATCCGCCCTGTCTGAAAACAACGGTCCCGATTTTAAGAGCCCGTTATTGTGGGGTTTTGGCACCCTTACAGTATTCCTTGCCTCATTCTTTATCTGGTCGGTCACAGCCAAACTGGACAGCTCTGCTATCGCCTCTGGCATTATTTCTGTCGAATATGGTCGTAAGACTGTCGCCCACCTTGAGGGCGGTATTGTTGGCACACTCCAAGTAAAGGAAGGCGAGCAAGTAAAAGCAGGCCAAGTATTAATTACCCTTAACAATGAAAATTCACTCGCGACTTACCAACTTCTGAAAGACCGGATACTAGTCGCCCAAGCACTAAAAGCGCGACTGGATACAGAATACAACGGCCTAATCCATATTACTTTTCCAGACTCCTTGCACGCCGAGGGTGATAAAGAAGTTCTGGAAGCAATCCTAAATAGCCAACGCAAAATATTTAGGTCACGCCAAGAAAGTTTGAACACAAAAAAGCAGATCCTAACGCAACGAATCACCCAATTAGGCTCAGAAATCAAAGGTCTCGAAGGACAGCTTAATAGCGAACTTAAACAGTCCCAACTACTCCACCAAGAATTTCGACTGATTGATAAGATGTATAAAGAAAAAGTGGTTGATAAGCCCCATTGGCTGCAAATACGCCGCAAGACCCATGAAATTGATGGCAAAATTAATATGCACCGTGCGCAGATTGCCAAAGCAGAACAAAGTATTGGTGAGACTGAGCTAAAAATTCTTGAGATCGATTCAAATCATAATAAAGAGGTAGCGGAGGAACTCAGAGCAGTTGAATCTGAGCTATTGGATCTAAACAACCGTCTTCAAGCAGCACTCGATGTTCACAACCGCAGCACAATCAAAGCGCCAATTGATGGCATTGTCGTTGGTTTAAAAATTAACACCCCCGGAGGCGTTATCCTTCCTGGTGAGCCGCTATTAGAAATAGTCCCTGATCATGAAGGATTGATTATTGAAGCCAAAGTAAACCCTAATGATATTGATGTTGTCCATCAAGGCATGCTCGCGCAGATGCGATTAACCGCGTTCAATCAGAGAACCACCCCTCTGCATCAAGGAACAGTTGAGACCATTTCAGCGGATCACATGACAGATGAGCTCACTGGGGAAAACTACTATTTAGCCAGAATTAAGCTTGATCAAGCTCAATCCAGCCAATTACTAAGACCCGGCATGAAAGCAGAAGTGATGATTATCACCGGTGAACGCACATTTATGAATTACTTATTAGAACCTATTACTAATAGCTTCAATAAAGCATTCCGAGAAACATAAAGATAGACACCCTCAAAGCCCATAGCCATTGAGGGTTTCCATCGCTAACTGGGCAAAGGACTTTCAATAAAGGGATTTAACACGCCACACAGGAGCAATGCAGACTAACTGTATAATTTACCCTTAGGCTTTTACTGCTTTCTTTGCGTTTTAATATACGCCGAGAAGTCATCAAAGCCTCCTATATGCTGATCGTTTATAAAAATTTGAGGCACGGTTTTACGTTGAGTCCGTTGCACCATTGCGGTCTTCAATTTTGGCTTACCAGTTATTTCGATTTCGTTGAAACTCCAACCTAAGTTTTTCAACAAGCGTTTGGCTGCAATACAATATGGGCAATAACTCATGGTATAAATTTCGACTGACGGCATTTTTTAACTCCTAAACATCATTCTGTGTGTATTTATGCTGTCACTAAATTTACCCGTAAAACTTCTGCTATAGATCTCCAAAGATCCACAATAACCGTCCAAGCATCCAAAATAGATTTGCGCTCCCAACCAAGCCCTGTGAAAGGTCTAAAACGAAAAAACCTCGCAATGCGAGGTCTTTATCGATCTATCCAGCTCTACAAATATTAGAACGGGATGTCATCATCAAAATCATCAAAACCCGGTGCCGCTTGAGGTGCAGGCGCCTGTTGCGGTGCTGGAGCAGGACGCTGCTGAGGAGCTTGCTGAGGCGCAGCTTGTGGAGCCATCTGCGGTGCCATTTGTGGAGCAGGTGCTTGCTGCTGTTGTGGCTGTTGCGCATAACCACCCTGTTGTTGCTGAGGAGCATAGCCACCTTCGTTACCGCCACGACTATCAAGCAACTGCATTTCGCTTGCTACGATCTCAGTCGTGTAACGGTCCTGGCCACTTTGATCCTGCCATTTACGGGTACGCAACGCACCTTCAACGTAAACCTTGCCGCCTTTACGCATATACTCGCCAGCGATCTCCGCTAGACGGTTAAAAAATACCACACGGTGCCATTCAGTACGCTCTTGCTGCTGGCCCGTCTGCTTATCTTTCCATGATTCAGACGTTGCGATGGTTACATTAGTTACAGCATTGCCATTTGGCATATAACGTACTTCTGGATCTCCACCCAGATTGCCCACCAAAATTACTTTATTAACACCACGTGCCATTTTCTTTCTCCAAAAATCTTTTCTCACGTCAGATTGATAAACCTGCGCGTATAACAAGCAAGCTTAACATGCGATCACCCTCTCGCCCACTCTTATCCCATAGAGATTTTATCGTTCAGAAAAGCTACAGCAGCCACGAAAAATCTCTATAATGGTACGTTTTGTTTTCCACATCTGAGAGCCATTATGGATAAGATTCAGGTCCGGGGTGCGCGTACCCACAACCTTAAAGATATTGATCTTGAGATCCCCCGAGACAAACTCATTGTTATTACAGGGTTATCCGGCTCAGGTAAGTCTTCACTGGCATTTGATACGCTCTATGCAGAAGGTCAACGCCGCTATGTTGAGTCTCTCTCGACCTATGCTCGTCAGTTCCTATCGATGATGGAAAAACCCGATGTTGATCATATCGAAGGCTTATCCCCTGCGATTTCAATTGAACAAAAATCAACATCTCACAACCCGCGTTCGACTGTTGGTACGATCACCGAAATTTACGATTACTTGCGCTTATTGTTTGCCCGTGCAGGCGAGCCTCGCTGCCCGGATCACGATCTACCCCTTGCAGCACAAACAATCAGCCAGATGGTGGATCAAGTACTCGAGCTTGAGCAAGGCAGTAAATTAATGCTGCTATCACCTGTAGTACAAGGCAGAAAAGGTGAGCACTTACACACCATTAATAACCTACGGGCTGAGGGCTTCATTCGCGCAAGAATCGATGGAATTGTCGTTGATCTTGATAGCGCACCAGAGCTAGATAAAAACAAAAAGCACAATATTGAAGTCGTTATTGACCGTTTCAAAGTTCGCGATGATCTACAGACCCGATTAGCCGAGTCATTCGAAACCGCTCTTAACCTCAGCGACGGGATTGCCAAAGTTGCTTATATGGATGGTGACGCTGACGAATTAATCTTCTCTGCTCGCTTTGCCTGCCCAGAATGTGGACATAGTATTCAGGAACTCGAACCGAGACTATTTTCTTTCAACAATCCTCATGGTGCTTGCCCAAGCTGTGACGGCTTAGGAGTTAAGCAATACTTTGATCAATCTAAAGTAGTTCACGATTCAAACCTAACACTATCCGAAGGCGCGATTCGGGGCTGGGATCGCCGCAGCTTGTATTATTTCCAGCAGCTTAAAGCGGTAGCAGAGCAATACGGGTTTGATATGGATACACCATTCAAATCCCTGAAAAAATCAGAACAAGATCTTATTTTGAATGGTAGTGGCAAAGAAACCGTCACTTTCCGCTACCTAAATGATCGCGGCGACATTATTAATAAGGCACACCCTTTCGAAGGCGTGCTGAATAATTTACAACGCCGCTATAAAGAAACCGAATCCGATACCGTTCGCGAAGATCTCGCCAAATATCTAAATATGCAGCCGTGCTCGTCCTGTAACGGCAGTCGCTTACGTCGCGATGCGAGGCACGTATATATAGATCAGCAGACACTCCCTGATATCGTTAAGAAACCGATTGGTGAGAGTTTAGAGTACTTCGAGAATCTTCATCTAACAGGTAAACAAGGTGAGATCGCTGAAAAAATTCTCAAAGAGATTCGTGAACGCCTAAGATTCCTAGTTAATGTTGGCCTTGAATACCTATCGCTTGATCGTAACGCAGACACACTATCGGGTGGTGAAGCACAACGTATACGTCTAGCAAGTCAGATTGGTGCTGGCCTTGTTGGGGTCATGTACATTCTTGATGAGCCATCGATCGGTCTACACCAACGAGACAACGAGCGCCTGTTAAAAACTCTGGTCCATTTGAGGGATTTGGGTAATACGGTCATCGTTGTTGAACACGATGAAGACGCAATTCGTCTGGCAGACTATGTCATTGATATAGGCCCTGGTGCCGGTGTGCATGGTGGGCAAGTCATTGCTGAAGGTACGCCAGATGAGGTCATGGCAAACCCCGCCTCTATTACAGGTCAGTATTTAACTGGCACTAAAGAGATCGCTGTACCTGAACAGCGTCATCCAGCTGATAGCAAGAAGCAGCTATGTCTTAACGGTGCAAGTGGTAATAACTTAAACAATGTCGATCTTAAGATCCCTGTAGGCTTACTAACCTGCGTTACCGGTGTATCTGGCTCGGGCAAGTCCACTTTGATCAATGGTACGCTTTATCCAATCGCTGCAACTGAACTCAATAATGCGACTACGTTGGATCCTGCACCGCATCAATCTATCGAAGGTATCAAGCACTTCGATAAAGTCATCGATATCGATCAAAGCCCAATTGGCCGCACACCGCGCTCTAATCCAGCAACTTATACAGGTATTTTTACACCCGTACGTGAACTGTTTGCTGGTACGCAAGAGGCGCGCTCACGAGGCTATAAACCAGGACGCTTTAGTTTTAACGTCAAAGGCGGCCGCTGTGAAGCTTGCCAGGGTGATGGTGTCATCAAGGTAGAGATGCATTTCCTCCCTGATGTATATGTGCCTTGCGATGTTTGTAAAGGCAAACGCTACAACCGTGAAACGTTGGAGATAAAATACAAAGGCAAGAATATCCATGAAGTCTTAGATCTTACGGTAGAAGATGCGCGAGAATTCTTCGATGCGATTCCAGCACTGGCTCGTCGTCTACAGACCTTAATGGATGTGGGTTTGTCCTATATCCGCTTAGGTCAAGCTGCAACGACACTTTCTGGTGGTGAGGCGCAGCGCGTAAAACTAGCCAAAGAGCTATCTAAACGTGATACAGGTAAAACCCTGTATATTCTTGATGAACCGACTACAGGCCTGCATTTTTACGATATTCAGCAGTTACTGAACGTACTCTATCGTTTACGCGATCACGGCAATACAATTGTAGTGATTGAACACAATTTGGATGTGATCAAAACAGCCGATTGGATTGTAGATTTAGGACCTGAGGGCGGCGTAAAAGGCGGAATTATCATTGCTGAAGGCACACCTGAAGAAGTGGCTGAGAATCCCGCTTCGTATACGGGCAGGTTCTTAAAGCCAATGCTTAACCTAAAATAAACAGGTTAAGCATTTAGATAAAACAAACAAAAAGCTTATTTAATGTTGCCAGTGAACACCTTCTTTGATTTTCTTAGAAGGTGCTCCAGCAATGATCACATCTTTCTCGGCAATTGATCTAGTTACCGTAGTATTTGCAGCAACTATACAGCCATCTTCAATCACAGAGTTCTTCAATACAAAGCTTCTGGCACCAAGCCAGACATTGTTACCTATGACCACTCTATCTTCGATATTGATCTGATCACCTGATTCATCGAATATTGCATGCTGGTCAGTGTCCATGACCACAGATTCCCAAGCGAACATACAGTCGCTGCCGATAGACATCTGTTTTTCGCAGATAATCGTGTTATCACCTGTGGCGATAAAATTGGCGCCCAGATCCAAATCACCGGCAACAATTAACCGTGTTCCTTTACCTATCTTAACTTTGCCATTAACAGTGAAATCACCATCAATTTGGAGCATTGTTCGACTGAAGCGATAGTCAATCATATCTGCCCCAGTGAAGCCGATGCGAACCAAGCCAGTTTTAACTTTTTCTAACTTAACCTTACCATTTAGTGAGATGAGTTTAGTTCTATTTGAAACAATGATAGGAAGCTTGATAGCTTGATCAAAAGGTAATAGCCGCAAGTTAACGTAAAGACTTTTTGGAATCGCAGCTATGTAGCGAATCAACTTAACCAATTTATCAGTATTCATTACACCTAAAACCTATCATCGAACGATCAATGTGAAGAGTAATAGTAATGTCTTTTCTAAATTTCAGGCAATAAAAAACCCGGCATAAAGCCGGGTTTTTTAAGATCAAGAAATCTTAATCTTCTGCTTCGTCAGCAGCTTCTACAGCTGGACGATCAACTAGCTCAACGTAAGCCATAGGAGCGTTGTCACCTGGGCGGAAACCGCACTTCAGGATACGAACATAGCCACCAGGACGCGCGTTGTAACGCGGACCTAGTTCGTTGAATAGTTTACCAACAGCAACTTTGCTGCCAGTACGTGCGAATGCCAAACGGCGGTTCGCTACAGTGTCGTTTTTAGCCAGTGTAATCAGTGGCTCTGCATAGCCGCGCAGTTCTTTAGCTTTAGGCAGAGTTGTACGAATCAACTCGTGCTCAAACAAAGATACTGCCATGTTTTTAAACATAGCTTTGCGGTGCGCACTGGTACGGCTTAATTTACGACCAGATTTACGATGACGCATGATAAATCCCTACCAAACCAGTCAGTTGTTATCGCCGAATCAGGAAGCGACTTTATCGTCGTTCTTCAGGCTAGCCGGTGGCCAGTTCTCAAGACGCATACCTAGGGACAAGCCCTTAGATGCAAGTACGTCTTTGATCTCTGTCAACGACTTCTTACCCAAGTTCGGAGTCTTAAGCAGTTCAACCTCTGTACGCTGAATCAGATCACCAATATAGTAGATCTGTTCTGCCTTCAGACAGTTGGCGGAACGTACAGTCAGCTCCAGATCATCTACAGGACGCAGAAGAATTGGATCAATTTCCGGCTCTTCTGGTTCATCCTTAGCTTGATCAGCACCATCTTCCAGATCAACAAACACAATAAGTTGTTGCTGAAGGATAGTAGCCGCACGACGGATAGCTTCTTCTGGATCAATGGTACCGTTAGATTCGATATCAATAACCAGTTTATCCAAGTCAGTACGTTGCTCTACACGCGCGCTTTCTACTACGTAAGAAACGCGACGTACTGGGCTGAAAGTAGCGTCCAGCTGTAGACGACCGATTGCACGAGTCTCTTCTTCATCAGAAACACGCAGATCAGCTGGAACGTAACCACGGCCACGACCAACAGTTAGCTGCATGTTTAGACTCGCACCTTCATTAAGGTGAGCAATAACGTGGTCCGGGTTAGCGATTTCAACATCCTGATTCAGTTGAATATCACCAGCAGTTACAGGACCTGCTTCAGATTTGCTCAGAGTCAGGGTTACTTCGTCGTTGTTGTGCAACAACACTGCAACCCCTTTCAGGTTCAGGAGGATCTCAATTACATCTTCCTGAACACCTTCAATTGTGCTGTACTCATGCAAAACGCCTTCAATCTCAACTTCTGTTACGGCACAACCCGGCATAGAAGATAAAAGAATGCGGCGTAATGCATTGCCCAGCGTATGGCCAAATCCACGCTCAAGTGGCTCTAGAGTCACTTTAGCGCGCGTTTTGCTGATTTCTTGTACGTCAATATGACGTGGACTTAGAAACTCATTTACCGAACGCTGCATATTTCCACCAAATTAAAGTTAAAATTACTTCGAGTACAGCTCTACAATTAGCTGTTCGTTGATATCTGCGGACAGATCAGAACGCTCTGGAGTGGCTTTGTATGTGCCTTCCATTTTTGCAGCGTCTACATCAACCCACTCAACTGCTGCACGTTGACCAGCTAGTTCTAGAGCGTTTTTAATACGCAACTGAGATTTAGCTTTTTCACGTACTGCTACAACATCACCTGCTTTAACTTGGTAGGAAGCGATGTTCACAACCTGACCGTTAACAGTGATTGAGCGGTGAGATACGATCTGACGAGATTCGGCACGTGTAGAACCGAAACCCATGCGATATACAACATTGTCCAAACGACCTTCTAGCAGTTGCAGAAGGTTTTCACCTGTTGCACCGCTACGACGAGCCGCTTCTTTATAATAACTGCGGAACTGACGTTCCAGTACGCCGTACATACGACGAACTTTCTGTTTTTCACGTAACTGCAGGCCGTAGTCGGATAAACGACCGCGACGAGCGCCGTGAACACCAGGGACAGTCTCAGCTTTACACTTGCTGTCCAGTGCGCGAACACCGCTCTTTAGGAAAAGGTCAGTACCTTCCCTACGAGACAGTTTGCACTTTGGTCCAAGATAACGAGCCATATTACCGTCTCCAGATTAAACGCGACGTTTCTTCGGTGGACGACAACCATTGTGAGGGATTGGCGTCACGTCAGTGATATTTGCAATTTTGTAGCCTACAGAGTTCAGAGCACGAACCGCTGATTCGCGACCTGGTCCTGGGCCTTTTACAAATACGTCTAAGTTTTTCAGGCCATATTCTAATGCAGCCTGTCCAGCGCGCTCAGCCGCAACCTGAGCAGCGAAAGGGGTACTCTTGCGAGAACCACGGAAGCCTGAGCCACCCGCAGTTGCCCAAGAAAGAGCGTTACCCTGACGATCGGTAATTGTAATGATCGTATTGTTAAAAGAAGCGTGGATGTGGGCGAACCCATCCGCTATTTGCTTCTTCGCTTTTTTGCGTGTGCGATTACCTGGCTTTGCCATATTCGGAATTCCTATCGCTTACCACTTATTTACGGATCGGCTTACGCGGGCCTTTTCGAGTGCGCGCGTTAGTTTTACTACGCTGACCGCGAACCGGAAGGTTACGACGGTGGCGAATGCCGCGGAAACAACCAAGGTCCATCAAACGTTTGATGCTCATGGATACTTCACGACGTAGGTCGCCTTCAACAGTAAATTTAGCAACTTCTCCACGAACGATGTCCAATTGCTCATCGGACAAATCAGAGATCTTAGTAGTCGGTGCAATACCGCAAGTTTCTAAGATCGCAGACGATGTCGTGCGGCCAATACCGTAAATGTAAGTCAGAGAAATTACCGCATGCTTATTGTCAGGAATGTTGACTCCAGCTATACGGGCCATTCTATTACTCCGTTTAATAAAAGGTGTTTGTTTAAATTATCAAACACCAATAAAAATTTGTTCTGTTCGCAGAAGGCGCGCAATAATACACATTGATTAAAATTAAATCAAGTGCTGCACACCATCTGCGCCCAAATCAGGGATAAATTAACCCTGACGCTGCTTGTGACGCGGCTCTACTTTACAGATCACACGTACTGAACCGTTACGACGAACGATTTTGCAGTTACGACAGATCTTTTTAACAGATGCACGTACTTTCATGATCTACTCCAGTTGTGGCCTTAGCGCGAAAGTCCTGCGCCGCCACCTTTGAGATTAGATTTCTTCATCAGGGACTCGTACTGATGTGACATCAGATGAGACTGAACCTGCGCCATAAAGTCCATCACGACAACTACGACGATCAGGAGTGAGGTGCCACCGAAATAGAACGGTACATTCGCTGCGACTACTAGGAACTGAGGCATCAGAGATACAGCAGTAATATAAAGCGCACCGAATAAGGTCAATCGGCCCAGCACGGTATCAATGTAACGTGCGGATTGATCACCTGGACGAATACCCGGAATAAAAGCACCTGATTTCTTCAGGTTATCTGCTACGTCCTTAGGATTGAAAACAATCGCTGTGTAGAAGTAGCAGAAAAATATAATTGCGACCGAGAATAGCAAAATGTAAAGCGGCTGACCTGGGCCAAGCGCTAATGCAACATTTTGCAGCCAATCCATGCCTTCACTCTGACCAAACCATTGGCCCATAGAGGCAGGGAATAGCAAAATACTGGATGCAAAAATCGGCGGAATCACACCAGCCATGTTGACCTTCAATGGAAGGTGGCTGGATTGTGCCGCGAACACACGATTACCCTGTTGGCGCTTAGCGTAGTTAATGGTGATACGGCGTTGGCCGCGCTCCATAAACACAACAAAACCAACTGTAGCAATCGCTAGTACAGCAATAGCTAGCAGCGCAAGGATGTTTAAATCACCTTGACGCGCTGCTTCAAAGGCCTGTCCGATCGCACTTGGCAGACCGGCAACAATACCAGCAAAGATCAGAATGGAGATACCGTTACCGATACCACGCTCTGTCACTTGCTCACCTAACCACATTAGGAATACTGCACCCGCTACCAAAGTGACAACAGCTACAAAATAGAAGCTGGCATCCGCGGTAAACGATACACCTTGATTGGCTAGGCCTACGGCCATACCAAAGGCTTGTACAGTTGCAAGCGCTACAGTCCCGTAGCGAGTGTACTGGTTAATCTTACGACGACCAGCCTCACCCTCTTTCTTTAACTGAGCCAAGGTAGGGCTAACTACCGTCATCAGCTGCATAATAATCGATGCAGAGATATACGGCATAATACCCAATGCCAAGATACTCATTCGCTCCAGTGCACCACCGGAGAACATGTTAAAGAGACTCAGGATTGTGCCCTGGTTCTGATCAAATAATGCGGCCAGACGATCTGGGTTGATACCCGGTACAGGAATATGTGCACCGATACGATAAACAACAATCGCCATCAAAACGAAAAGTAGACGAGACTTAAGCTCACCTAGTCCGCTTTGGTTGCCCGCTGGTATAGGTCCTTTTTTAGCCATTTACGCCTCGACTTTACCGCCAGCAGCTTCGATAGCAGCCTGTGCACCTTTGGTCACTTTAAGACCTTTAACAGTGACAGCCTTATTGATCTCACCAGACAAGATCACTTTAGCAGTTTTGATTTCCTGCTTGATGATGTCTGCTGCTTTCAAAGCATCTAGATCAATTACTTCAGCTTCGATCTTAGCAAGTTCGTTCAGACGAATCTCTGTAACGTAACGTGCAATACGAGAAGTAAAACCGAATTTCGGTAGACGACGCTGCAAAGGCATCTGACCGCCTTCGAAACCTGGTTTTACAGAACCGCCAGAGCGGGATTTTTGACCTTTGTGACCACGGCCACATGTCTTACCCAAACCGGAACCAATGCCACGACCAACGCGTTTCGCCGCTTTCTTGGAACCTTCAGCAGGGCTTAGAGTGTTCAGACGCATGCTGTAACTCCCTTATTAGTCTTCTACCTGAACTAGGTAGTTAACTTTGTTGATCATGCCACGTACAGATGGAGTATCTTCTACTTCAACTGTGTGCCCAATACGGCGTAGACCTAGACCCTTAACACACAATTTGTGGTTAGGAAGAGTACCGATAGGGCTACGTACTAGTGTTACTTTAACAGTCTTAGCCATTGTCGATTACCCCAGAATGTCTTCTACGGACTTACCGCGCTTAGCAGCCACATCTTCCGGAGATTTCATTGCAGCAAGACCTTTAACAGTCGCGCGTACAACGTTAACCGGGTTAGTAGAGCCGTAGCACTTAGCCAGTACGTTATGGACACCTGCCAATTCAAGTACTGCACGCATCGCACCACCTGCGATTACACCAGTACCTTGAGATGCAGGCTGCATGTAAACTTTAGAAGCACCGTGACGTGCTTTAATTGGGTACTGCAACGTGTCGCCGTTCAGTTCAACTGAAACCATGTTACGACGAGCTTGTTCCATTGCTTTCTGAATAGCAGCAGGAACTTCACGAGCTTTACCACGACCGAAACCTACGCGACCTTTACCGTCACCAACTACAGTTAGTGCTGTAAAGCCGAAGATACGACCACCTTTTACTACTTTAGCGACGCGGTTAACCTGAACCAGCTTTTCCTGCAGATCGCCGTCTTTCTGTTCATGATTTGACATATTCGATCCCTTTAGAATTCCAGGCCGCCTTCGCGGGCTGCATCAGCCAAAGCTTTAACACGACCGTGATACTGGTAACCAGAACGGTCAAATGCTACTTCAGATACGCCAGCTTCTTTAGCACGCTGAGCGATCAATGCGCCTACTTTTTCAGCTGCTGCAACGTTACCGCCAGCAGTTTCACGCAGATCTTTTTCTACAGTTGATGCAGCAGCAAGTACTTTTGCACCATCAGCAGAGATAACCTGAGCGTAGATGTGACGCGGTGTGCGTGTAACGCACAGACGTGTTGCACCTAACTCACGCATTTTAAGGCGAGAGCGGCGAGCACGACGAATACGAGATTGTTTCTTAGCGTTCATAACCCTGCCCTATTTACTTTTTCTTCGCTTCTTTACGGCGAACATACTCATCAGCATAACGAACACCTTTGCCTTTATATGGCTCTGGTGGACGGAACGCACGAATCTCAGCAGCAACTTGACCTAGAACTTGCTTATCAGAGCCAGAAAGGATGATAGTAGTTACGTTAGGCGTTTCCGCTTTGATACCTTCTGGTAGGTCGTAATCGATCGGGTGCGAGAAACCTAGGTTAAGGTTAAGCGTGTTGCCTTTAGCAGCAGCACGGTAACCAACACCTTGTAGCTCAAGAGTTTTCTTGAAGCCTTCTGACACACCAACAACCATGTTGTTAACCAGTGAGCGTGTAGTACCGGACAAGGAAAGAGACAGCTTTGAAGCTTCACGAGCTGTGAAGTTCACAGAACCTTCTTCTAGAGCAACACCAACAGTTGGGTGAACGTCTAGTGAAAGCTGGCCGTTTTTACCTTTAACATTGACAGTCTGACCGTCAATCTTAACTTCAACACCTGCAGGTACGATAACAGGGCTTTTTGCAATACGTGACATATTGAAATACCTCTTAGAATACCGTGCAGATTACTTCGCCACCAACGCCAGCACTACGTGCAGCGCGGTCAGCCATTACACCTTTACTTGTAGAGATAATCGCTACACCCAGACCACCAGATACTTTTGGTAGTTCGCTTGCGTTCTTGTAGATACGCAGACCTGGACGACTAACGCGTTTGATCTCTTCAATTACCGGCTTTCCTTCAAAGTATTTAAGCTCAATGTTCAGAACCGGTTTTACGTCGCCTTCTACTGCGTAGTCAACGATGTAACCTTCGTCCTTAAGAACTTTGGCAATTGATACTTTTACTTTGGAAGACGGCATAGATACGGCCTGCTTTTCAGCCATATGACCGTTACGAATACGAGTAAACATATCCGCTAGAGTATCTTGCATGCTCATGCATTTACTTCCTCTTGTGCAGCACAGTGCGGTACCCCAAAGGGCCTAGCCACTGCGCTTACCGTTATACTAACTGGAGATTACCAGCTAGCCTTTTTCAAACCTGGAACATCACCGCGCATTGCTGCTTCACGCAGTTTGATACGGCTAATACCGAACTTACGGTATACAGCGTGTGGACGGCCAGTAATCTGGCAACGACGCTGCTGACGAGATTTGCTTGAGTCGCGTGGTAGCTTCTGTAGAGCGATCACTGCATCCCAAACTTCGTCTTCTGATGAATTAGGGTTGTTGATAATTGCTTTTAGTGCAGCACGCTTCTCAGCATACTGTGCAACTAGCTTCGCACGTTTGTCTTCACGTGCCTTCATTGATTGTTTAGCCATGATGTATGCCTATCACTTACGGAACGGGAAGTTCAGGGCAGCCAATAGAGCACGGCCCTCATCATTGTTCTGAGCAGTTGTAGTGAACGTAATGTCCATACCACGCATCTTATCAACCTTGTCGAATTCGATTTCAGGGAAGATGATCTGCTCTTTAACACCCATGCTGTAGTTGCCACGACCGTCGAAAGATTTCGGGTTTAGGCCACGGAAGTCACGGATACGAGGGATAGAGATATCTACCAAACGATCCAAGAATTCCCACATACGCTCACCGCGTAGTGTAACTTTACAGCCGATTGGCCAACCTTCACGAACTTTAAAGCCCGCGATAGATTTACGTGCCAAACATACAACTGGCTTTTGGCCCGCAATTGCAGTCATATCTGCAACAGCGTTCTCAAGCATTTTCTTATCGCCCAACGCTTCACCAACACCCATGTTTAGAGTGATTTTAGTCAAACGTGGAACTGCCATTACGTTAGGGCAGTTCAGCTCATCTTTAAGCTGCTGCTTAACGGAATCGTTATAAAGCGCTTTTAATCTAGACATGATATCTCCCCTTATCCGCCAATTACTTCGCCGGTAGACTTGAAGATACGAGTCTTAGTGCCGTCTTCAAGAACTTTGAAGCCTACACGATCGCCCTTACTAGTCTGCGGGTTGAAGATCGCTACGTTAGAAACTGCAATAGCTGCTTCTTTTTCAACGATGCCACCTGCTTTACCCAACATTGGGTTCGGCTTAGTGTGCTTCTTCACCATGTTGATACCAGAAACGATCAAACGATCGTCCAGAACGCGCATGACTGTGCCACGCTTGCCCTTGTCTTTTCCTGCGATGACAATTACTTCATCGTCACGTTTAATTTTGCGCATAATTTACCTATATCGCTTCCTGCTACCCTCTCATGCTCAAAAACGCCAACACCTTCCGGTGTTAGCGTTTTCACATAAACCGAACAGTATATTGTTCGATCTTTATAGCACTTCAGGCGCCAGGGAAATGATTTTCATGAACTTCTCTGAGCGAAGTTCACGCGTCACTGGGCCGAAGATACGAGTACCGATTGGAGCGTCGCTCGCATTCAGTAGAACCGCAGAGTTTGTATCAAAGCGGATTACTGAACCGTCTGGACGACGAACACCTTTACGGGTACGTACCACTACGGCGTTAAGAACCTGGCCTTTCTTCACTTTACCGCGAGGAATCGCTTCTTTAACAGTAACTTTAATAATGTCACCTACAGAAGCGTAGCGGCGGTGAGAACCACCAAGGACCTTAATACACTGCACTCGCTTAGCGCCACTGTTATCAGCTACGTCAAGCATAGATTCAGTTTGAATCATGGTCTTACTCCACAAACATTTTTAGGCCGCCCGCAATGCGGACGGACCGTCTAATGGAGCAAAGGTGCGATAGTTTACACCTTTGCTGCACGCTCTTCAATACGAACCAACGCCCAAGACTTATTCTTAGACAAAGGACGAGTTTCTGCGATGGTAACTAGGTCACCTTGCTGGCACTCATTTTTCTCATCGTGAGCATGCAGTTTAGAAGAGCGCTTCATGAATTTTCCGTAAATCGGATGCTTCTCTTTGCGCTCAACCAGAACTGTGATGGTTTTATCCATCTTGTCGCTAACAACGCGACCAGTAACAGTTCGAGTACGTTTTTCGGCGCTCATACTTAGTTACCTGCCTTTTCGTTGAGTACTGTCTTCACACGAGCGATATCGCGACGAACCTGTCCTAGAAGATGATTCTGAGCAAGCTGACCAGTTGTCTTCTGCATGCGCAGGTTGAACTGTTCTTTTAGAAGACCTAGTAGCTCTTGCTGTAGTTCATCAACGGACTTTTCACGTAGTTCAGTTGCTTTCATTACATCACCGTCCGTTTAACAATGGTTGTTGCAACAGGCAATTTAGCAGCAGCTAGGGTGAACGCTTCAGATGCAAGCTGTTCATCAACTCCGCTCATTTCGAACAGAATCTTACCTGGCTTGATTTGAGCAACCCAGTACTCAACCGCACCCTTACCTTTACCCATACGTACTTCAAGCGGTTTCTTAGAAATTGGCTTGTCTGGGAACACACGGATCCAGATTTTACCACCACGCTTAACGTGACGTGTCATGGTACGACGCGCTGCTTCGATCTGACGTGCAGTGATACGACCACGACCGGTCGCTTTCAGTGCAAATTCACCAAAGCTTACAGTGCTACCGCGCTGTGCTAGACCGCGGTTGCGGCCTTTCATCATTTTGCGGAACTTAAGACGTTTTGGTTGTAGCATCGACGTCTACCTCACTTACCTTTCTTCTTAGGCGCATTCTTTTCAGCACGAACTTGTTCGATGCCACCAAGAACTTCACCCTTGAAGATCCAGACTTTAACGCCGATCACACCGTAAGTAGTGTGCGCTTCATAAGTAGCGTAATCGATATCAGCACGAAGTGTGTGCAATGGCACACGACCTTCACGATACCATTCGCTACGAGCGATTTCGGCACCACCAAGACGACCACCTAGCTGAATCTTGATACCTTTAGCACCAAGACGCATTGCGTTCTGTACCGCACGTTTCATAGCACGACGGAACATAACACGACGCTCAAGCTGGCTTGCAACACCTTGTGCAACAAGACGCGCGTCTAGTTCTGGTTTACGAATTTCTTCGATGTTGATGTGAACTGGAACACCCATCATTTCAGATACAGTGTTACGTAGTTTCTCAACATCTTCGCCTTTCTTACCAATCACGATGCCCGGACGAGCTGTGTGAATAGTAATTTTTGCATTCTGTGCAGGACGCTCGATTTCGATGCGGCTAACAGATGCTTTTTCAAGCTGCTTGTCCAGGTACTCACGCACCTGCAGATCGTTCTGCAGCTTGCTTGCGTATTCGCTCTTGTCTGCGTACCACACAGAAGTGTGATCTTTAACAATACCGAGACGAATACCCGTAGGATGTACTTTCTGACCCATAACGGAATCTCCTAGCAGTCAGCTCAGTCGGCCACTTTTACAGTGATGTGACAGGAGCGCTTCAAAATACGATCAGCGCGACCTTTCGCACGCGGCTTGATGCGTTTCATAGTCATTGCTTCATCAACAAAAACTGTAGAAACACGTAGCTCGTCAATATCAGCACCTTCGTTATGCTCTGCGTTAGCAATAGCAGACTCTAGTACTTTCTTAACAAGCGCCGCACCTTTTTTAGGACTATACGCCAGGATATCCAGAGCTTCACCGACAGATTTACCACGGATCTGGTCAGCAACCAGACGTGCTTTCTGTGCAGAGATGCGGGCGCCTTTGTGCTTAGCGGCAACTTCCATCATCTAACTCCTTATCGCTTGGCTTTCTTGTCTACTACGTGACCACGGTAAGTACGTGTCACAGCAAACTCGCCCAGTTTATGACCAACCATGTCCTCGGAAATAAATACCGGAACATGCTGACGGCCGTTGTGTACTGCAATTGTCAAACCTACGAAATTCGGGAAGATCGTAGAACGACGTGACCAAGTTTTGATTGGACGACGGTCGTTTGCTTCAATTGCAGACTCTACCTTTTTCAACAGGTGAAGGTCGATAAATGGACCTTTCTTCAGTGAACGTGGCACAGCTGTATCCTCTTACTTAGCGTTACGACGGCGTACGATCAACTTATCAGTACGCTTGTTCTTGCGAGTTTTATAACCCTTAGTCGGAACACCCCATGGCGACACTGGGTGACGACCACCGGAAGTACGACCTTCACCACCACCGTGTGGGTGGTCTACTGGGTTCATCGCAACACCACGAACAGTAGGACGAACACCACGCCAGCGCGTAGCACCAGCTTTACCAAGCTGACGCAAGGAGTGTTCACTGTTGCTCACTTCACCCAGAGTTGCACGACATTCAACTAGGACTTTACGCATTTCGCCAGAACGTAGGCGAAGAGTTGCGTAAGCACCTTCACGTGCAACCAACTGTGCAGATGTACCCGCAGAGCGAGCAATCTGAGCACCTTTACCAGGCTTCAACTCAACACAGTGGATTACAGAACCCACAGGAATGTTGCGTAGAGGCATAGTGTTACCAGGTTTGATATCTACAGAATCGCCAGACATGATCTTAGCGCCCGCAGAAACACCTTTTGGTGCAATGATGTAACGACGCTCACCGTCTGCATACACAACTAGTGCGATATGCGCAGAACGGTTAGGATCATATTCCAAACGCTCAACTGTCGCTGGAATACCGTCTTTGTTACGACGGAAATCGATGATACGGTACTGCTGTTTGTGACCACCGCCAATATGACGAGTAGTGATGCGACCGTGGTGGTTACGACCACCGCTCTTGCTCTTTTTCTCAACAAGAGCTGCATGAGGCTTACCTTTATGCAGTTCAGTGTTAGTCACTTTAACTACATGACGGCGTCCAGCAGAGGTCGGCTTAGTTTTAGTCACTGCCATTTTATATACCCTCTATTACTCGCCACCAAGGAAATCAATCTCAGAGCCGTCAGCTAGAGAAACGTATGCTTTACGCACATCGCTACGCTTGCCGAAACCACGCATAGTACGCTTGGTTTTGCCCTTAGCATTAAGAACGTTCACGCCTTTAACTTTAACGTTGAACAGCTCTTCAACTGCTTGCTTGATTTCTGGTTTAGTAGCGTCTTTAGCCACACGGAATACTACTTGCTGAGAACCATCAGCTACGATAGTAGCTTTCTCGGAGATGTGCGGACCCAGCAGCACTTGATAAATGCGTTCCTGTTTCATGCCAGCTTCTCCTCGATTTTCTTCAGAGCAGCAACAGTAACCAGTACTTTATCAAAGCCAACCAGAGAAACCGGGTCAACGCCAGCAGCATCACGTACATCAACGTGTGGTACGTTACGTGCAGCTAGGTACAAGTTCTGCTCTACATCTTCAGTAATCAGCAGTGCGTTAGTCAGCTCAAGCTCGTTCAGCTTAGCCACAAACTGTTTTGTCTTTGGAGATTCCAAAGCGAAATCTTCAACAACAACCAGACGTTCTTGACGTACAAGCTCAGAGAAGATGCAACGCATTGCTGCGCGGTACATTTTCTTGTTTACTTTCTGAGCGTAGTCACGCGGCTGAGCCGCGAAGGTAACACCACCGGCACGCCAGATTGGAGAACGGCTAGTTCCCGCACGTGCACGACCTGTACCTTTTTGACGCCATGGCTTAGCACCACCGCCAGAAACCGCAGAACGGTTTTTCTGAGCTTTAGTGCCTTGACGACCGCCAGCCAAGTAAGCTGTAACTACTTGGTGAACTAGCGTTTCGTTGAATTCTTTACCAAAAGCCAGGTCGGAAACTTCAACCGAACCATTAGCTCCAGCTAAATTCAGATTCATTTCAAACCCCCTTAGGCGCCAGCTTTAACAGCTGGTTTAACGATTACGTCACCGCCAGTTGCGCCTGGAACAGCACCTTTGATCAACAACAGGTTACGTTCAGCGTCTACGCGAACAACTTCTAGGGTCTGCACAGTAACCTGAGCATTACCCATTTGACCTGCCATCTTCTTGCCTTTCCAAACACGACCAGGAGTCTGACATTGACCAATAGAACCCGGAGCACGGTGAGAAAGAGAGTTACCGTGAGTCGCGTCCTGCATGGAGAAGTTCCAGCGCTTAACGCCACCCTGGAAACCTTTACCTTTAGACTGACCTGTTACGTCAACTTTCTGACCAGCTTCGAAGCGCGCAACTGTTAGCTCGTCGCCAACGTTGACTTCGTCGCCACCCGACAGGCGGAACTCCCACAAACCACGACCAGCTTCAACACCAGCTTTAGCAAAGTTACCAGCTTCTGGCTTAGACAGGCGGTTAGCCTTCTTAGCACCAGTAGTAACCTGCACTGCTTGGTAGCCGTCGGTTTCTTCTGTTTTCACAGCAGTAACACGGTTCGGTTCCACTTCGATGACGGTGACTGGCACGGATACGCCGTCTTCAGTGAAGACGCGAGTCATACCCGCTTTACGTCCGATAAGACCTACAGACATTTTCTTTTAAAACCTCTTGCCAGTTGTGTACGGGGCTGTTACCCACTACGGCTGCCCTTTCCAGAGCATTCCACACTAAATAAGCGCTTCATTAATTAAAATTAACTCTGCGCAGTTGCCTTTTAGCCGAGGCTGATCTGCACTTCAACACCCGCAGCAAGATCTAGCTTCATCAATGCGTCAACTGTTTTTTCAGTTGGCTCAACGATGTCTAGAACACGCTTATGTGTACGGATTTCATACTGATCACGCGCATCTTTGTTTACGTGAGGTGAAATCAGAACAGTGTAGCGTTCTTTGCGAGTAGGAAGTGGGATCGGACCTCGTACTTGAGCGCCTGTTCTCTTTGCAGTATCTACGATTTCCTGCGCAGAAGAGTCGATCAAGCGATGATCAAAGGCTTTCAGACGAATACGAATTTTCTGATTCTGCATTTCGATCACACATTTCCAAAAAATAATTTTACGGCATACGCCGACCTCCCCCTACTATGAGGGGGACGCAAATTCTACTTATGTCACTTGCTAAGGTCAACAGTAAGCAGGATTAATTTGTACAATTAACAAACAATCTATACTTACACCCCCGAACAAGCCTATAAGCAGACACAAAAAAGCCCTCACAAGGAGGGCTTTTTTCAAATCAAAGAGTATTAATTACTCAACGATTTTAGATACAACACCAGCACCTACAGTACGGCCACCTTCACGAATCGCGAAACGTAGACCTTCTTCCATTGCTACTGGGTTGATTAGTGTAACGTCCATTTGAACGTTATCACCAGGCATTACCATTTCTACACCCTCTGGAAGCTCACATGCACCAGTGATGTCAGTTGTACGGAAGTAGAACTGTGGACGGTAACCTTTGAAGAATGGAGTGTGACGACCGCCTTCTTCTTTGGATAGTACGTATACTTCACCCTCGAAACGAGTGTGAGGAGTGATAGAGCCTGGAGCTGCTAGTACTTGACCACGCTCAACTTCTTCACGCTTAGTACCACGTAGTAGAACACCAACGTTCTCACCAGCACGGCCTTCGTCAAGAAGCTTACGGAACATCTCAACACCAGTACAAGTAGTAGTCGTAGTTTCTTTGATACCTACGATTTCAACTTCTTCACCAACTTTGATGATACCGCGCTCAACACGACCAGTTACTACAGTACCACGACCCTGGATAGAGAATACGTCCTCGATAGGCATGATGAATGCACCGTCGATAGCACGCTCTGGCTCTGGGATGTAAGAGTCTAGAGTTTCAACTAGAGTCTTAACAGCAGTAGTACCAAGTTCGTTGTCGTCTTCGCCGTTTAGGGCCATTAGAGCAGAACCTGGGATGATTGGAGTGTCATCACCTGGGAATTCGTACTGGTCTAGAAGCTCACGAAGCTCCATTTCAACCAATTCTAGCATCTCAGCGTATTCTTCAGAGTCAGCACCACCACAGTCTTCTGCTAGTAGGTCTGCTTTGTTTAGGAATACTACGATGTAAGGTACACCTACCTGACGAGATAGTAGGATGTGCTCACGAGTCTGTGGCATTGGACCATCAGTCGCACCACATACTAGGATCGCGCCGTCCATCTGTGCAGCACCAGTGATCATGTTCTTAACATAATCGGCGTGGCCTGGGCAGTCTACGTGTGCGTAGTGACGTTCTGGAGAATCATACTCAACGTGAGAAGTTGCGATTGTGATACCACGCTCACGCTCTTCTGGAGCGTTGTCGATACCGTCAAATGCAACAGCGTCGCCGCCCCATACTTCTGCACATACGCGAGTTAGAGCTGCTGTTAGAGTAGTTTTACCGTGGTCAACGTGGCCGATTGTACCAACGTTAACGTGCGGTTTTGAGCGTTCAAATTGTTCTTTAGCCACTTTTCATTACCTCAAGTAATTAGGCGAATAAAAATATTAGTTCTGATTGATTACAGCGTCAGCGACATTTTGTGGCGCTTCAGCGTAGTCGAGAAACTCCATCGAGTAAGTCGCACGACCCTGTGTCGCAGAGCGTAGGTCGGTTGCATAACCGAACATCTCACCCAGCGGAACATGAGCGTTGATAATCTTACCCGAAGAACTGTCTTCCATCCCCTGTACAAGACCACGACGACGGTTCAGGTCACCCATCACGTCACCCATGTAATCTTCTGGGGTTACAACTTCAACTTTCATCATTGGCTCTAACAAGCACGCATTTGCTTCTTGTGCGAACTTTTTAAGCGCCTGAGATGCAGCGATTTTAAACGCCATTTCGTTGGAGTCAACATCATGGAAGGACCCATCGTACAAACGTGCTTTAAGGCCGATTAACGGATAGCCAGCAATGACACCGTTATGCATCTGTTCCTCAATACCTTTTTGTACAGCTGGGATGTATTCCTTAGGAATAGCACCACCGACAATCTCGTTGATAAACTCTAGACCCTCTTCATCAGAAGGGCTAAATTCAACGACAACATGACCATATTGACCACGACCACCTGACTGACGTACAAACTTGTGGTTTGCGTCAACAGACTGACGGATCTTCTCACGGTAGGCTACCTGTGGTTTACCGATATTGGCCTCAACCTTAAATTCACGCTTCATTCGATCCACGAGAATATCAAGATGCAATTCACCCATACCGGAAATAATTGTCTGACCCGTCTCTTGATCTGTTTCAACTTGGAAAGATGGATCTTCTTGCGCAAGTTTACCTAGCGCAATACCCATCTTCTCTTGATCAGCTTGAGACTTAGGCTCAACCGCTACAGAGATAACTGGTGCAGGGAACTCCATACGCTCAAGGACAATCTTGTTGTCACCATCACATAAAGTATCACCTGTAGTTACATCCTTCATACCGATTAGAGCTGCGATGTCGCCTGCGCGAACCTCTTTAATCTCATCACGGTTATTTGAATGCATCTGCACCATACGACCAACACGCTCTTTTTTACCCTTAACAGAGTTAAAGACCGCATCACCCGATTTCAAAACACCCGAGTACACACGTACGAACGTAAGCGTACCCACAAATGGGTCTGTAGCAATCTTAAATGCAAGCGCAGAGAACGGCGCGTCATCATCAGCCTCACGCTGTGCAACAGTTTCCTGTTCATCATCTAGCGTACCTTCGATCGATTTAACCTCGATCGGAGATGGCATGTATTCGATAACCGCATCCAAAACAGCTTGAACACCTTTATTCTTAAACGCAGAACCAGCCTGCATAAGAACAATATCGTTATCCAAGGTACGAGCACGAAGCCCCTGTTTAATCTCTTCCTCTGATAGATCACCCTCTTCAAGGTATTTTTCCATCAGCTCTTCTGATGCTTCAGCAGCAGCTTCAACCAGCTCCTCGCGAAGCTCATCAGCTTTATCTTGCAAATCAGCTGGAATATCTTCCAGCTCGTAGGTCATACCCTGATCCGCTTCATTCCACATAATGGCTTTCATGCGAACCAGATCGACAACACCAACAAAATCTTCTTCTGCGCCAATCGGGAAATTGATTGGTACAGCATTAGCGCCAAGACGATCTTTTAACTGATCGACAACCATGAAGAAATCCGCACCAAGTCGATCCATCTTATTGACGAATACCATGCGCGGAACTTCATATTTGTTAGCTTGACGCCAAACCGTTTCTGTCTGAGGCTGGACACCGGAAGAGGCACATAACACAACAACTGCACCATCAAGCACACGCAATGAGCGCTCTACTTCGATGGTGAAGTCAACGTGCCCAGGAGTATCGATGATATTAATACGATGATCATCGAACTGCTGGTTCATACCCTTCCAAAAGCAAGTTGTTGCAGCAGAAGTAATTGTAATACCACGCTCCTGCTCTTGCTCCATCCAGTCCATTGTCGCAGCGCCATCATGTACTTCACCGATCTTATGAGAAAGACCGGTGTAGAACAGGACGCGCTCAGTTGTAGTCGTTTTACCGGCATCTACATGCGCACAAATTCCGATGTTACGGTAACGTGCGATAGGAGTTTTACGAGCCACGACTTAATCCTCAGTATCTTAGAAGCGGTAGTGAGCGAATGCTTTGTTCGCTTCAGCCATACGGTGTACGTCTTCACGCTTCTTAACTGCAGCACCACGGCCTTCAGCAGCGTCCATCAACTCGCCTGCTAGACGCAGAGCCATTGACTTCTCACCACGACCACGAGCAGAGTCTACAGCCCAACGCATAGCTAGAGCCATACGACGAGCAGGACGTACTTCAACTGGTACTTGGTATGTAGCACCACCAACACGGCGGGATTTAACTTCAACCGCTGGCTGGATAGCTTCTAGAGCTTTTTCGAATAGCTCGATTGGATCTTGTTCAGAACGCTCTTCGATTTTATCTAGAGCACCGTAAACGATCTTCTCAGCTACAGACTTCTTACCGTGAACCATTACATGGTTGATAAACTTAGCAAGAACTGTGCTTCCGAATTTAGGATCCGGTAAAATTTCGCGCTTTGCAGCGACGCGTCTTCTAGGCATTGATAAGCCCTCAATAAATTAAAAGGTCTTCAGGTATTCCAAGCAATTGATGCTAGGCCTTACTCTTACCGTGTATTCAACACAGTGTTTAGAAAACTAAAGCACTATGTTGGGACGACGATTAAGACTTAGGACGCTTAGCACCGTACTTAGAACGGCCTTGCTTACGCTCATTAACACCTGAGCAATCTAGTGCGCCACGAACTGTGTGATAGCGAACACCAGGAAGGTCCTTAACACGACCACCACGAATTAGAACAACGCTGTGCTCCTGCAAGTTGTGACCTTCACCACCAATGTAGGAAGCAACTTCGAAGCCGTTGGTCAAACGAACACGACATACTTTACGTAGTGCTGAGTTCGGTTTTTTCGGAGTAGTGGTGTATACACGGGTACAAACGCCACGACGCTGAGGACAAGCCTGCAATGCACGAACATCGCTTGGCTGAACTTTGCGTTTACGTGGTTTACGTACCAGCTGGTTAATCGTTGCCATTAAGCAAACTCCACGTTTTGATTTAACACCATAAAAAAATTGGATTTACACAATCCAATCACAAAGGGGCCGGAATTTTAATCAATTCCGGCCCTAAACGTCAAATACTGGATACTATTTATTCAATATTTTCGAATAAATTATTATTCAGCATCTGGCATTGAAGCATTTAGCGCTTCTGTCAGTGCCTGCTGAACTTCTTCAGCACTTACTGTCACGGACTCACCTTCAGCAGGTTGAGCACGTTTGCGCTTACGCTCTTCATGGTAAGCAAGACCTGAACCCGCTGGGATCAGACGGCCTACTACCACGTTTTCTTTCAGGCCACGCAGGAAGTCCTGCTTGCCTGTTACCGCACCTTCCGTTAGAACTCGAGTTGTTTCCTGGAAGGATGCTGCTGAGATAAAGGACTCAGTAGCCAAAGATGCCTTAGTGATACCCAATAGTACGCGATCGTACTTAGCTGGGATCTTACCAGCAGCTTCTAGCTCTTCGTTCTCTGCCAATACAGCTTGGTATTCAACCTGATCACCTGGGATGAATGTAGAATCACCCGCAGATACGATCTCAACCTTACGCAGCATCTGACGAACAATTACTTCGATGTGCTTATCGTTGATGCCTACACCCTGTAGACGGTACACGTCCTGGATTTCACCAGTGATGTATTTCGCCAGCTCTTCTACACCTAGTACGCGTAGAATATCATGCGGGTTAGACGGACCATCGGAAACAACCTCACCCTTCTCTACATGCTCACCTTCGAACACGTTCAGGTTACGCCATTTCTGGATCATTGTTTCATGTGGCTCTGCATCACTAGGAGAGATCACAAGACGTTTCTTGCCTTTAGTCTCTTTACCGAAGCCGATTAGACCAGAAACTTCTGCAAGAATTGCAGACTCTTTCGGTTTACGTGCTTCGAATAGATCCGCAACTCGTGGCAGACCACCGGTGATATCCTTGTTCACAGTACCTTCTTGAGGAATACGTGCAAGAACGTCACCTACTTGTACTTCAGCGCCATCGCTGAGGTTCATGATCGCTTTAGCTGGTAGTAGATACTGCGCTGCAGAATCTGTACCCGGATGCATTACTTCATTACCTTTAGCATCCAATAGCTTGATCATAGGACGAATATCTTTACCTGCTGCTGGACGATCTTTAACGTCCAATACCTCAGTTGTAGATAGACCTGTTAGCTCATCAGTCTGGCTCTTAACGGTAATACCGTCTTCCATGCCTGAAAGCTCAACCTTACCCGCCACCTCAGAGATGATTGGGTGAGTATGTGGATCCCAGTTAGCTACGATGTCACCTGCCTCAACAGAGCTACCGTCTTTAACCTTGATCACAGAACCGTATGGAAGCTTGTAACGCTCACGCTCACGACCGTGCTCATCAGTTACACCTAGTTCACCAGAACGAGAAGTTGCAACCAACGCACCATCTGGACGCTCTACAAACTTAAGGTTGTGAAGACGAATTTCACCGCCGTTCTTAACCTGAATGCTGTCTACAGCAGCTGCTCGAGATGCCGCACCACCGATGTGGAACGTACGCATTGTTAGCTGTGTACCTGGCTCACCGATTGACTGAGCAGCGATAACACCCACTGCTTCACCTGGGTTAACCAAATGACCGCGACCAAGATCACGACCGTAACATTTAGCACAGATACCGTGACGTGTACGACATGTGATCGCACTGCGCACAATGATCTCATCGATAGAAGAGTACTTCTCATCGTTTTCTAGACGATGTTTCCATGCTTCATCGATTAGCGTACCCGCTTCGATTAGAACTTCTACACCCTGCGGATCTAGAACATCAACAGCCACAGTACGACCTAGTACACGATCACCCAGCGCAACTACTACGTCACCGCCTTCGATCAGAGGTACCATCACAAGACCTTCTTCAGTACCACAATCATGCTCTGTGATAACTACGTCTTGAGCAACGTCTACTAGACGACGCGTTAGGTAACCGGAGTTCGCTGTTTTCAATGCCGTATCGGCTAGACCCTTACGAGCACCGTGAGTCGAGATAAAGTACTGAAGTACGTTTAGACCTTCACGGAAGTTCGCAGTGATCGGCGTTTCGATGATAGAGCCATCCGGCTTAGCCATAAGACCACGCATACCCGCCAACTGACGAATCTGTGCAGCACTACCACGGGCACCGGAGTCGGCCATCATGTATACAGAGTTGAAAGATTCCTGCTCGGACTCTTCGCCATCTTTTGTTACAACCGGCTCAGTCTTCAAGTTATCCATCATCTTCTTAGCCAACAATTCGTTAGCACGAGACCAGATATCGATAACTTTGTTGTATTTCTCACCCTGAGTTACCAAACCATCAGCGAACTGACGTTCGATATCCATTACCTCAGCTTCTGCTTCATCGATAATAGTTGTTTTCTCAGCTGGAATTTCGAAGTCGTTAACACCGATAGAAACACCAGACATAGTTGCCTGACGGAAGCCCATGTACATCAACTGGTCAGCAAAGATAACTGTATCTTTCAGACCACAGCGACGGTACGCTTCGTTAAGAAGGCGAGAGATCGCTTTCTTCTTCATTGGCTGGTTAACAAGCTCAAAAGGCAGACCTGCAGGAACGATTGCGAACAACAAAGCACGACCGGCTGTTGTTTCTTTCATTTCAGTAATCGTTTCTAGGTTACCTTCGATGTCACGAATGCTTTCAGTAACACGTACTTTAATCTTCGCTTGAAGATCTAGCTGACCTGCGCCTTGTGCACGTTGAATCTCTTCGATGTCGGCAAATACCATGCCTTCACCTTTCGCATTCACACGCTCACGAGTCATGTAGTAAAGACCCAATACAACGTCCTGAGAAGGTACGATGATCGGCTCACCATTAGCAGGTGATAGTACGTTGTTTGTAGACATCATCAACGCACGCGCTTCCAACTGAGCTTCAATAGTCAGTGGAACGTGTACAGCCATCTGGTCACCGTCAAAGTCGGCGTTGTATGCCGCACAAACTAGTGGGTGAAGCTGAATAGCTTTACCTTCGATCAGTACCGGCTCAAATGCCTGGATACCAAGACGGTGAAGTGTCGGAGCACGGTTAAGTAGTACTGGGTGCTCACGGATTACTTCGTCTAGGATATCCCAAACTAGCGCTTCTTCGCGCTCAACCATCTTCTTAGCCGCTTTGATTGTAGTCGCATGACCACGAAGCTCTAGCTTGGAGAAGATGAATGGCTTAAATAGCTCAAGTGCCATCTTCTTAGGAAGACCACACTGATGTAGACGTAGGTACGGACCTACCACAATTACAGAACGGCCAGAGTAGTCAACACGCTTACCTAGAAGGTTTTGACGGAAACGACCTTGCTTACCTTTGATCATATCAGCCAAAGATTTCAGAGGACGCTTGTTAGAGCCAGTAATCGCACGACCACGACGGCCGTTATCTAGCAACGCATCAACAGATTCCTGCAACATACGCTTTTCGTTACGTACTATGATATCTGGAGCATTAAGATCAAGTAGACGCTTAAGACGGTTGTTACGGTTGATAACACGACGGTAAAGATCGTTAAGATCAGATGTCGCGAAACGACCACCATCTAGTGGTACTAGCGGACGAAGATCTGGTGGAAGTACTGGTAGTACCTCAAGAATCATCCACTCAGGCTTGTTGCCTGACTTGTAGAAAGCTTCTAGGAGCTTAAGACGCTTAGAAAGCTTCTTGATCTTAGTTTCAGAGTTAGTCTGCGGTAGTTCTTCACGCAGTTGATTAACTTCTTCTTCAAGTTCAATAGAAGACAATAGTTCTTTAACAGCTTCTGCACCCATACGTGCGTCGAAGTCATCACCGAACTCTTCTAGCGCTTCAAAGTACTGCTCATCGTTCAGTAGCTGACCGCGCTCAAGCGTAGTCATGCCTGGATCGATTACTACGAAAGATTCGAAGTAAAGAACACGTTCGATATCACGTAGCGTCATATCCAGCATCAAACCGATACGGGATGGCAGAGACTTAAGGAACCAAATGTGCGCTACAGGAGAAGCAAGTTCGATGTGTGCCATACGCTCACGACGAACTTTAGCTAGCGTTACTTCAACGCCACACTTCTCACAGATAACACCGCGGTGTTTCATGCGCTTATATTTACCGCACAAGCACTCGTAGTCTTTTACTGGACCAAAAATTTTGGCACAGAATAGACCTTCACGTTCTGGCTTGAACGTACGGTAGTTAATAGTTTCCGGCTTTTTAACTTCACCGTACGACCATGAACGGATCATTTCCGGAGAGGCCAGAGTGATCTTGATAGAGTCGAACTCTTCAGATTGGCCCTGTGTTTTCAGCAGATTCAGCAGATCTTTCATTCTTTCAAGCTCCTAACGGAGTTCTTGCTTGAGGCCGCCCGAAGGCGACCCCCGCCTGGTATACAGTTTTGTGCTTATTCGGATTCGAGCTCGATGTCGATACCCAGAGAACGGATCTCTTTAATAAGTACGTTGAAGGATTCCGGCATACCCGGCTCCATACGGTGATCACCGTCGACGATGTTCTTATACATCTTCGTACGACCATTCACGTCATCGGACTTAACTGTAAGCATCTCTTGTAGAGTATAAGCAGCACCGTATGCTTCTAGTGCCCATACCTCCATCTCACCGAAACGCTGACCACCGAACTGCGCCTTACCACCCAGCGGCTGCTGCGTAACAAGACTATAAGAACCAGTAGAACGCGCGTGCATTTTGTCGTCTACCAAGTGGTTCAGTTTCAGCATGTACATGTAACCAACAGTTACAGGACGGTCAAACTTGTTGCCGGTACGGCCGTCAAACAACGTTGACTGACCTGTGTCGCTCAAACCTGCAAGACGAAGTAGAGATTTCAATTCAACCTCTTTCGCACCGTCAAAGGCAGGTGTAGCTAGAGGTACACCACCACATAGGTTCTTAGCTAGCTCTAGAATCTCATCATCTGAAAAGCTATCTAGATCTTCTGTGCGGCTGTTCATGCCAGCACCCAGATCTGCATTATAGATCTGATCTAGGAAGCTACGGATCTCAGTTACTGTTTCAGTGCGCTCACGCTCCTGATCCAGCATCTCATTGATACGACGACCTAAGCCTTTCGCAGCCATACCCATGTGTGTCTCTAGGATCTGACCTACGTTCATACGAGACGGTACACCCAGTGGGTTCAGTACGATATCTACTGGCTCACCGTTCTCATCGTAAGGCATGTCTTCTACAGGCATGATTACAGAGATAACACCCTTGTTACCGTGACGACCCGCCATCTTGTCACCAGGCTGTACGCGACGCTTAGTAGCAACGTAAACCTTAACAATCTTAAGGACGCCAGGTGCAAGATCATCACCTGTCTGCAGCTTGCTCTTCTTATCTTCGAAACGCTTGTCTAAAGATTCTTTACGATCTTCAAGCTGTTTCTGAGCTAGCTCTAGCTGTTCAACTGCATTTTCATCAGAAACGCGGATGTTGAACCAATCAGATTTAGACAATCCAGCCAGGAATTCAGCTGTGATCTCATCGCCTTTCTTCAGGCCTGCACCACCGTCAGCTTTCAAGCCAACAAGTACACGACCTAGACGCTCGAACGTTGCCTGCTCTACGATGCGAAGCTCTTCGTTTAGATCCTTACGGATTGCGTCAAGCTCTGCCTTCTCGATAGATAGCGCACGCTCATCTTTCTGAACGCCGTCACGTGTGAATACTTGTACGTCGATTACTTTACCAACAGTACCTGTTTTAACACGTAGAGATGTATCTTTAACGTCAGATGCTTTCTCACCGAAGATCGCACGTAGCAGTTTCTCTTCTGGAGTTAGCTGGCTTTCACCTTTAGGCGTCACTTTGCCTACAAGGATGTCACCTGGGCCTACTTCAGCACCGATGTGAACAATACCTGCTTCATCAAGCTTCGCTAATGCAGACTCACCAACGTTTGGAATATCTGATGTAATCTCTTCAGAACCCAATTTCGTATCACGCGCCACACAGGTTAGTTCCTGAATGTGGATAGTTGTGAAACGATCTTCCTGAACTACACGCTCAGAGATTAGGATGGAGTCCTCGAAGTTATAACCATTCCAAGGCATGAAGGCGATACGCATGTTCTGACCAAGTGCTAGTTCACCCATATCAACGGATGGGCCATCAGCCATAACATCGCCAACTTTTACAGTATCACCAGGATTAACGATAGAGCGCTGGTTGATACATGTATTTTGGTTGGAACGTGTGTATTTAGTCAGGTTGTAGATATCTACACCTGCATCGCCCGCTGTTACTTCGTCGTCGTTTACACGAACAACAATGCGGCTCGCATCTACAGATTCAATCAGACCACCGCGGCGTGCCACAACACATACACCGGAGTCTTGAGCTACGTTACGCTCGATACCTGTACCTACTAGCGGCTTATCAGCACGCAGTGTTGGTACAGCCTGACGTTGCATGTTCGATCCCATCAATGCACGGTTCGCATCATCGTGCTCTAGGAATGGAATCAAAGATGCCGCAACAGATACAACCTGACGTGGAGATACGTCCATGTACTGGACTTTGTCAGGTGACATAACTGTAGTTTCGTTTAGGTGACGAACAGTTACAAGTTCATCCAATAGACGACCTTCGTCATCCATTGTTGCAGACGCCTGTGCGATTACGAATGTATTCTCTTCAATCGCAGATAGGTAATCCAACTCATCTGTTACTTTGCCATCTACTACACGACGGTATGGAGTCTCTAGGAAACCATAGTCGTTAGTTCGAGCAAATGTTGCCAAAGAGTTGATCAAACCGATGTTTGGACCTTCCGGTGTTTCGATTGGACATACACGACCGTAGTGAGTTGGGTGTACGTCACGTACCTCGAAGCCCGCACGCTCACGCGTTAGACCACCTGGGCCCAATGCAGAAACACGACGCTTGTGAGTTACTTCTGAAAGCGGGTTGTTCTGGTCCATAAACTGAGACAGCTGAGAAGAACCGAAGAACTCTTTAATTGCAGCCGCAACAGGTTTAGCGTTGATCAGATCCTGAGGCATCAGGTTATCAGATTCCGCCATGCTTAGACGCTCACGAACAGCACGCTCGACACGAACCAGACCTACACGGAACTGGTTTTCTGCCATTTCACCAACAGAACGGATACGACGGTTACCCAAGTGATCAATATCGTCCACGGTGCCTTTACCGTTACGGATATCAATCAAGGTCTTCATAACCTCAAGAATATCTTCTTTGTCTAGTACGCCAGAACCAGTAACTTCTTCGCGACCTAGACGGCGGTTGAACTTCATGCGACCAACAGCAGAAAGATCGTAACGCTCTTCAGTGAAGAAAAGGTTTTCGAACAATGCTTCAGCAGATTCTTTAGTTGGTGGCTCACCAGGACGCATCATACGGTAGATTTCTACCAATGCTTCTAACTGGTTACGCGTAGGATCGTTACGTAGCGTATCAGAGATGAATGGACCACAGTCTAGGTCATTCGTGTACAGAGTTTCGAACTCAGTGATATTTGCAGCACGAAGCTGTTCAACCAGTTCTTCTGTAATCTCAGCGTTACAGCCACAGATCAACTCACCTGTAGATGGATCAATAACATCTTTTGCAATCGCCTTACCAGCCAAGTACTCCATTGGTACTTCAAGCTGTTCCATATTGGCTTTTGCCATCTGACGAATGTGACGAGGCGTGATACGACGACCCGCTTCAACAATCACATTACCTTCAGGATCTTTTACTTCAAAAGATAGTGTTTCACCACGCAGACGATCAGCAACCAACTTCATGTTGATTGTTTCAGACGTCAGGTTCCAAGACGTGTTATCGAAGAAGATATCTAGGATCTCTTCAGCCTGGTAACCCAAAGCACGCAACAAGATAGTTGCTGGCAGCTTACGACGACGGTCAATACGTACGAAGAGGCTATCTTTTGGATCAAATTCAAAGTCTAACCAAGAACCACGGTAAGGAATCACTCGTGCAGAGTAAAGCAGCTTACCAGAAGAGTGTGTTTTACCTTTATCGTGATCAAAGAACACACCTGGTGAACGGTGTAGCTGAGATACGATTACACGCTCAGTACCGTTAACTACGAAAGTTCCGTTTTCAGTCATCAAAGGCATTTCGCCCATGTAGACTTCTTGTTCCTTGATGTCTTTTACGGCTTTGTTGCTGGATTCACGGTCATAAATAACCAGACGAACTTTCACACGCAGAGGTGCTGCGTATGTAATACCGCGTATTTGACACTCTTTTACGTCAAATACAGGCTCACCCAGACGGTAGCCAACATATTCTAGAGATGCATTTCCAGAATAGGACACGATCGGGAAGACGGAGTTAAATGCTGCATGCAGACCAGCATCTAAACGATCTGCTGCTTCAACCCCTGTCTGCAAAAACTTTTTATAGGAGTCAAGCTGAATTGCCAGCAAGTAAGGCACATCCATTACTTGCGGTAATTTACCGAAGTCCTTACGGATGCGTTTCTTTTCAGTGTATGAATAAGCCATCAGTGTTCCCCAGCAAGTGCACCAATTTATAAGCAGGCCGAAAACCCGTTTCGGACTGTGTTACCGCTATATATTTGCTGTCTATAAATAACGGAAAAAGGCCGGTGGCATATAGCCACCAGCCGTCAGCACTTCGAACAGAAATCTGTTCGGATTAGCATGAAGTTATTACTTAACTTCAACAGAAGCGCCAGCTTCTTCCAGTGCTTTCTGAAGTTCTTCAGCTTCTTCTTTGCTAACGCCTTCTTTAACAGCAGCTGGAGCGCCGTCAACGATGCCTTTAGCTTCTTTCAGGCCAAGACCTGTAGCGCCACGTACTGCTTTGATTACGTTAACTTTCTTATCGCCAGCAGCAGTTAGGATAACGTCAAATTCAGTTTTCTCTTCAGCAGCCGCACCAGCATCGCCAGCAGGGCCAGCAGCTACAGCAGCTGCTGCAGTTACACCGAATTTTTCTTCCATTGCTTCGATAAGAGCAACAACGTCCTTAACAGACATTTCAGCAATTGCGTTTAGGATATCTTCGTTAGTCAGAGACATTTTCTATATTCCTGATATTTGTAAGCCCGAAGGCTCATTAAAACTTGTATAAATAAAGGTGCGTATAAACTTACGCAGCTTCTTCTTTCTGGTCGCGAACTGCTGCAATAGTGCGGCATAGTTTGCCGGCTGCAGCTTCTTTCATGCAAGCCATCAGCTTCGCAATTGCTTCGTCGTAAGTTGGCAAGCTTGCTAGCATAGCCACGTCTACAACTTCACCTTCGAATGCTGCTGCTTTCAGTTCAAAGTTCTCATTGTCTTTCGCAAAGTTCTTCAGGATACGAGCGCCAGCGCCCGGGTGTTCCTGAGAGAAAGCAATGATACTTGGACCTTTGAAAGTGTCCTGTAGGCATGCATAGTCAGTGCCTTCAACTGCGCGCTTAGCTAGCGTGTTACGTACAACTTTAAGCCATACGCCGTTTTCACGAGCTTCTTTACGCAGTGCAGTCATATCGCCTACTTCAACGCCGCGGGAATCCGCAACAACAGCAGACAGAGCACTAGATGCAGCTTCCTGGACTTCAGCGACGATCGCTTTTTTATCTTCGAGTCCTAATGCCACGATTTACTCCTGGAGTAGTCTTTCGACTTATTACCAACCGCCTCATTACTGAGGCTTTCCGAGTACGGTGGTTTGATTCAAATACAGAATCTCACCGTCTGCGCAGGCTGGTTTAGCCCATTAAGATAAGGAAACCCCTATCACCTGCGGTCTTTGACGGCCTTCATCTCTGTGTAACAGGTACAGAAGACCCTCAAAAAACCTTTCATGTCGATTAAACTTCTAGAGAAGCCTGATCAACTAGCAAACCTGGACCCATAGTAGTCGACAGGGTTACTTTCTTTAGATACACGCCTTTAGCAGAAGCTGGCTTCAGCTTCTTAAGGTCAGCAACTAGAGCTTCGATGTTCTGCTTGATAGCAGCCGCTTCGAAGTCAGCTTTACCAACACCTGCGTGGATGATGCCGTTCTTGTCAGTACGGAAACGAACCTGACCAGCTTTAGCATTGTTTACAGCAGTAACAACATCTGGAGTTACTGTGCCAACTTTAGGGTTAGGCATTAGACCACGTGGACCTAGAACCTGACCAAGCTGACCAACAACACGCATTGCGTCTGGAGTTGCGATAACAACACCAAAGTCCAGATCGCCACCTTTCATCTGCTCTGCTAGATCTTCGAAACCAACAACATCAGCACCTGCAGCTTTTGCTTTCTCAGCGTTTTCGCCTTGAGCAAATACAGCTACACGAACATCGTTACCAGTACCATTTGGCAGTACAGTAGAACCACGAACAACCTGATCAGATTTACGTGGATCAACACCAAGGTTTACAGCAACATCAACTGTTTCTTTAAATTTAACAGTAGAAAGCTCAGACAGTAGAGAAACAGCATCATCAATCGAGTATGCTTTGCCTGCTTCTACTTTCTCAGCGATAAGCTTTTGACGCTTAGTTAACTTAGCCATTACTCTTCACCCTCAGCAACTAGACCCATGCTACGCGCAGTACCAGCGATAGTACGGCAAGCCGCATCCATATCAGCGGCTGTTAGGTCAGGCATTTTAATCGTAGCGATCTCTTCCAATTGAGCGCGAGTAACGTTACCCACTTTCTCAGTATTTGGACGACCAGAACCACTCTTAAGGCCTGCAGCTTTCTTAAGAAGAACTGCTGCTGGAGGTGTTTTAGTGATGAAAGTAAAGCTACGATCAGCATAAACAGTAATCACAACAGGAACTGGCAAGCCGTTTTCCATGCTCTGAGTTTGAGCATTGAACGCTTTACAGAATTCCATGATGTTAACACCATGTTGACCTAGTGCAGGACCTACTGGTGGAGACGGGTTAGCGCCGCCGGCAGGAACTTGCAGCTTGATATAAGCTTCAATCTTCTTAGCCATTTTTATTTAACTCCTAGTGGGTTCAAACGCCTTACAGCTCCCCATTTTCTCAAGACAGAAAAACCCCAGCTCTCGCTGAGGTTATTCCTTAAAACTCTAAATCAGGCTTTTTCGACCTGACCGAAATCCAATTCAACCGGTGTAGATCGACCGAAGATCAACACTGCCACCTGCAGCTTATTCTTCTCGTAGTTAATCTCTTCAACCACACCGTTAAAGTCAGCAAACGGTCCATCGATAACTCGAACCATTTCACCCGGCTCGAATACAGTCTTCGGACGCGGCTTATCAACACCGCTCTCAACTCGACTTAGGATCTCGTTAGCTTCTGCTTCTGTGATCGGCGCAGGATTACCCGCAGTACCACCGATAAATCCAAGAACGTGCGGCGTATTCTTAACCAAATGCCAGCTCTCATCATTCATATCCATGTGAACCAACACATAACCTGGATAGAACTTACGTTCAGACTTACGCTTCTTACCATCACGTATTTCAACAACCTCTTCGGTAGGCACCAACACCTCACCAAAAAGATCCTGCATAGAATGCAGTTCAATTCGTTCTTTCAGCGTATTCATTACACGCTTTTCGTACCCGGAGTACGCATGAACAACATACCAACGCTTAGACATGCTTATCAGCCTCTTAACCTATTGCTCCAGATACCAACCAGCTCAACAATGAGTCAAGCCCCCACAACGCCAAACCCATAATCAGAACCACAACCACAACAATCGCTGTTGTCTGCGCTGTTTCTTGACGTGTCGGCCATACAACCTTGCGAATTTCCTGCTTTGCTTCTTTAAACAAAGTAAAAAACGCTTTCCCTTTTGCTGTCTGCAGAGAGATAAAACCTGCAATCAGCGCCAACACAAGCAATGCAACCACACGGTAGAACAAAGACTGATCTGCGTATACAGAGTTACCTACAACGCCCGCAGTAACAATCGCTACTACAGCGACCCATTTAAGGGCGTCAAACTTTGAACCTTCGGAATTCACTTTGGCATTCACGCTTAGGGCCTCAGGATTACTTAAAAATAGCTTGTGTCTTGATGCCATCTCAGAGAAGAGATGGCAGGCCAGGAGGGACTCGAACCCCCAACCTGCGGTTTTGGAGACCGCTGCTCTGCCAATTGAGCCACTGGCCTACTGCATAATAGGGAGGCATATTGTATAAGCCTCCCTACCAGTTGGCAATACCTAATTGTTGATTTTATTCAACAATTTTAGATACAACGCCAGCACCTACAGTACGGCCACCTTCACGAATCGCGAAACGTAGACCTTCTTCCATTGCTACTGGGTTGATTAGTGTAACGTCCATTTGAACGTTATCACCAGGCATTACCATTTCTACACCCTCTGGAAGCTCACATGCACCAGTGATGTCAGTTGTACGGAAGTAGAACTGTGGACGGTAACCTTTGAAGAATGGAGTGTGACGACCGCCTTCTTCTTTGGATAGTACGTACACTTCACCCTCGAAACGAGTGTGAGGAGTGATAGAACCTGGAGCTGCTAGTACTTGACCACGCTCAACTTCTTCACGCTTAGTACCACGCAGTAGAACACCAACGTTCTCACCAGCACGGCCTTCGTCAAGAAGCTTACGGAACATCTCAACACCAGTACAAGTAGTAGTCGTAGTTTCTTTGATACCTACGATTTCAACTTCTTCACCAACTTTGATGATACCGCGCTCAACACGACCAGTTACAACAGTACCACGACCCTGGATAGAGAATACGTCCTCGATAGGCATGATGAATGCACCGTCGATAGCACGCTCTGGCTCTGGGATGTAAGAGTCTAGAGTTTCAACCAGAGTCTTAACAGCAGTAGTACCAAGCTCGTTGTCGTCTTCGCCGTTTAGGGCCATTAAAGCAGAACCTGGGATGATTGGAGTGTCATCACCTGGGAATTCGTACTGGTCTAGAAGCTCACGAAGCTCCATTTCAACCAATTCTAGCATCTCAGCGTATTCTTCAGAGTCAGCACCACCACAGTCTTCTGCTAGTAGGTCTGCTTTGTTTAGGAATACTACGATGTAAGGTACACCTACCTGACGAGATAGTAGGATGTGCTCACGAGTCTGTGGCATTGGACCATCAGTCGCGCCACATACTAGGATCGCGCCGTCCATCTGTGCAGCACCAGTGATCATGTTCTTAACATAATCGGCGTGGCCTGGGCAGTCTACGTGTGCGTAGTGACGGTCTGGTGAATCATACTCAACGTGAGAAGTTGCGATTGTGATACCACGCTCACGCTCTTCTGGAGCGTTGTCGATACCGTCAAATGCAACAGCGTCGCCGCCCCATACTTCTGCGCATACGCGAGTTAGAGCTGCTGTTAGAGTAGTTTTACCGTGGTCAACGTGGCCGATTGTACCAACGTTAACGTGCGGTTTTGAGCGTTCAAATTGTTCTTTAGCCATCAGTCTGTCCAGTGCAAATTAATTTACAAAGCGCCAAATATAACAAAGGGCAGATATATTACTATATCTACCCTAAAAAAATAAATTCTGGAGCTCAAGAGCGGAATTGAACCGCCGACCTCACCCTTACCAAGGGTGTGCTCTACCCCTGAGCTACTTGAGCTTAGTCTCACTTGGAGCGGGTAGCGGGAATCGAACCCGCCTCTTCAGCTTGGAAGGCTGAGGTAATAGCCACTATACCATACCCGCCTTACTGTGAATGGTGGTGAGGGGTGGATTCGAACCACCGAAGCTTACGCGTCAGATTTACAGTCTGATCCCTTTGGCCACTCGGGAACCTCACCAACAATTTCAAAACTTCACTGACCTATGAGATGGTGCCGGCACCAAGAGTCGAACTCGGGACCTACTGATTACAAGTCAGTTGCTCTACCAACTGAGCTATACCGGCGTCTCAATGAAGTGGCGCGTATGTTACCACCGACTCAGGGCTTTGCAACCCCTTTACACAACTTTTTTTCAATTTTTACAAAATAATAGTTTTCTTTAACTATTTCTTTGATTTTACTGGATAAATTTCGATCAATTGGTACATCCATCGTCACTATATAATGTTTATCGATAGATTCTCGCGATTCTATACGGCTATTAACTCCCATCTCTGAAAGCTCCGTAACTTGCGCTACTGCTGATTCCCTAGTTTGATAGCCTTCAAGACTGTATTCAAAATCAAGTAACTCATCGCCTACTTCACTCAAGCGATTCTTTTCCAGATAGTCCATTAAAGCTAACCGCTTCTCGAGATCCTGCGGTAAAGAGATCACTATCACATAGTCTGCAGCAACAGTATCAACAGCTTTGTATTCTGCTTGACCGCCTAAACCCACTATAAACTGAGTAACAGCGGCAGCTTTCACATCAGAATCAAAACCAGTAAACCAAATACACTCTTCCCGATTAGCGTGATCGACCTTTAATCTCTCTAAGGTACTCTGATCCATCTCAGCAACCAGCTTTAATGTATTCAGCTGTTTACGCGTATCTGACGCTTCAATTACTTGCGGCTCTATTTGTATAGAATGCCAAAACAGCAATACCGCATTAGCCAACAGAAGGAATAGAAACAACCAGCGAAACATAACTAAGCCAACGCCCAAGTCAAACCATCTAAGACCAAATCTGGCTCTAGGCGCCCGCATCCAGCCATTTTGTAAAAAAGCTCGCCATCACCGCCTGTTATATAGAGCGCGCTATGCTCAATATTCAGATCCGTTACAATTTTTTCTGCTAAAGCAGCAAACGCAAAATCAATTCCGTTAGATACGGCCGAATTTGTATCTTTGCCCGGCTGAGGATTAAAAGACTCAATTGAATGATCGACAAGAATTTCAGATGTATTTTCTAACAGGCCTTTTTGCATCAACCTGAGGCCTGGAATGATATGACCACCTATATGCTGGCCTGCGCTATCAACGTGATCGACTGTAATTGCACTTCCACAATCAACCACACAACAAGCGCCCCCCGCTTTTTTAAAGGCAGCCAACATAGCCAACCAACGATCAACCCCCATCCGTTGCGGATCAACATAGCTATTTTTTAATCCAGCTTGCTCTGCTGTTGTTTTAGCAAATAAAGGCTCGACTTGCTCTAGCCCTTGAAAGATTACCTTCAGTTGCAGGTTTATCTCTTTACCTGCAACTGACGTCACTCTGATTTTTGAAAATTTTTGTAGCCAGCTATCCGGAATTGACTGCTCGCTCAATTCTCGCGTTAACAGCTTACCTCGAGCACCATTCTCTTCGAGCACTCGCCACTTTATAAACGTATTGCCAGCATCTATTTCAAGAATCATAAGTTTCGCTGAACACTCACTTCTCCGCCATGGAAAGCCTGCACGCCAGACGGCGTCTGTAGAAGCAGTGCACCGGAGGTATCAATACCGTTACAAATACCCTCTACTACCTTCTCGCCAACCTGTAATGCGATCTCTTTATTCTGCATCGCATGATAGGACTGCCATTCATCAACCCATGCAGCAAAGCCCTTACGCTCAAACTCTTCAAGCCTTACTACCAGCTGATTAATAACTTCGGCCAATAGTCGATTACGGCTTACTTCAGTACCAGCAATAGTTTTAAGATCGGTCCAAGGCTGATCGATATCTTCCGCCTGTTCCTTTGGCATATTCACATTCATACCAACACCAATAATCACTTGGCATTGACCTGACGCCTCTCCATTTAACTCAATCAAAATCCCTGCGAGTTTTTTGCCTTGGTAAAGCAGGTCGTTTGGCCATTTCAGCTCAACCCCATCAACCGAGAGCACTTCCAACGCTTTAACAAGAGACAGACCTATCAACAGACTCAAACCTTCTAGTGCTGCCGCACCCTGTTCAAATCGCCATACCAACGAGAAATAAAGATTGCGAGCAAAGGGACTCACCCAGTTGCGACCCCGTCGACCACGGCCTTCTGTCTGCTGTTCAGCAACAAACAAACGTCCATGGCAATCTCCCTGCTGAGACTCCTTCATAGCCATCTCATTAGTGGAGGCGATGGTTAACGGAATCTCTGGGCATTTAATTAGCTCAGCAACCTCCGGGCGTAAAGCAGATTTAATCTGCTCATAATCCAGTAGCTCTACACCACCCGGGACACGATAGCCTCGCCCTTTAACACTGTAGACTTCAAGACCGCTTTCTTCGATACGGCGTATATGTTTCCAGATCGCACTACGACTGATTCCAATTTCCTCTCCCAATTCTCGACCGGAGTGGAATTTGCCATCAGCTAGAATAGACAACAACGAACGGAGCGTCATACTACTTTGCCTTCTTTAAATTTTATCTAAAACAATAAAGCTATAGTTGTATGGGTTAGGTCCTTCTGCAGAGAAATCTTCTCTACCCACTTCTTTCCAATTTTCTCGCGCAAACTCAGGAAACCAAGCATCCCCTTCTATTTCTGCATCAACCTCTGTCAGATATAAACGGTCAGCCTTCTCTAACGTTTGCGCATAAATCTGACCGCCACCAATGACCATCGCCTCGGATGCACCATCGATCATTGCTACACTTTCAGCCATATCAATAGCCGCTTCTAGGCTAGAAACAACTTTGACACCTTGAGGCGCATAAGATTCCTGCCTAGAGATAACGATATTGGTGCGCCCAGGTAGTGGGCGACCTATAGATTCATAGGTATTTCGCCCCATGATAATCGGCTTACCCATAGTTACCTGTTTAAAGTAACGTAGATCTTCAGGTAAGTGCCATGGCAGCTTATTGTTAACGCCAATCACTCGATTTTTAGCTTGTGCAACAATAATTGCTAAGTTCATCGAAACTCCTAATCGACTTATATCGCTAAGATATTAAGCATCATTTTATATTCTTACCAAAAATACTTAACATTCGGTAACATAATCTCACTGAATTTAAACACAGGGTTAAGCACAAACCAATGAGACAATACCTAGATCTGTGCCAAAGAATTATCGATGAAGGCGTTTGGGTAGAAAACAAACGCACAGGCAAACGCTGCCTTACCGTCATTAATGCTGATTTAACTTATGACGTCGGCCAAGGGCAGTTCCCTATGGTGACTACGCGCAAGTGCTTTTACAAATCAGCGATTGCAGAGATGTTAGGCTATCTCCGCGGTTATGATAACGCAGCAGATTTTCGCAAGATTGGCACCAAAACATGGGATGCCAATGCCAACGATAATGCTGAGTGGCTAGCTAATCCATATCGCAAGGGTGAAGATGATTGCGGCTTCATCTACGGCAAAGTAGGCAGAAACTTCCCAAAACCCGATGGCGGCAGTATCGATCTATTACGCAAAATTGTGGATAACCTATCAAACGGTATTGATGACCGTGGTGAGATCTATACCTTCTATCACCCTGGCGCATTCCACATGGGCTGTTTACGACCTTGCATGTATAGCCATCATTTCTCACTATTAGGCGATACACTTTACCTAAACAGCACTCAGCGAAGCTGCGATGTGCCATTAGGTCTGACATTTAATATGGTGCAGGTGTACTTCTTGCTAGCAATCGTAGCGCAGATCACCGGTCACAAACCGGGCAAGGCCTATCACAAAATTGTGAACGCCCATATTTACGAAGACCAGGTTGAGTTAATGCGCGATGTACAGCTTAAACGTGAGCCGTTACCGTTACCGACCTTTAAGATCAATCCAGATATCAAAACACTGGAAGATTTGGAAACATGGGTAACCGTTGATGACTTTGAAGTTGAAGGTTATCAGCACCACGACTCAATTCAGTACCCGTTCTCGGTTTAAATCAGACAATAAAAAAAGAGGCCTATTTGGCCTCTTTTTTTATGCTCAATATCATCCGCGTTTGTAAGCAAGCCCAACCAAGAACACCCCTAACAGTATCATCGGCAAAGAAAGCAACTGACCCATGGTTAGCCACTCAAAAGCGATAAACTGAAGATGCGCATCTGGCTCACGTACAAATTCCACTAAAGATCGGAACAAGCCATAGAGCAGAAGAAATAGTCCAGAAACAGCCATTTTCGGTCGCGGTTTAGATGAGAACCACCAAAGCACCACGAATAGCACGAGCCCTTCTAGTGCAAATTCATAAAGCTGGGAGGGATGGCGAGGTAGATCACCACCGCGAGGAAATACCACACCCCAAGGCCCATCCGTAACACGCCCCCAAAGCTCACCACCAATAAAATTACCAATACGACCTGCGCCTAAACCAATCGGTACCAAAGGAGCCACGAAGTCAGTCATAGTAAATAGGGATTTACCGTGTTTGCGACCAAACAGATACATGGCTGCGATAACACCGAGCAAACCTCCGTGGAAAGACATTCCACCTTCCCACACAGCAAACAACCACAGCGGATCTTGCAGGAAGCGATCAAGGTGATAGAACAGGACGTAACCCATTCGACCACCTAAAACCACGCCCATAGCGCCCCAGAAGATCAGATCGGATATCTGCTCTTCAGTCCAGCCAGAGCCCGGCAAACGCGCTCGTCTAACACCTAACCACCAAGCTGCGGCAAAGCCGATCAAGTACATCAAGCCATACCAATGAATCTGCAATGGCCCGAGATCTAATGCAATCGGGTTTATATCATGAACCCACACAGCGTTACTCCTAAACTAGGTTACTGATTAAGAAACGCAGTCCTACACAGAATAAAAAGACTGCAAAAATCCGTTTTAAAACTGGTCCCGACAGGCTGTGCGCCCATTTAGCACCAAACTTAGCAAAATAAGAACTGGTCAAAACAATACCCGTAAATGCAGGTAGGTAGACGTAACCTGCACTCCAATCAGGCATATCAGCGTTGCCCCAACCCTCCCAAACATTGGTCAGGGCCGCCATTACTGCAATCGGAAGGCCACAGGCAGCCGATGTAGCAACAGCTTGCTGCATCTGAACTCGCCCCCAAGTGAGATAAGGCACGGTCAGGGTTCCACCACCAATACCAAAAATACTGGAGAGCCAACCAATCACACCACCTGAGATAACAAAAGATTTGGTACTCGCCGATTTTTCACCTGCATCTGGCTTTAGGTTCAACGCCATCTGAATCGAAACCAAAATAGCAAAGCTACCCAACGCAATTTGCAGCCATTCACCGGTCATTTGTCCCGCAGTTTTAACGCCGAGAAATGCACCTAACAAAATACCGGCCGTTAAAGGCTTAAAAATATCCCAGCGGACTGCACCTTTGCTGTTATGTGCCATCGTAGAACTGATCGAAGTCACTACTATGGTCGCTAGAGATGTGGCAACCGCTGCATGGGTTAACACGCTAGGCGCCATCCCCTGCAATTCAAAGCAAAAGACCAATACCGGTACGATCAACAGACCACCACCAATACCAAATAAGCCGGCAACAACCCCTGCTGCTGCGCCTAGAATCAAGTAGGTAAGAATTGTGATCAGCATCTTTTATCCTTTACTCTGCCTTTGTGCGATTTGCACTTACAATAAAAACGATCGCTATATTACCCAATTAATGGCCTATTACCTATGTGCTTAATAACATTCGCATATAAGACCCACCCTAAATACTCCCTGATTTTACTCGCCAATCGCGACGAGTTTTATCAAAGAGCAAGCCAAGCAATGCATTTTTGGCCAGATCAGTCTCATGTGCTTGCCGGAAGAGACCTAGAACAGATGGGCACTTGGTTGGGCATAAATAAAGCAGGAAAGTTCTCAGCCGTTACCAATTTTCGTGATGGCAACAACATGACCAAATCGAAAAAATCTCGCGGCGAGCTTACAGCCAATTTTTTAATGGGCGCTACCGATGCGAAAAACTATTTAGCACAACTGGAGAAAGAGAAATCACAATACGGCGATTTTAATCTGCTTACAGGGGACCAAACAGGTCTGTACTACTGTTCGAACCGCGGAGGCCAAACACAGCAATTAAAGCCAGGCGTATACGGAATGAGTAATGCGCTTCTAGACACACCTTGGCCAAAACTTACCCAAGTAAAACAGGCACTATCAGACACAATCGAAAATGAGATTATTTCTGAGCAGGTTTTGTTTGAGATTATGCTTAACGATCAACACGCCGCAGACGAATGCCTGCCGGACACCGGCGTACCTTTTGAATGGGAAAGGTTGCTCTCTTCTAGTTTTATTCGATCAGAGACGTACGGCACTCGTGCTATAACACTCCTACTACAAGGACTCGATGGCTACACAACCGTTATCGAACAAGGGTACGACTACAACGGGCCGTTAGAAAGAAGTGAGTATAAACTTACCTTGCCAGTCTTAGGGTAGTTATCTCAAGAAAAAACCGACTAAACAACAACCGGCTGTTTTGGCAGCGCTATGCCCAACTCAGTGAGGCGCTCATTGATGAATTTCTGAATACGATCAGCATCATCCATCGCCATCACATCCTTCAGGAGCTGACCCGCATCTTCCTTACTCACTTGGCGAATCGCGGCTTTTACTTTAGGCAGATTGGTCGCGTTCATTGATAGCACGTCATAACCCATCGCCATCAACAGCAAAGCACCACCTGGCTCAGACGCTAATTCACCACAGATAGACACTGTAACGTTTTCTTTATGGGCTTCTCGCGCAATGAAAACAAGCGCTCTCAGAACAGCGGGGTGGTAGCTAACATACAGATCAGCCACACGAGGGTTATTTCGGTCTACGGCAAGCAGATACTGAGTAAGGTCGTTGGAACCTACCGAGATAAAATCGACACGACGGGCAAATCGGCGTACCTGATAAACAGCAGCCGGTACCTCAACCATCACACCCACCAATGGACGCTCAATATCATGCCCTTCATCTTGCAGTTCTTTAACTGCACGATCGATCTGACGACTTGCTTCTTCTACTTCGCCTACGCTGGTCACCATCGGCAACATAATACGTAGATTACCGTAACCTTCACCCGCTTTAAGCATGGCACGTACTTGCACAAGGAAGATCTCAGGATGATCCAGCGTCACTCGGATACCACGCCATCCCAAGAATGGGTTTTCCTCTTCAATTGGGAAGTAAGGTAGAGACTTATCTCCACCGATATCCAAGGTACGCATTGTCACAGGACGAGGGTGGAATGCTTCAAGCTGCTTGCGATAAGTCTGCGCTTGGTCCTGCTCACTCGGGAAGAATTCTCGGATCATGAAAGGCACTTCGGTTCGATACAGCCCAATACCTTCTGCACCGCGATCAAGTGAACGCGCTACATCGGCGATCAAACCTGTATTTACCCATAACGGCATTCGGAAACCATCTGTCGTTTCCGCAGGCAGGTCCTTGATCGCTTCAAGTTCGGCTGCTTGCTCCTGCTCACCACGCAAGATATCTCTGTATGCCGTTAGAAGATCCTCTCCCGGCTGTACGTAAATTCGACCTGAATAACCATCAAGAATCAGCTCTCGACCATCAATACGCGTTAGAGGCAGATCAACCGCGCCCATAATGGTAGGAATGCCCATGGAACGAGCAAGGATCGCAGCATGTGAGTTACTAGAACCATGCACAGAAACTAAACCGACCAACTTCTCGCTCGGCACTTCTCCAAGCATCGCCGGGGTTAGTTCATCAGCAACTAGTATTGTTTCATCGGTAAATTCGAGTACTGCAGGCGCATCTTCTTGCAGATAGGCGAGCACTCGACGACCTAAATCTTTGATATCCGTCGCACGTTCACGCAGATAGGGATCATCCATCATAGAGAACTGACGCACATGCTCCATGACAACTTCACGCAGTGCACCTTGTGCCCAGTTACCTTGGCGAATTCTCGCTACAACTTCGCCAGCCAGAGCATTGTCATCCAACATCCGCAGATAAACATCAAATAGCGCCTGCTCTTCTGAACGCAAACGCTGGGCTAAACTGCGGCCAACAACTTTGATATCTCGGCGAACGAGTTTTAATGCTGCTTCGAAGTTAGCAATTTCCTGCTCAACGTCTTTGGCAACTTTATCTGGAACTGAGTTTAGATCTGCCGGCGGTGCAACGACGGTAGCTGAACCAATAGCAACACCCGCAGAACCCGGTACACCTTCAAAGCGCAAGTTGACGATTTCGCCGCTCGGCTCTTCGCCCATTGCACCTAAAGAACCGGTAGCTTCAGCATGAGCAATAGCCCCAGCTAGCTGGGCAGATAAGGTTACGAGAAAAGCTTCTTCGCTCTCATCAAAACGGCGCTGCGCTTTTTGCTGAACAACTAAGACACCTAAAACACCGCGGTGATGGATAATAGGCACGCCGAGGAAAGAGTTAAAACGCTCTTCACCGGTAGACTCAACATATTTGTAGGCGGGATGCTCGGAGGCATTTTCAAGGTTGATTGGTTCGGCACGATCTACCACCATACCCACCAAGCCTTCTTCGGCCGATAAACGAACGCTACCCACCGCTTCCTGATTGAGACCTTCAGTCGCCATCAAGACATAACATTGATCCTCGGGATCAAATAGATAAACAGAGCAAACCTCTGTGGACATAGCACGCTGGATGCGACGCACAATCAGATTCAGTACCGAGTCCAAATCTGGCGCGATACTGACTTCCTGTACAATCTTCTTCAACACATCCAGCATTCAGTGTCTCTCCTTCTAGGTATTTATGGCATTAAATCTCGATAGTTTAGGTGATAATTCTCGCATTGCCTTGCGATACACCTCTCGTTTAAATGACACAACCTGTCCTAGCGGATACCAATAGCTCACCCAACGCCAACCATCAAACTCTGGCGATTCAGTGTGATCAATTTTTACCGCACTATCTGCGCTCAACATCCGTAGCAAAAACCATTTTTGCTTCTGGCCAACACATACCGGATGCGAATTGCGCCGGATCATTCGTTTGGGCAATCGGTATCTCAACCAACCTCGGGTTACTGCAACAATCTCTACATCTTCTGCAGCAAGTCCAATCTCTTCTCTTAATTCGCGATACATTGCTTCTTCAGGGGTTTCATCCTCATTGATCCCCCCCTGCGGAAACTGCCAAGCATCTTGACCAATTCGTCTTGCCCAAAGGACCTGACCCAGCGAGTTAGCCAGAATGATACCGACATTCGGCCTGAACCCATCTGAATCAATCACTTTAGTTATTCCTAATTATTTTTCAGCTATTGTTCCATAATTCTTTGATACTCAGCAAATCCCTTTTCAGACAATTGCATTCAAAGCGTATCCTCCCTATCCTTGCGACACTATCTTATTCGTTGAGGAACCTCTTTTGAGCTTAGCAATTTTTGATCTGGACAATACTCTTCTTGCCGGTGACAGTGATCACGCATGGGGCGAATTTTTGTGCGAAAAAGGGATTGTAGATAGCGATGAGTATAGTCGCGCAAACGACTACTTTTACGAGCAATATAAGAATGGCGGATTAGATATTTTTGAATTCCTTGCCTTTGCTCTAAAGCCTTTGGCGCAGATGCAACGTGCAGAGCTAGATAAACTGCATTTAGAGTTTATGGAATCTAAAATCATTCCAATTATGCTACCCAAAGCCGCTGAGCTTCTGCAAAACCACCGCGAACAAGGTGATTACTTGCTTATTATCACAGCGACCAACCGCTTTGTAACAGGCCCTATCGCAGACAAGCTTGGTGTAGACGATATTATTGCAACAGACCCAGAAGAAATAGACGGGGAATATACCGGTAAAGTTGCGGGCATACCTTGCTTCCAAGATGGCAAAGTAACGCGCCTGAATGAGTGGTTAAAGCACAATGACTTTAATTTGGAAGGCAGCTATTTCTATAGCGATTCCCACAATGACTTACCGTTGCTAGAAAAAGTAACTCATCCAGTCGCGGTAAACCCAGATGAAACGCTGGAAGATCATGCCAACGCCAACCTTTGGCCTGTGCTTGATCTACGTTGATCGGGTGTAATTATCAGCACAAAAAAGAGAGGCTACAGCCTCTCTTTTTATTTCCGCTAAAACTCAATCAAAGTGTTCTGCAAAATGGCGAACATCGTGAGCTAACTTATCAATCTTATCAGCAGCCTTTTCCATCTCTGCCAAAACAGCCGCACTGATCGCCGACTCAATCAACAGCGCTAACTCATCAAAATGCTCTTTACCAATATCGTTACACATTGCTGTTGGTAATCTCTCCTTAAAAGACGAGACAACATGTTGAGCATGTGCAGTTTGTTTCATTGTCATCGTTTTACTCCTTAACTCTTACTTATGCACTGGGTGACGATCAATTTGCCCTTGGGCATTGCTGACGATTTGCGGATCCGGCTGAAGATCAATCTCTTCACTTTTATTCGGATAAGGCATACGACTAAGTAGATGGCGCATTGCATTTAGCCTTGCCCGTTTCTTATCGTCAGACTTAATCACCGTCCAAGGTGCATCGGCTGTATCGGTATAGAAAAACATCGATTCTTTGGCTTCTGTATATGAATCCCACTTATCTAAAGAGGCCAAATCGATTGGAGAAAGCTTCCATTGCTTCAACGGATCTACACGACGAGCCTGAAAACGTCGGAACTGCTCGTCACGGCTTACCGAGAACCAGAACTTAAACAGTTTGATGCCGCTTCGCGCCAGCATACGTTCCAGATCGGGGGTCTGGCGCATAAACTCCAAATACTCAGAGGGCGAACAGAAGTTCATCACTTTCTCTACGCCAGCACGGTTGTACCAAGAACGGTCAAATAACACGATCTCGCCAGCCGTAGGGAGGTGATTGATATAACGCTGGAAATACCACTGCCCTTTCTCTTGCTCGGTCGGCTTTTCTAAAGCCACAACACGGGCACCACGAGGATTGAGGTGCTCCATAATACGTTTGATGGTTCCACCTTTACCGGCTGCGTCACGCCCCTCAAAGAGGATAACAACACGCTGCCCGGTCTCGCGCACCCAGTTCTGCATCTTCAATAGTTCTATCTGCAGCTCTTTTTTGCGCTTTTCGTATTCTTTGCGGGAGATCTTTGTATCGTAAGGGTATTCGCTGGACTCAAACAGATCAGTAACTTCCTGATCCAGCAGTACAGTAGGGCAGATTTCTTCTTGCGGTGGCAAGGTCACATCTGCAGTTTGAACATCAACGTCTGGGGTCTGTAACTCCTGGTTCATAGGCTTACCTCTCTAGTTTGGTTAATCAGTATTACTGATTATGCGCCTACTACATCAGGAGTTTCTGATATAGGTCAAACAACCGATATAATTTTTAAAATTAACGTTCTCTCTATAATTATTCTTCGGTATGATCCCCCGTCCTTTTCGGTTAAACCTTCACGAAATAACAGCCCTTAAGCAACCACTTTACAGTGCTTCAAAGACTCATTTAGCTCATGCATCAACATGCTTCGCGTGATGATACCCACTAGCTTATTCTGCTCAACCACTGCATACACTTTTGGTTTATCCAAGCCCATCTGCTGAGCCAAATCGACAATACTCAAACCCGGTGCAACCGTAAGTGGATCGGTACGCATAATATCGCCAACAATCTCATGGCTATCACAGTGATAACTGTCGGTAACTAAATAGGGCAAACAATCAAACTCCGATAAAAAGCCAACCACCTTCAAGTTCTTATCCACAACCGGTAAGCCTAAATACCCAGAATCTAGAATATGAGAAACCGCCTCAACTAGGGGCATATCTGCACTTAGCGGCTTATTCACAGGAAACATTGCATCTTTTACTTGTAACATAACCCTACCCACCTGTTTTATCTTGCTGATTACAGTCTGGCAAAGAACTCGAAAATGACAAATTCACAACAAAAAAGGGGAGCTGTTAAAGCTCCCCTTTTTGATCAATTACGCAATGTTACGGACACGGATTTGGATACCGCACATGAATCCCTTCAATCTCAGTCAGCAAACCCTCATCAAGGTTAAGATTTACGGAGTCTATATTCGCTGTCAGCTGCCCCATGGTCGTTGCGCCAATAATATTACTGGCAACAAAATCACGACTATTAACAAAAGCCAACGCCATCTGAGCTGGATCCAAATTATGCGCTCGCGCTAGCGATACATACTCTTCAGTCGCTTTTATACCTTGTTCATTCAGATATCGAGTGTAATCAGGAAACAGGGTTAAACGGCCTTTCTCAGGCTGAGCGCCATTAAGGTACTTGCCACTCAAGGTACCAAATGCCATTGGTGAATACGGCAGTAGAGACACCTGCTCACGCATCAAAACCTCGGTTAAACCGACCTCGGAGGACCGGTTTAACAAGTTGTAAGGATTCTGTACGGAAACAACTCGTGGCAGGCCTAATTGCTCAGCATAAGCGAGAAACTTCATGGTTCCCCATGCCGTTTCATTGGATAAGCCCACATATCTAATCAAGCCTTCATCCACCAGCTCTTTTAAAATGTTTAGGGTTTCCAAAATTGCTGCCCCATCGTTTTCTGGAGCATGCTGATAGCCTAACTTACCAAAGAAATTAGTGGTGCGATCTGGCCAGTGGAGTTGGTATAAGTCGATATAATCGGTTTGAAGACGCTTTAAACTGCCTTGGATCGCTTCACGAATATTTTTGCGATCAAAATGCATATCAGGGCGGATAAAGCTGACAAAATCTCCAGGCCCCGCAACCTTTGTTGCAACGATCACCTTATCGCGGTTATTCCGTTGCTTCATCCAGTTACCGATGTAGGTCTCTGTTAGCCCCTGATAACGCTCATCCACAGGCACTGGATACATCTCAGCAGCATCAAGAAAATTGACACCTTGCGCCCAGGCATAATCCAGCTGTTCAAACGCTTCGACCTCAGTGTTTTGTCGACCGAAGGTCATAGTTCCCAGACAGATCAGACTCACATTGAGATCAGTATTACCTAGCTGACGATATTGCATGGTAAAGCTCCTATCTGGGAACAGATGTCAGGTTAAGACGATGGCAAAACTCTGACAAAGAATGATTTAAGGTAATCCGTTTCGGGAATCGCTGGATGTACCGGGTGGTCTGCACCCTGATGCCCCTGATCAAAGATCTGAGCATTACGATCCAATTCGCGGCTATTACTACGAATAATATCGATCAAGCGATCACGTTGAAGATGCATAGAGCATGACGCAGACACTAAGATTCCGTCTTTCTTCAGAAGACGCATGGCGAAATTATTCATACGGGAGTAAGCACGCTCACCGTTACGAATATCCTTTTTCTTCTGAATAAACGCAGGCGGATCCAACACAACCACATCAAATTTTTCTTTATCTGCAATCAGAGACTTACAAATATCAAAGGCATCGCCGTGGAAGCCTTCGAAACGATCAGACGCATTGTTGATACGCGCGTTCTCAGCAGCCACTTCTAGAGCAAAGTGGGAAGCATCGACACAGATCGCCTGATTAGCACCAGCAGCCAAAGCCTGCGCGCCCCAGCCACCTACGTAACTAAACAGATCCAGTACGCGCTTACCTTCAACATGTTTTTGCATCTGAGCACGGTTATTACGGTGATCGTAGAACCAACCAGTTTTCTGGCCTTTCTGCAGTGGCGCTAGCAGTGGTACAGAGTTTTCCATCAACGGACACAGCTCTGGGATATCACCCTGGATGATCTCTGTGTAGGTTTCCAAGCCTTCCATATCGCGCATTTTGCCGTCGTTACGCAGCAAAATCGCTTTCGGCGTGAACACTTTGTTCAATGCGTCGATAATGTCATCTAGCACCGCTTCCATGCCGGCTGTAGAGATCTGTACAACAAACACATCGTAGAAACGATCAATCACTAGACCTGGTAGAGCATCACTGTCACCAAACACCAAACGATAGCAATCATCAGTAAAGCAGCTTTCACGCAGTGATAGCGCCACTTTAAGACGGTGAATGATTAAGGAACGATCCAAAGTGTATTTAAGATCACGACTGACGATTCGACCGCAAATCAACGTATTTGGGTTTACATAAGCAACGCCTAAAGGTTTGCCTTTGTCAGTTTCGACAATAACCTGCTGGCCCGGCTCAAAGCTCTTCAGCGGCGTCACGCGGTTATCCACTTCGTTACTGTAGATCCAAAGGTGACCACCACGCAGCCTGCGTTCAGCCCCACTGTTTAGTTTTAGAGTTTGCAGTGACATGTTTTTCCTGTTTTACAGACAACTGTCCCGGCATATAGCCGGGACAAGGTATTTATTTCTCAGGGCGAGGCCCTAAATCTGACTTAAGCTTCAGATTCGCACAGATCGTTGTAAGCTTCTGCGCTTAGTAGTTCGTTCAACTCATCGGCGTCGCTTAGCTTCAACTTGAAGAACCAACCATCACCGTATGGGTCAGAGTTAACTAGCTCTGGAGAGTCTTCCAGATCTTCGTTAACGGCTACAACTTCACCACTTAGCGGTGCGTATACATCAGATGCAGCTTTAACAGACTCAACAACACCTGTTTCATCACCTGATTCTACTTCAGCACCGACTTCTGGCAGCTCAACGAAAACTACGTCACCCAAAAGGTCTTGCGCGTGATCTGTTACACCGATGACAACGGTGCCATCACCTTCAACGCGGATCCACTCGTGACTAGCAACGTATTTCAGTTCAGATGGAATGTTACTCATGTTTATTTCCTACCCCTATGGGTCCTGTTTAAATCGAATTCTTAGTCAAAAACTTTTTTGCCGTTACGGACAAAAGAAGGACGAATTACACGTACAGACACCAACTTGCCTTTACCACGCAGATCCACTTCAGCTGTATCCGTTGTGCCCACAGGCACACGCGCCATAGCGATCGAACAACCCAACGTCGGAGAGAATGTACCACTGGTAATCTCGCCTTCGCCAATGCCGTCTACTACAACCTTCTGATGCGCACGTAATACACCACGCGCTTCCATCACTAGACCTACAAGCTTATGGCTCACACCTGCATCACGCTGCTGTTGTAGTGCTTCGCGACCGATAAATACACGCTCTTGCGGTTCCCAAGCGATCGTCCAACCCATATTAGCCGCAAGTGGAGAAATGGTTTCATCCATATCTGCGCCATATAGGTTCATACCCGCCTCTAAACGCAAAGTGTCACGCGCCCCTAGCCCACACGGAGCAACGCCAGCATCCGCGAGTGCCTGCCAGAAATCTGCTACCTCATCTTCAGGCAGCATCACTTCTAAACCGTCTTCACCAGTATAGCCAGTTCTCGCAATAAACCAGCCTTCTGACTCTAAACCTTGGAAAACACTTAACTGATCGATCAAGTTAGCGCGAGACTCAGTTACAGCTTGTTTAGCCAACGCTAATGCGTCTGGACCTTGCACGGCCACCATCGCCAATTCTGGCTGCTCTGTTAGGGCAACGTCATCAAAGCTAGCTGTCTGGTCAGACATCCAACGTAAATCTTTTTCGCGTGTTGCACAGTTCACAACAACACGGAACCACTCGCCAGCAACACCTGGCTCTGTCATTAGGTAGACAATAAGATCATCAATTACACCAGCATCTTCATTCAGCATGCCGCTGTACATCGCCTTACCTTTTTCCTGCAACTTAGCAACATCGTTTGCTAGCAGGTAACGTAAATACTCTTTAGCGTCTGTGCCGGTAACGTCTACAACCGTCATGTGGGAGACATCAAACATACCAGCAGCTTGTCGAACCTTGTGATGCTCATCCACCTGAGAACCATAGTGGATTGGCATATCCCAACCACCGAAGTCGACTAGCTTAGCACCCATCTCTTGGTGCTTTTCGTACAATGCAGTTTTGCTACCCATATTATTAACTCTTATCAGGGGCTAGCTTAGGCCTTGTTATCGTCATAAACAGGTCTTGCTAGGCTTTAACAACTGCTTTTCAGCTCAAGAGCGAATCAATTGACCTGAAAAACAAAAAAAGGGAAGACAATTTATAGGGATTCTCTTCACAGTTCAATCTTTGAACGACAAACTAGGGTTGCGACTATGGTCGGATCAGATTATCCAAGTCGATTATTCTTGAATGTTTCTCTGCGCCAATTGTGGCAAACGACCAGATAACCCCATCGCATCCATCACAATATGATTTTTAACTGGAGATAGTTTATCCAATAAGTTCATGCCCATATTGCGCGCCAAGCAAGCTAAAGGCTGTCTGGTATTAAATAAACGTTTAAAGCTTTCCATAGCTAAAGACATCTGAATATTGTCATTGCGGCGTTCGCGCTGGAATCTGCGTAACACTGATTGAGCGCCTAAAGGCTCACCTCGACGTGAAGCTTCCATCAACGTTTCAGCTAACTGAGCAGCATCCAGCAAACCTAAGTTCACACCCTGACCCGCCAGAGGATGGATGGTATGTGCCGCATCCCCAATCGCAGCAAAGCCAGGTTGAATATAATGCTGAGCATGACGCTGACGTAACGGAAAAACGCTGCGTTGATCGCACCATTCTATTTCCCCTAAACGGCTCTCAAATGCACGACCTAATTGCTGGCAAAACGCTTCATCGGGTAATGCCATCAATTCGTTGGCATGTTCTGGCGATGTCGACCAAACAATCGAGCAGTAGTAATCGCCCTCTTCGTTACTCAAAGGTAACAATGCCAGCGGCCCATCTTCGGTAAAACGCTGCCAAGCGGTCGCTTGGTGAAGCTGCTCGGTTTTAACGGTGGTCACAATGGCATGATGACCATAATCCCATTCCACCATAGGTAGGCCCGCGTGTTGACGTGTTTTTGATAACGCGCCATCCGCTGCAACCACTAAATCCGCTTGAATGATACGACCATCACTCAATTTCACCGCACGACCTTGATCAGACTGGGGAGATAGCTCCGTCACAGTCACGCCGGTAATCAGTTCTACTGAAGGTGTTTCTAGAAGAACCTGATACAAACCCGCCAGTGTCACACGGTTTTCTACAATATGACCTAGAGCCGGTTCATGCAGTTCTCGCGCTGAGAAGTGAATATGCCCAGTCCCTTCGCCATCCCAAACATCCATCTCGGTGTAAGGGCTTAGACGATAATCCTGCATATACTTCCAAGCACCTACAGACGTTAAGATCTGCTGTGAGGCACAGGTGAGCGCACTGACACGAGGGTCATAGCCCTTAGCTTGAGCGCCTTTAACAAACTCAGAGAAACCACTGATATCGCCTTCGCGCTGTTCTAAAAGCGTTACTTTAATATCGGCATCCGCCAAAGCCGCAGCAAGAGTAACTCCCACCATGCCGGCTCCAACAATCACTACATCTGAATTAAGCACTTGCGCCTGTGTATTTTCTGGCATGATCTATCTCTATTTCAGGTCTGGAGCGGGCATATCTAAGCCCATGGCACCACGGGCAAAAACGGTTCTAGCAGGCGGACAAATATCTAATAGTTGCAGGCCTAGGTTACGGCCGGCTGCAAGCAGAATATTATTATTAGAAAACAGCTTCATAGTCTGATCGCTCAGCCCAATTGTGCGCTGCTGATCTTGTCGTTGCTGTTCGTAGAAATCCTGAAGCACGTTTAAATCACCTAGATTGCCACCTACCTTACGGGCTTGAATTAGGTGATCAGCCAAAGCGACAACACCACGTAACGCCAAGTTGTATCCTTGCCCGGCAATTGGGTGCAAAGCATGCGCAGCGTTACCTAACACCACTAAACCCTGACGCACCTGCTCCTGTGCTAAAACCAGTTTTAGAGGATAGGTATGTCGTTCACCCACTTTGACAAAATTACCTGCGCGATGACCAAAGCGTTCGTGTAGACGCGCTATAAACTCAGCTTCGTCAAGCGCCATCACTTCATCGACTTGATCATTAGGCACTGTCCAAACTAGACCACAACGATGCTCACCATTTTGCTCTTCCAGCGGTAGCAGCGCCATAGGGCCCGTATCGGTAAAACGCTCATAAGCAATATCGTTGTGTGAGCGGTCTAAGCTGACGTTGGCTATGACAGCATGTTGCTCGTAGGTTGTTTCGCTGTAGTTCATGCCCATCCCTTCACGCAATGAGGAACGGCCACCATCAGCCATCACAACTAATTCAGTCGTTAACTGATGCGTCTCACCCTCCTTTTCTAGGGTGACGCCCATCTGGTCAGAGCCATACTGAACATCTTTCACTTCGGCAGGGCAGATAAAATCAATGCGATTCGCATCATTCTGCTGTAAACGATCTAGCAGGACACGTCCAAGCCATTGGTTTTCGACCACATAGCCCAGAGCAGGCACTCTTTCCTGCTCTGCATGCAGACGCGTCACACCAAAATGACCTTTATCTGAAACGTGAATATGTTTGATGGGTGCTAAATGCGTTTTTAGCGTTGACCAAATACCCATGACTTCGTAGATAGAGCGGCTTCCATAAGCCAATGCCGTCGCTCTGGAATCATAACTCGGCTGATACTCCAGTGCGCTTTTCTCAGGCATAGGAAAGGCTTCAATTACGGCGATATTCAGATCAAGCTGTTCACTCGCTGGCAGAAGAGCACAAGCTAAGCTCGCGCCCACCATGCCGCCACCGATCACCACGATGTCATAGTGCTGTTTCATTTTGCTGCCATTAACGCTTCAATTTCTGCAATTTCTTTCGGCACAGCTGCAGTGAGATTTTCATTACCCTCTGCAGTGATCAAGATATCATCTTCAATACGCACACCAATACCGCGCCAACGAGGTTCAACATTTTCGTTGTCCGCAGCGATATAGATACCTGGCTCAACCGTCATCACCATACCCGGCTCTAACGGACGCCATTCGCCATCGACTTTGTAATCGCCAACATCATGCACATCCATACCTAACCAATGACCAATACGGTGCATGTAAAAATCACGGTAGCGACCCGCTGAGATCTCTTCACTCAGCGTCCCCGATAGCAAACCTAACTCAATCAGTCCTGCAGTTAACACTTCTACCGATTTTTCGTGTACGGCTTCCCACAAAACACCCGGTTTCGCGAATTCAATACAAGCTTTCTGTGCTTTCAAAACCAGTTCGTATATTGCCGCTTGTTCTGGACTAAAGCGACCATTTACAGGAAAAGTACGCGTAATATCGCCGGCATAATGATCTAGCTCACACCCGGCATCGATTAACACCAGATCACCGTCGTTGAGCGGTTCGCTGTTTTCGATGTAATGCAGCACACAAGCATTTGCTCCGCCACCCACGATAGTCGAGTACGCTGGCTGGCGTGCGCCATTCATCGCGAAGTGGTGCAAAATCTCCGCTTCTAACTGATATTCCATCACACCCGGTTTACACAGTTGCATCGCCTTAACGTGCCCCTGCGCAGAGATCTCACCGGCACGACGCATCATCTCTTTTTCTGCATCGCCTTTGATCAAGCGCATCTCATGTAACAGGCAATCCAGCATCACCAATTCTGAAGGTGCTACTGCCCCTTGGCGCACTTTTGCGCGGATCAGGTTTAGCCAGTGTCGAACGCGTTGATCCAGCTCTTCGTCTTTACCAATGGAGTAATAGATTCGAGATACGCCATTTAACAGGCCCGGCAGGATATCGTCGACTTCATCGATGGCATGGGCCTCATCCATGCCAAAGTCATTAACAGCGCCTTCAGGCCCTGCTCGATAGCCATTCCAGATCTCCATCAGTTTGTCACGATTACGACAAAACAGCACCGATTCACCATCTGTACGACCCGGCATCAATAGCAACACAGCATCCGGCTCGTTAAAACCTGTTAAATAGTAAAAGTTGCTATCCTGACGAAATGGATATTCAACATCGCTATTGCGCTGCTTCATCTGCGCAGAAGGAATAATCGCGATACTGCCCGGTGACATCTGCGCCATCAACGCAGCACGACGTGCGACAAACTGATCAAGACCGATCTTCATTAATGCAACCTGTTGTTTTCTGGCTTAGCTTTAGCAAACTCTTTTTCTTTCTCTTCTAACGCTTTATTACACTCGGTAAACAGCATCAAAACAGCCATACGCACATATTCTTGAACTTCCATCAGATCAGCTTCGTTTTCATCAAGCTCTTCCAGATCGGAAGAGATTTGTGCGATCTGCCCAAGGTCATTGAGCGTCTCTTTCGCTTCAGGCGATAAGCTGGCATCTGTATGTTTACCATAGAGACCGAATCCACTTAGGAAGCTCTGACACCAACGCCCTAGCGATTCAGCACGCATAGAGATCTCATCCTCATCATCTGGAAGCACCATATCGAACTCCAGATCCATACTTTCCATACAGCCAAGCGTAGCGGTGTAAAGATTCGTCACCACAGACTTACTGCTGTCTTGGGAGAGTGACTCGATATCGAGCAATTCATTAACAATTTTCTCCAACGCCGCTGGTTTTAAACGTGCACCCGCAGCTAAATGTCCCGAGATAACTCCGTGGAGTTCTGAAGGTGAAACAGCTCTCACCCCCTCCTCTACAAACATATTTGCGATAAGTTCAAAATCGGGTAGATCTACAGGTACATTTTCTAAAGACATGAATCGAATCCATCAATAATATCGTGCTGTTAATCCTAGCATTTCAACACTTCCTGTGCAGCGTCATTGACCCACAGACAGGGGCTGATTATAGTCCTGCTGAGAATAATTTAGCTTTAGGGGCATTCTTTCTGCATGACTGAGCATTACTTTAACGCGCTGGAACAGAAAATCGATCAACTTCTGGAACGCTGCGAACAACTAAATCAGGAAAATATTCAGCTGCGCGCCCGTGAACAACAGCTTAAAGAGGAGCGTGCTCAACTAGTACAGCTCAACGAACAAACGCAATCCAAAATTCAAGCGATGATCATGCGACTTAAAGCGTTGGAGCAAAACAAATGAGCCAGCCAGAATCCCAACCTGTCACTATTACTCTGCTAGACAAAGAGTTTAATTTTAACTGTCCGGCTGACGCAGAAGCTGAATTATTAGCTTCCGCAGATTTTCTTAATGAGAAAATGTTAGAGATCCGAAAAACAGGCAAAGTGTTAGGGCTTGAGCGGATAGCGGTGATGGCAGCGCTCAACTTGGCTCATGAGTTATTGCAATCCAAGCAAGCGAACACCAGCAATATTGAAGAACGCCTACGCCACCTTGGCAACAAAATTGATCAAGCGTTAATCAACGAAACACAAACTGCTGATTCGGACAGTTAACCACTGTCCTTGAAAACTTTTCAACTTAAGAAAAGTGTATATTTAACAGCCAGTTACAGCACCGCCTAGCAGAAAATATTTTTATTACAAGTCCTGACACCGGCATCATAAAGGGTATAATAAAAACATGCCCTGGGGTGTTCGACCGTTGGTTACGTCCCTCGAGCCGATAATCACACTTTTGGGGGTTGCTCGTAGTTTCTGGTGTGCATGTCCGATTTACCGGAAAGCCTAATGATACTCAGTAACCACCTCCTTGAACCTTCGGGTTCAGGGCCATATCCGACACCGGCACCTTGGGGATCTTCATTTCACAATGACTCAACAACGCAAACAACTCCGCCAGCGGATTCGTCAACTCAGACGCTCTTTAACTCCTCTACAACAGGAACAAGCCGCACAAGGTTTACTAAAGAATATCCGCACCCGCTTAGATTTCAGGCGCGCTAAGAGTATCGCCATCTACCTACCTAACGATGGCGAGATAAACCCTGAACCGTTGATTCACTACTGCTGGAAATTAGGTAAGGAAGTCTACCTACCTGTATTGCACCCTATTCTTCATAATCGCCTATGGTTTACGCCGTACACAAACCAAACACCGATGATTAAGAATATCTACGGTATCCGAGAGCCCAAATTACAGCCGCACAAACGCAGAGCCGCTTGGGCAATTGATTTAGTCTTGTTACCTCTAGTCGCCTTCGATGCAAAAGGCAATCGAATGGGCATGGGCGGCGGATACTATGACCGCACATTCGGCTTTAAAAATCTGAAGAAAAGCATGAAAGGACCAAGCCTTATCGGGCTGGCACATGAAATTCAGAGAGTAGAAGAGTTACCTGTAGAGAGCTGGGATATCCCTCTAACATCGATTGTTACTGATAGCAGGAGCTATCTATAACGCAATTGAAAGCTTAGCTGTTAAAGACTTGCTCAAACAGAGAAGCAAACTGGAAATCTGCATGTGATACGCCGGTCATTACAGACCCTAGTACAAACACGACTACCAAGATTAGAACCAGATCAGGACCTTTTTTCATTATTCTGCCTATAAGGTTTACCACACATTAAACAAACGCTCGTTTACTTAATGCCCGGCCGTAGTTTTTCATAAATACAGTTTTTTGCAACCCCTTATAAATCATGGGGCAATAAAACTATCGGCCAGTTACATAATTATTTTAATCCAGAATTGTAAAAAGAGCCAATTACCTACTGATTTATAAACTTTTTTGCAGAAAATTAAGAAAAATCATCATAAAAGGTATGGTTAACATCGAGAAAAGTGTCTGTCCGGTGATAATGGCAGCCATCATTTGCACATCCCCACCAAGCTGACGCGCCAGAATATAAGAGGATGCAGCCGTTGGTAAGGCCGCGTACAACCAGATAATTTCAGCATTTGGCAATCCCAATACAACACAGATAAGAAAGGCCAATAATGGCATTACTAACAGTTTGATCAACGAGGTTGCACAAAGCGCTTGGCCACTTTTCATTAGGACCTTAAAACTCAGTCCTGCTCCGACAGATAACAGCCCTAAAGGCAGAGCCATACGACCTAGGAATTCAGCGATAGGCATCAGCAGATTCGGGAAACCTACCCCTGTCTGATTTAGCAACAAACCACACAAGCTACCGACAATAAGTGGATTCTTTAACAACGCTAACAGCACACTCTTAAAATCTTGAGTGCTACGGGTAAAGTAGGAAAAGACCAGCACACAGCAGAAATTCAGCAAGGGGATCATGAGCGCCATGACCACTGCACCGACCACTACCCCTTGAGGACCAAACAAGGTTGCCGAAGCAGCTAAGCCCACATAAACATTGAAACGAACTCCACCCTGATAAATGGAGGTAATGCCCGCTGCATCGACCCTCAAGAACGGTTTCGCCAAAAAGACCAACAAACTACCACCCAAAACCAGCAACACAACAGCCAACCCTACCTGATCCAGAGGCACAGCAGTCATATCGGTACTTGCTAAACGGGACACCAGCAAGATAGGAAACAGTACAAAGTAAGTCGCCTTTTCCGCCTGTCCCCAAAAGTCATCGGTTAGGAATCCGCTCTTTCTCGCCGCATAGCCTAGTAAAATAAGTGCAAATACCGGCCATAGAGCACTGATAATTTCGATCATAGTGTTATAGTGATCTTATAAAGTTAATAATGATGTACAGAGTGGAGCCTACAATGATGACATCTCTTGTCTTAACCGTCATCGGTCCTGATAAACCAGGTCTGGTCGAAATGCTAGCGCAAACCATTACTGAAAATGGCGGCAACTGGCTTGAATCAGGCATGTCCAGATTAGCTGGAAAGTTTGCCGGCATTCTAATCACCGAAGTTCCTGAAGATAAAGCAGCTTCATTAACTGCAGCGCTAACAGCGCTAGATGCTCAAGGCTTGAAGGTAACAGTTGAGCAATCATCAGCACCAGAAGTCACTGGCGCATCTCAACACTTTAAGCTTGAGCTGGTTGGCCATGACAAACCAGGTATCGTTCGCGATATTTCTAGTGCACTGGCTAAGCGTCACGTGAATGTAGAGCGTCTAAACACCGAACTAGTATCTGGTTCTATGTCGGCCGAACTGTTGTTCAAAGCAGAAGCTGAGTTACTCGCATCCAGCGACCTAGACTTAGATGAGCTGCAACAGGATTTAGAAAATATTGCCAGCGATCTAATGGTTGATATCAGCTTAGATAAATAAGCCATAAAGCATAGAAACAAAAAACGCGCTTACCTTTCTCAAGGCAGCGCGTTTTTTCTTTCTAAGATGAGCGATTAACCGCGCGCATCCAATTTAGCTTGGCCACGCTTCACAGCTGCACGTACCTGATTTGGCGCTGTACCACCAATGTGATCACGAGCTGCAACAGAACCTTCAAGCGTTAGCACTTCAAATACATCCTGCTCGATCGTATCGGAGAACTGAACAAGCTCTTCCAACGTCATTTCACCTAGATCTTTATTCTGTTCGATACCGTAGGCTACAGATTTACCTACAACTTCGTGAGCATCTCGGAAAGGCATGCCTTTACGCACTAGGTAATCCGCCAAGTCTGTCGCAGTAGAGAAACCGCGAAGCGCTGCTTCACGCATGCTTTCTTTCTTAGACTCAAGCGCAGGCACCATGTCAGCAAATGCACGTAGACAACCTTTCACTGTATCGATTGCATCAAACAGCGGCTCTTTATCTTCTTGGTTATCTTTGTTGTATGCCAGTGGCTGAGACTTCATCAACGTTAGCAAGCTCATCAAATGGCCGTAAACACGACCAGACTTACCACGTACTAACTCAGGTACATCTGGGTTCTTTTTCTGCGGCATGATTGAAGAGCCTGTGCAGAAACGATCTGGCAGGTTGATGAAATCAAACTGAGCAGATGTCCATAGAACCAACTCTTCAGACATACGCGTTAGGTGCATCAACAAGATACTAGACGCGGAACAGAACTCGATCGCGAAGTCACGATCAGAAACCGCATCCAAAGAGTTTTCAGCCGGAGCATTAAACTCAAGTAGCTCGCAAGTTAGATCACGCTGAATTGGGTAAGTTGTACCCGCAAGGGCTGCAGCACCTAGCGGCATGATGTTGGCACGCTCACGACAATCTTCGAAACGGCCGAAGTCACGGGTTAGCATCTCGAACCAAGCAAGCAGGTGATGACCAAAGGTCACAGGCTGAGCTGTTTGAAGGTGAGTAAAACCTGGCATGATCGTATCAGCTTCACGCTCAGCAATACCCAATAGGCCCTGCTGTAGACGCGTAATTTCAGCCAAGATTAGATCGATCTCATCACGTAGGTACAAACGAATATCTGTCGCTACTTGGTCATTACGAGAACGACCTGTGTGTAGCTTCTTGCCCGTGATACCAATTTTCTTAGTCAAAGCCGCTTCGATGTTCATGTGCACATCTTCTAGCTCAATTGACCATTCAAATTCGCCGCGCTCGATCTCTACACGAATTTCGCCAAGACCACGGATAATATCGTCACGCTCTTCTTCGGTAAGAACGCCTGCTTTTGTCAGCATCTTCGCATGAGCAATAGAACCGCGAATATCCTGCAGATACATACGCTGATCAAATTCAACGGAAGCCGTAAAACGCGCAACGAAAGCATCCGTTGGCTCATTAAAACGACCGCCCCACTGCTGGTTAGTTTTATCACTCATGGGAAAACCTCAAATTACTCGGAGACTTAATCAGCTATTTTTAGCCGATATCACAAAATTTGCGCGACATTATATCATGCCCTTTCGCTTGAGGTGTCTATATCGCGCCCTGCAATCTGCTACAATCGGCAACAAATATTAAATATGCCGTATTTGAGACTACTTTTATGAGCAGAACCATCCGCATTGCTACCCGTAAAAGCCCATTGGCCCTATGGCAGGCAGAATATGTAAAAGCCGAGCTAGAACGCCATCACGCAGACATTAAAGTCGAATTACTCGGCATGGTATCTAAAGGCGATAAGATCCTTGATGCACCACTAGCCAAAGTGGGCGGTAAAGGTCTGTTTGTAAAAGAGCTAGAAGAAGCAATGCTAGCCGGTGAAGCTGATATCGCGGTTCACTCCATGAAGGATGTACCGATGGAGTTTCCAGAAGGCTTAGGTTTGGCCGTGATCTGCCCACGCGAACAGCCAACCGATGCTTTTGTCTCTAATACTTACAACAGCATTGATGAACTACCTCAAGGCGCTGTAGTCGGTACATCTTCTCTACGTCGTGAAGCGCAAATTCGCGAAAAACGCCCTGACTTAGAGATCAAATGGCTTCGCGGTAACGTCAATACACGTCTACGTAAGCTAGACGAAGGCGAATATGATGCGATCATCCTTGCCTCTGCAGGTCTAATTCGTCTAGAGATGCCTGAACGTATTCGTTCAGAAATTTCTGTAGATTTCAGCCTACCGGCAGGTGGCCAAGGCGCTGTAGGCATTGAGTGCCGTACAGATGATGCCGAACTGCATGAACTTCTTAAGCCACTACACGACACCGAAACGGCTTGGCGTGTAACGGCAGAGCGCGCTATGAACAAGCGCCTTGAAGGCGGCTGTCAGGTACCTATCGCCTGCTACGCGACGCTGAACGATGAAAATTCTGAACTCTACCTACGCGGCCTAGTTGCAAAACCAGACGGTACGTTGATTCTTCGCGACGAACAACGCGGCGCTCCGTCTGATGCCGAAGCCATTGGCGTAGAACTGGCTGATCGACTTTTAGCCGCAGGTGCTAAAGAGATTTTGGACGCTGTATATAACAAAGCAGATGCCTAACTCTTTAATCAACCTTAGGGTTCTGGTGACACGTCCTGAGCATCAGACCCAAAAGCTTACCGAACAACTCCGCGCCCTTGGCGCGGAACCAACCCCCTTTCCTCTACTCAAAATCCAACCCATCGCTGAAACTGATGAAAACTTTCATCCACTGAAACAACACATTTTAGATCTCGATCTATTTCAGCATGTCATTTTTATCAGCCCAAATGCGGTTGAGATTGGTTATGAGTGGATCGACTTATACTGGCCGCAACTGCCACTGGGCGTTCAATGGCTAGCGATCGGAAAGCAGAGTGCGGCACTATTGAACAACTATGGTATAGATGCCTATCACAGCCCTCTGGGGTACGATTCAGAAGCGCTATTAGCATCACCTGCGCTGCAACAGATAACTGGCGACAAGATTTTAATTATGCGAGGCCAGGGTGGACGGGAAAAATTAGCCACTGAACTTCGTGCACGGGGAGCCGAGGTTAGCTATGCTGAACTCTACCGCCGTGAATGTCCTGCATATTCCGACGCTGATATTGCCGATGCCCTTTTTAATCGGCCTTTAGATGCCATATTTATCAGCAGCGGTGCAGGACTCGACAATTTACTGGACTTGATACAGCGCCCTAATGGCAAATTCAGCACTGATTCACTATTACGCTGTCATCTTGTTGTGCCCAGTGAACGTATTAAAAAAGCTGCCGAAGCAGCTGGATTCAACAGAGTAACCACGGCCTCGGGGCCTGACGATCAAGCAATGATCGACACCCTGAAGCAGTCACTGACTTTTGCGGAAATCGACAGATGAGCAACAAAAAGAAACAATCGCAGGAAGATAAGAAAACCACTCAAGATGTACCTGCAACTGAGGTTGTTGAAGAAGTGGTTGAAGAAACTACAGAAGCAGTCGCTGAACAGGAAGAAGCCGCTGCAGAAGAGACTAACAAAGAAGCAGAAGAAACAACGGCTGAAGCAGACAATGTCGCTGCATCAGAACAATCTGCTCCTGAACCAAAAGAAGAGAAAGAGAAGAAGCCTGCAACATGGCCTGGCAAACTAGCACTGCCTATCTCTATTATCGCTTTAGGTGCTGCTGGTTACCTGTACTGGCTATCCCTACAACAGAGCGATAGCGTTGCTCAGAATAACGCAGCGATTGAAGCTCAGGTTAGCTCATCTCTAAGCGACGCTCGAGGCTCTGTCGATCAAGCATTAGCTGGCATGAATCAAACATTGGGCCAACTAAAATCTCAAAGCCAAGCAGACAAAAACAACATTGATGAGCTGCAAGCACGTCTAACTAAAAGCATCCAGCAAGTGACAGCTAACCAGAAAACCAATCGTAAAGACTGGCTTCTAGCTGAAGTGGAATACCTGTTACGTCTCGCTAATCAGCGCGTACTAATGGAACAAACGTCCGCAGGCGCACTGAAACTACTGAAATCCGCTGACAAAATCCTCAAAGAGACTGACGACGTTTCCATTTACGATGTACGTAAGGCTTTAGCTGCTGATATCGCAGCATTAGAAGCAGTACCGGTATTGGATACAGAAGGCGTTTTCCTACAGCTTGGCGCATTAAACAATCAGGTACAAAACCTACGTTTAATCCCAATCTCTAAACAGCACAAGCTACCAGACCTATTGGAAGAAGTTACGCCAGAGGTAGTCGAAGAATCTTGGACGGCTGGTCTAGAAGAATCATGGAGCAAAGCAACCGACAAACTTAACAAGCTTGTGGTTATCCAGCACCGTGACGAGCCAATTGAACCATTGCTATCACCACAGCAAACTTACTACCTACAGCAAAACCTTCACCTTATGCTAGAACAAGCTCAGCTTGCTCTACTGCAGCGTAAGCAATCATCTTATGATGCCAGCCTAAACAAAGCGCACGATTGGGTTTCTACTTACTTCGAGCAAAGCGACGGTACTACGCAAAGCTTGCTGCGCGGTATTTCTGAGCTAAAGAGCGTTAAAGTAACGGCTGAGATGCCAGATATTTCTGGTTCTCTACGCAGCCTGAAGAACTACCTTGCTCATATGACAAAACTTAAGGAACAAGGGGCTTCATAATGAAAAAACTTGTCCTACTTCTGCTGATCATTCTTGCTGGCGGTGCATTCGTCGGTGAGATGATGATCAAAGATTCAGGCTACGTCTTGATCGCCTATAACCAAACAACGATCGAAACCAGCCTATGGGTTCTTCTCATCGTTTTGGCTGTAGGTTTTGTCATTGGTCACTGGCTATTAAACTTAGTCACTCATACTCAACTGCCAACTACTAAGCTAAAAGCTTGGAAAGATAACAGAAACCAGCTAATCAGCCGCCGTAAGACGCTAAAAGGCTTAACTTCGTTATCTGAAGGCAACTGGGCTCAAGCACAGAAGCAGCTGGCACAAGCCGCTGAGCGCTCTGATCTGCCGCTAGTAAACTACCTAGCTGCAGCAAAAGCTGCACATGAGCAAAACAATGAAGCTGCAGCTGACGAACTTCTACAAAAGGCACGCAACACAACGCCTGAAGCCGAAGTAACTGTTGCTATCTCTCAAGCTGAGATTCAACTATCTCGTGGTCAGCTAGAGCCTTGCCTAGCAACGCTTCTACGTTTGCGCACACTCGCGCCTAAAAACACATACGTAATGAAGTTGCTGAAAGATGTTTACCTTCGTCTGAATGACTGGAAAGCACTTTCTCAACTAATTCCGGCACTGCGTAAACACCAAGCGCTTAAAACGGAAGAGCTATATGACCTAAGCGCAGAATGCTGTACTCATATTCTTGAAGACAGTGTTAGCAAGCTTCCTGTGGAAACCAGTGAAGAAGACCGCCTAAAAGCATTGAGCGATGCTTGGTCTGATCTGCCGACAGAGCAAACTAAGAATGGTGAAATTGTTCAACATTACACCGAACTACTGGTTTCTCTTGGCGCCGAAGATCGTGCTGAGCAAAATCTTCGCAGTTTGATTAAGAAGAACTGGGACGAGAAATTGGTTACGCTATATGGCCGCATTAATGGCGAAAATGCCAAGAAGCAGCTTGATAGCGCTCGCAGCTGGCAGAAAGCTCACGCTGAAAGCCCTGAACTATTATTAACCTTAGGCCGTCTATCCCTGCGCAATGAGCACTGGGGCCAGGCAGTAAAGTACTTTGAGCAAAGCCTTAAGCTAGATGCTAAACCAGAGACTTTAGGTGAGTTAACGCGCCTACTTCGCCACCTAGGCGAAGATGAAAAGGCACAAGGTTTACTACAAGAAAACCTAAGCATTGTTGCATCAGGCCTGCCTGAGCTACCGATGCCAGTAGAGCAAAAAGCTAGCGCTTGATAGCTTTACAAGACCATACAAAAGGATGCTGCATAGCATCCTTTTTTATTTATTCCGTTTGCACTAAGGCCTCCATCGCTTGTTCTGCCCAATGCAAACTATGGCGATAAGCCACATCAAAAAACTCTTTTCCAAAAGCTGAAGCTTCAACCTCTTTCCAATCTGCTTTTTCGAAAGCAATCACAACTTTCAGCAATCCACCCAACTCCCCTTCAAAATCAGATATCGCATGCTTAATGCTTTCATCTAGAGGAATCTGACGCAAAATTTCATCCATTTCTACATCTAACAAGAGGTCTAACTGAGAGATCATCCCCACCATAAAAGCACTATCTTGCTGCAATGATTCAGATGATTCTGCTAGTAACTCACACATACGACCACGTACTAATAGGTTTCTAGCAAGCTCTTCGGGTTTGTCAGGGTTACTGGCTAATGTAATCAGAGTCGCCCACTTCCGAATTTGATCATGCCCCAAGATCACCACCGCCTGCTGCATAGAATCAATCGAACGGTTCTGCTGATAAGCAGCTGAATTAACTACTTTTAGGATTTTAAAACTAAGCTTAGGGTCCATGATAATCAGCTCTTCAATTTCTGAAGGCGTAATATCCGGACGTTGCAGCTGTTGCAAAAGCTGCATTAAAGCCGCGCTATTACCCGGCACATCTTTCCCCAGTACCTTAACTGGACGACTAATAAAGCCTCCTTGGAACAGCTTAAACCCAACCTTTTTACAGAATTGAAGAGTCTCAAAGTCATCTACATTTTGCGCTAATGCGGTCTTTTTCGCCTTATTCAGCGTGGCTACCAACTTTTTGATTTTAGTCCGATGCATCAAGCTAAAATCAATTTTGATGATGTTGACCAGCTTAATTAAAGGAATTAGATGAGGTTGCATTGAGAACCCATCCAAAGCGATTCGGTACCCTTGTTTGGAAAGCATTCTAAGGTGGGCGATAACCTCTTCAGTCACTGTTATATCTGGATGGACTTCAATAACTATCTCCTTTCTAGGCAAAGCTAGAGAGCTCCCCTCCTGTAGCATCGAACTAGGAAAAGGCAGAAACACAGGTACTTTATGGATATGACCGTCTTGAAACAGGCTGGTGAAGGTATGCATAACGAGCATTGACCCTTCAGTTTCAGGATCAAATAACGAATCTTCGATGTATTCAGAATATTGATAGCGCAGCTGATAAGAGATGATCTTGAGGTTTCGATCAAAGATAGGCTGCCGAACCATCAATACTTCAGAGCTTTGCCCTTCCATAGAACTCAAAAGTCCCTGAGGTAGTTATGGATTTTATACAGCTTATCCCGCGACCGAAGTTATTGCCAGCCAAAAGCAAAAGAGGAGCTTGCAGCTCCTCTTTCATTTATTGTAGATCTCTAACCTAAGGGTTATCTACGCTCACTTTTCGCTGACTGACAATCTGCCACAAAAACTCAACCGCAGCTATAACCAGTAACGTATAGCCCATAAGTTCAGTTCCCTCTTCTACAATATTCTTCACGACCCTTACATAGCCATCACCCATTACCGCTTCCCAGAAGGAACCGCGGCCAAACAGACGTGAAAATACTAATACAACCAAGATACCGCTCAGATAGATACCAGCACTGGACAGTTTCGAGAATTCAATTAAGGAAGGTTTAACCGGGTGATGTTGCCTAATCAAATATAAAGTCGATGTAGCAATCAAGATGCAAACCAGCGTCTGCCATGCGCCATCAAACATATTCTCGTCTAAGAAAGCATCAAACTCACGAATCAGCATCATGCCACTCAACGTGGCAACAACCACAGCAGCTGGACGCAACGTATCACTGTAATAAGCGCCGACTAAAAATAGCATGCAGGTAACGAAAGCAAACGTATCGTGCATCAACTCTGTCGCCGAACCTTCATCGTACTTACTCTCTGCCAATAGGGCATAACCTTCCATTGCAAAGATATTTGCTACACCTGCCATAAATAGCAGATAAACAAGGGATCGAATCATTAAGGCAGCGAATGATTGCATCTGAATACATCCAAGTAAGTTGATAGAAACAGGTAAAACGTCTAGCTAGCGCAATTCTGGCTCGGCGTTTATCGATAACCGTTCAGATAGAGATCCATAACTAAGCGATTAGGGTAAGCGCGAACCGTGGATTCTAATAAAAAATGATCAGAAAAGCATTTATAAGAAAGCTTTGTTACAGCTAGCTAGTGTAAAACACACTTTTTAGGGACAATTGGGCAATAAAAAAGGAGCCAGAGGCTCCTTTTTTGATAGGGAGGCGAATTAACTCTTAGGTCTTGGCGCATAAGCAAATACATCAGAGTGCATATTCGCTTCTTCAAAGCCACGTGGTTCACACGCATCTAGCAACGCATAAACCATACCTGGAGAGCCACTTGCGAAGATTTCTACATTTTCGAAATCGGCAAAATCTTCTAAAACAGCATCCGGTAGAAGACCTGTACGACCTGTCCAACCAGGACTATTTTCAGGTTCACTCACAATCGGCTCAAAGTGAACATTTGGATGTTCTGCAGCCCATTGCATTGGCAACTTTTCCAAATACATGTCTTCTTCTACACACGCGCCCCAATAAATATAGATTGGGTTACCAAATTGATTAGCCAATAGATGTTCTACCACGCTCTTCACTTGCGCAAAGCCCGTGCTCGCCGCAGCCAAAATTAAACGTGTATCAGGCTTTAGTTTATGAGCTTGTAGGTAGCAGTCACCTTTCGGTAGTTCAATCTCTACCGTTTTTTCGCTTTTTAAATGCCCGATAATCGCATTAGACATTTCACTCTCAGGCATATGACGGATATGTAACTCGATATCACGACCCGTATCTGGCGCAGAACCAATAGAAAATGAAGCCTGCTTACCGTCTGGCAAAAAGATATCTAAATACTGACCAGCAAAAAATTCGGCAGATAGAGAAGCCGTTGCAGGCATTTGCAGGCGGATGCGGTACACATCGTGGTTTAGCTTTTCAAATGCCTTAATATCACAAAGGAGCTTTTTCACAGATAACTCTCCAGGGCTTTTTAACCCTTCAATCCTGACCCTTACATCACTTAAGGGTTTACATGTACATGCTAGTACACTTGGTGCACTACGAGTAGTTTGAACGCTATCAACACAGAGATGAAGTTCTGGATAGCGTTGTTTAATTTCGCCTTCAAGCAGCTTTACTTCGCAAATTTCACAAACACCATTGCGACAGCTGACGCGCATTTTATACCCTGCTCGATGTAAACTTTCCAGCAGGGTTTCATCTAATCCAGAAGGAATTTTATTCCCGTTATTTTCGATCAGAATATGCTTAGGCATAGATCACTTTAAAATACCCAATTCGTCCCAGATATCGTCCACTTTGCTCTGAACTTCTGGATCCATAACGATAGGTTCACCCCATTCACGGGTTGTTTCACCTTCCCATTTATTGGTCGCATCCATGCCCATTTTAGAGCCGAGGCCTGACACAGGCGAAGCAAAGTCGAGATAATCGATCGGTGTATTATCGATCATCACCGTATCTCGCTGAGGATCCATACGCGTAGTGATCGCCCAGATCACATCATTCCAATCACGGGCATTCACATCATCATCGCAAACGATCACGAATTTGGTGTACATAAACTGTCTTAAGAACGACCAAACACCCAACATCACACGTTTAGCATGACCCGGATACTGCTTTTTAATCGTCACTACCGCCATACGGTAAGAACAGCCTTCAGGCGGCAGATAAAAATCTACAATCTCAGGGAACTGTTTCTGCAGAATCGGTACGAACACTTCGTTCAGCGCAACACCTAAGATAGCTGGCTCATCAGGTGGACGGCCAGTATAGGTGCTGTGATAGATTGGGTTACTTCGATGGGTAATGCGCTCGACCGTAAATACAGGGAAGCTATCAACCTCGTTGTAGTAACCGGTATGGTCGCCAAATGGGCCTTCATCAGCCATCTCGTCCGGATCAATATAACCCTCTAAGATGAACTCAGCGCTAGCAGGAACATGAAGGTCATTGCCAATACATTGAGTAACTTCAGTTTTGCCACCACGCAGCAAGCCCGCAAAAGCATACTCAGACAAGGTATCAGGAACCGGTGTCACTGCACCCAAAATCGTTGCAGGATCAGCACCTAAAGCAACGGCAACAGGGAACTTATCACCCGGATGTTCCTGTTTCCACTCACGAAAATCGAGTGCACCTCCACGGTGTGCGAGCCAACGCATAATCAGTTTATTTTTGCCGATTAATTGCTGACGGTAGATACCTAAATTCTGTCGTTCTTTATTAGGACCGCGTGTAATCACCAAAGGCCAAGTAACCAATGGTGCCGCATCCCCCGGCCAGCAAGTTTGAATAGGAAGGGTATTTAGATCAACATCATCCCCTTCGATCACATGCTTCTGACAAGGCGCTGACTTAACCAGCTTGGGGCCCATATTAAGCACTTGCTTAAAGATAGGCAGCTTTTCCCAAGCGTCCTTCATACCTTTAGGTGGTTCAGGCTCTTTTAATTGAGATAAGAGCTTACCTACATCTCTCAGCGCTTCTACAGACTCCTCTCCCATACCCATCGCTACACGTTCTGGCGTACCAAACAAGTTAGCTAACACTGGATAAGAGGAACCTTTAGGGTTTTCAAACAGCAGAGCTGGACCGCCTGCTTTGAGAGTACGATCACTAATCTCGGTCATCTCCAGATTAGGATCAATCTCTTGTTTAATACGCTTTAACTCGCCACGCTCTTCCAGCATGTGGATAAAGTCACGCAGATCTTTATATTTGGGTGTCGCCATAATCAGACCTAGTAGATATAAAAAAGGGCAAGCAGATGCTCACCCTTTAATACGCAAACCGGTTTACTTCCGTTTCATAGAAAGGAAGAATTCGTCGTTTGTTTTAAAGTCTTTCAGCTTGTCGATGACAAACTCTGTCGCTGCAGTATCTTCCATTGGATCTAGAAGCTTACGTAGGATCCACATACGCTGTAGCTCTTCTTCAGATGTAAGAAGATCTTCACGACGCGTACCAGAACGACGGATGTTGATTGCTGGGAATACACGCTTCTCAGCAACTTTACGATCCAAGTGAACTTCAGAGTTACCAGTACCTTTGAATTCCTCAAAGATAACTTCGTCCATCTTAGAACCCGTATCAACCAACGCTGTTGCGATGATTGTTAAGCTACCGCCCTCTTCGATGTTACGAGCAGCACCAAAGAAGCGCTTAGGACGCTCTAGCGCATGGGCATCAACACCACCGGTTAGTACTTTACCGGAAGATGGAATAACTGTGTTGTAAGCACGCGCCAAACGCGTGATAGAGTCCAGAAGGATAACCACGTCTTTCTTGTGTTCAGTTAGACGCTTAGCTTTCTCGATAACCATCTCAGCCACTTGAACGTGACGTGATGGCGGCTCATCGAAGGTAGATGCAACCACTTCACCGCGAACGGTACGCTGCATCTCTGTTACTTCCTCAGGACGCTCATCGATTAGCAATACAATCAGGTGAGTTTCTGGGTTGTTACGGGTGATGCTGTTAGCGATGTTCTGCAGCATCAAGGTCTTACCGGCTTTAGGCGGTGATACAACCAAAGCACGCTGACCTTTACCCATTGGGCAAACCAGATCGATAACACGTGCAGTCAGATCTTCTGTACTGCCGTTACCGATTTCCATCCGCAAACGATCCTGCGCAAATAAAGGCGTCAGGTTTTCGAAAAGAATCTTGTTCTTCGCGTTATCAGGCTTATCGTAGTTAATTTCATTAACTTTCAATAATGCAAAGTAACGCTCACCATCTTTAGGTGGACGAATCTTACCCGCAATCGTGTCACCTGTACGTAGGTTGAAACGACGAATCTGACTTGGAGATACGTAAATATCATCCGGGCCAGCTAGGTATGAGGAGTCAGCGGAACGCAGGAAACCAAAACCATCCTGCAGAATTTCTAAGACGCCATTACCGTAGATGTCTTCACCGCCTTTCGCATGACGCTTAAGGATAGCGAAAATAACATCCTGTTTACGGGAACGAGCCAGATTATCCATTCCCATGCCTTTGGCAATTTCAAGTAACTCGGGAACGCTTTTTGTTTTTAGTTCGGTAAGATTCATAGTTTGAAGAAAAGAAGCACGAAGCTAATTTTTAATATGTGGATGGAATTTAAGAAGATAGTCGAACGTTGGTCAAAACGCTCTCGCATAAAATACAAAGAAGGAAAAAGATTTTAGCGGGAGGACCAAACAAGCAACACTATAGAAGGTAGGTAAGGGTCTGTCTATAGTGCAAAGGTAAGAAAGTGTAATGTTTTGAGCCACATTACACTTTCTAGGTATCAATCTATTAAAGATTAGCTTCAATAAACGCAGAAAGCTGCGATTTAGATAGTGCGCCAACCTTAGTAGCTTCTACATTACCGCCTTTGAAAAGCATCAATGTAGGGATACCACGAATACCAAATTTTGGTGGAGTTTCGCTGTTTTCATCGATGTTCAGTTTACAAATTTTCAACTGGTCACCGTACTCTTTAGCGATCTCTTCCAGAACAGGGGCGATCATCTTACAAGGACCACACCACTCAGCCCAGTAATCAACTAATACTGCACCTTCAGCTTTGAGAACATCTTCCTCAAAGGAAGCATCTGTAACATTTACAATGTTTTCACTCATGGGAACTTTTCTCCGCTGCGCCCATTATTTTTCAATAAGACTGCCGATAATAGCATCCTCGCCGCCTATTGTGTAACGCCTACAAGGGTAATTCCCTAGCATAACGGTCAATTATTTAGCTATAAGCTTAAACCTCAAACGCTATAAAACCCCATTTCATGGGGCTGCCAGGCCATATTTCCAGTAGACTATCCCTATAAACAAAAAGCTTTAAAACAAAAGATGAAAAGCACCTGCAGTACCGCAGTACTTTTGGTAATCTAGCTCAGCCTTCCATATCGGGTCATAGGACGATAACGCATGACAGAGCCTTCAACTGTTTCAGATAAACAAGATGATCAACGCTTAGCAGCTATTGATTTAGGGTCTAACAGTTTCCATATGGTTGTCGCGCAACTTGATCAGGGTGAGATACGCCCGATTGACCTTTTGTCCGATAAAGTTCAACTGGCCGCTGGCATCAATGAGAAACGCTACCTGACAGATGAAGCAAAACAACGTGGGCTTGAATGCCTCAGCCGTTTTGCCCAGCGCGTCAAAGATCTCCCTAGAGATTCCGTTAGAGTCGTAGGCACTAACGCTCTTCGTGAAGCCAAGAATAGCCGAGAGTTTATTGAGGAAGCTGAAGCTATCCTAGAAACTCCACTGGAGATAATCGCGGGTCGTGAGGAGGCACGCCTTATCTATTTAGGTGTATCCCACACCCTTGCAGATGATCAAGGCTCCCGCTTAGTCATTGATATTGGTGGTGGCAGTACCGAGTTTATTATTGGCGAGCGCTTTGAGCCCCGCACTATGGAAAGCCTCCATATGGGCTGCGTTAGCTATACCAAACGCTATTTTAAAGATGGCATTATCTCTGCCTCCAACTTTAAACGCGCTCGCACAGCCGCTCGCCAAGAACTGCAATCGATCGTCCGAGAATATCGCAATCTAGGCTGGAACAGTGCAGTAGGTGCATCAGGCACAATCAAAGCCGTTCGCAATATTTGCCAAGATTATGGCTACAGCCAAGATTCAATTACCTGGGAAGGATTACAACAACTTAGAGATCTTCTGCTGACCTTCAAACACAGCGACGATATCGACATTAATGGCATTAAATCTGAACGAAAAACCGTCCTAACTGCAGGCGTTGCCATCTTATGCGGTATATTCGAAGCTCTAAATCTTGAGAAATTGAGCTTCTCCGAAGGCGCACTGCGTGAAGGCGTTCTCTATGATATGGCAGGCCGTTTAAAGCATGAAGACGTCCGTGATCGCAGCATCACCGCACTTATGCAGCGCTACCATGTTGACCAAGAGCAAGCCGAACGTGTCGAACAAACAGCTCTACTTGCTTGGGCTCAATTGAAAGAAAGCTGGCACCTTTCTTCGAAACACTACGATATGCTTTGTTGGGCAGCACGCACCCATGAGATTGGTTTAACAATCGCGCACAGCCAGTTCCATAAACATAGTGCTTATCTGCTTAGTCACTCTGATCTACCAGGCTTTACCACGCGCGAGCAGCACCAACTAGCGACTCTCGTACGCGGTCATCGCCGAAAATTCCCTAAAGATGAGTTCAAGGTACTACCGAAACGCCTGCAAGAGCCTTATCGTCGACTTTGCGTGCTTCTAAGGCTCGCAGTTGTACTCCATCGCAGTCGCTCTTCAGATCGCCTACCGGCGATCACGTTTAGCTTTGACGGCAAAGTACTGAACATGAATTTCCCAGAGGACTGGCTATCTCATCATCCATTGACCGAAGCTGGGCTTGAGCAAGAAGCGAGTTATCTAGAAAGCGCCGACATGAAGCTTAAATTCAGCTAACTATCTAATCCTCAAACTTGCACTGCTAAAACTCATTAGTCGGTTTTGAGGTTAAGCGATTAACCATTTGATTGATCGCCTTCATCTGTGGCGCACTTCTTTTATAGTAATGATATGGCGGTAAGCTATTACTGCTATACCCCCAAAAATCCCAACAGCCACGAGGGTTTAAAGGCATGATTGAGGATGGTTTCACTTGCGGGTAAAGGATAATCAACTGATTAGCATCCGCTGTTTCGTTATAACCCGTACCCGATACAAATCGATCTCCCAAAAATTCATCCCCCTGCCGGCAACCATGTAGAGCCACATGCACTCGGCAAGATTCACTACGGCAACTCTCAGGAATATAGACATAACCCATATCGTCTAGACTAGTGTATTCACCTGAGATGAATGGCGTTTGATCAAACTTAATCAACTCACCTGACAGCTCTTTAACATCTACCTCTAATTCGCCATAGATATGCTCTAGCAATCGCCGTGCTTGGGAGAAGCCACAATTATTGATCCATGGCTTTTCGGTCTGAGCACACGAATTATCTTCAAGATCATCAGTAATGAATCCGTGCCCTGCAGCTACTCTGTTATCGTAGCGAATAGCACTTCCATCAAGCTCTAAGTACTTATAGAAAGACAGTGTCTGATCTACTACAACCTGTCTAACGGTTTTATCTTTAAGGCCAGAAAAGATATAAACTTTATCGTCAGAAAGATTCTCTAACCTAGCTATGCTGCCTCGCTCAGCTTCAGTCTTGGCTAGTTCAGACAAATAACGACTATTAGGATATAGAGTTTCAGGGCAACCAAACCAGCTGTACTTGCAAGGGTCCATACAGGTTGTGGTGGCACTCACAAGCTTAGGCGTCAGATCATTTCCGGGAATACTCGCGACACAATTCCACGGCCCTCCAGCAATAATCCCAACACCCACTAGATTCTCAGAATAAGCAATATGATATTGGGCCGCCATAAAGCCGCCTGATGACAAACCGGATATGGAGGTTTTATCAGGCAAAGCATTTAAAGCCGGCAAAACTTGCTTATTTCCACCTTCGGCAAATGAAAGGCTTGATAGGCAAGCACAAAAAACAAAACTAATTATTTTTTTCATAGGAGCTTCCTGCCACACTCGATCATAATAAAATAAATTCATCCCAATTTTCTTTCGATGATGATCTGAAGAAGCTGGCGTACTTTCTCATTATTCTTATTAGCCATATCTGATAAGAGATCTTTTACACCTTTATCTAGGCTAGACATGAATAGCTCCACATCCTTTGTATAACTATTGTTTTCGCCTAGTTTAGAATTCATGCTTTTATGGGAATAATTTCTACTCAAAACATACGCACGAATCCCCTCTTCAATAGCCCTAGCTATATAACTCTCAGCCTGCATACAGGCATCGACCCTTCGAGAAGAGCACGCTGCCAATAGTGGCCGGGCATCTGATTGCAATTGATGGAAGGGGGATGTTTGATACCAGAATGATTCCTCAGACCCGAAGGCTTTGTCGTAGAATCTATAATGCTCCCTCTGCATAATTTCTGGCAAATTTAAGGCTGCACTATCTAATATAACCGTGCCTAGCCAAGGCACTCCCCCTATAGTTTGGATATTAGAAACGGCAGATGACACTAGAGCAACAAGGTGAGCACCTGCTGAATGCCCCATCAGTATAAATTTTGAAGAATCTGCTCCCCAATAATGAGCCTTATCTTGGGCAACAACTATAGCCTTCTTAAGATCTTGGGCCTGCTCTAATGGGCTAACAGAAGGCACCAAGCGATAGTTAACAGAGATAAATACAAAACCCTGTGGCAGCCAACGCAGGACTTTATTGTGAACGACGCTGGCTGATGTTTTGTCCCCTGAACTCCAAGCCCCTCCATGCACCATAAAAATAACAGGCGCATTCGAAAAATCATCATGGGTATAAACATCAAAAGATTGAGAAGGGTCTTCTCCATATTCCACATCTGAATAAAGAGAATACCCCTGATATGTGATTTTTTTGGCTTCAGCCCAAGCATGGTTATCGACAAAACAAAAGGATAAAAGTGTTATACAGACATGCATCACCACTTTGTTTAAACTTTTCATCATCACTCCCTGATTTAATGAATCATACATTTGATAAATTATGCCTTTAACAAAACTAAGGCAAAAAAAAACCTCGTATGAATACGAGGTTTTTTTCAAATGCAAGCTAGCCGCTTATAGCTTAGGGCCCGCTGCAATGATCTCTTCAGATACGCCATCGAACTTCTTGAAGTTCTCTACGAACTGACCGATCAAATCGTTTGCAGTTGCATCGTAACCAGACTTGTCAGCCCAAGTGTTACGTGGGTTAAGTAGTGTATTGTCTACACCTTCAACCGCAACTGGTACTTCTAGGTTTAGACCTTCTAGCTTCTCAGTCTCAACACCGTTTAGGGAACCATTCTGGATTGCAGAGATGATGCCACGAGTAGTTGGGATGCTGAAACGTTCGCCAGTACCGTAAGAACCGCCAGTCCAACCAGTATTTACAAGGTAAACCTTAGAACCGAACTCTTCGATACGCTTCATTAGAAGCTCAGCGTAAACGTGCGCTGGACGAGGGAAGAAAGGAGCACCGAAACAAGTAGAGAAAGTAGACTTGATGCCACCGCCTGAACCCATTTCCGTAGAACCTACAAGTGCAGTGTAACCAGACAGGAAGTGGTACGCAGCCGCTTCTTTAGTCAGGATAGATACTGGTGGCAATACGCCAGTCAGGTCACATGTTAGGAATACGATAGAATCTGGCTCTTCACCCATGTTAGATACAGTACGTTTTTCAACGTGCTGTAGCGGGTATGCGCAACGACCGTTCTCAGTTAGAGACGTGTCATCGTAATCAGCTGTACGTGCATCGTTTAGAGCAACGTTCTCTACGATCGCACCAAAGCGGATAGCGTCCCAGATAATTGGTTCGTTCTTCTGGCTTAGGTTGATAGTTTTAGCGTAGCAACCACCTTCTAGGTTAAATACAACGCCTTTGCCCCAACCGTGCTCATCATCACCGATTAGGTAACGAGAAGGATCAGCAGACAGCGTGGTTTTACCTGTGCCAGATAGACCGAAGAATAGCGTAGTACTGTTGTCATCACCAACGTTTGCAGAACAGTGCATTGGCAATACGTCTTTCTCTGGTAACAGGAAGTTCTGTACAGAGAACATCGCTTTCTTCATTTCACCAGCGTAGCGCATGCCTGCTAGCAAAACTTTACGCTTAGCAAAGTTGATGATTACGCAACCATCGCTGTTAGTGCCGTCACGCTCTGGATCACATTCGAAACCAGCAACGTTTAGGATCTGCCACTCTTCTTTCGACTTCGGATTGTATTCCGCAGGACGAATGAAAAGATTCTGACCGAACAGGTTCTGCCATGCAGTCTGAGTAGTCATGTTTACAGCAAGATAATGGTTTGGATCAGAACCCACGTGTACGTTTGACACGAAGTGCTCTTTATCTGCGATGAACTCTTCTACGCGAGTCCATAACGCATCAAATTTATCTGAATCGAATGGGCGGTTGATATTACCCCAATCGATAGAATCAGCAGTACTTGGCTCTTCAACGATGAAACGATCCATCGGAGAACGACCGGTACGTTTACCTGTTGTCACTACCAATGCGCCAGTGTCAGCAAGTGTTCCTTCACCGTTGGCAATGGCTTTCTCAACCAGCTTAGCTGGGCTTAAGTTGTGGTGTGCAATATTAACAGAATCTTTGGTCATTACTGGGTTCCCTTGGCATAGGCGCCAATAACGTTACCTAATAAGGCGTAAGGCTATGGTGTATCGTAATTATAAGGAGGCGTATTATGCACAAAAATCGCACGCTGTGCCATTGTTGAAATCAATTCGCATTTGACCTGCCGCAAAAACAGGCTTATTTGATTGATTTTACTGCAAATTCACCACCAGAATATCTAATATAAGTTCGCTTAATGTACTTGTGAGCCGCCTGAAGCGCCGTTTTCAGCAAACAGTGCTTCAATATCTGCAGCGTCAAAATCGTACTGGGCGTTACAGAACTGGCAATTAACAGCCACTTTGCCCTGCTCTTCTAGTACTTCTAAAAGCTCTGCTTTTTCGACAAGTTTCAAAGATGCTTCGCTACGTTGACGAGAACAGGTACATTTAAATCGAACTTCATCCGGTTCGTATAGACGACATTGTTCTTCATGGAAAAGTCTGTACAACAATGTTTCGTTATCCAACTCTAATAACTCTTCACTTTTAAGCGTGGACGCTAAGTGACTAACCCGATCCCAATCTTCTTCGCCGGTACCTTGCGCTGGCAATACCTGCAGCATAATACCTGCTGCTTTTTCACCATCAGAAGCTAGCTGGATCTGGGTTGGTAACTGTTCAGAGCTAACGAAGTAGTTTTCTAAACATTTACCGAGGTTCTCGCCGTCCAGCGGCACAATACCTTGATAAGGTTGTCCTTGCTCCGGCTCAATGGTTAAGACAACCTGACCTTGCGGTAATAGATCTACAAAGTTAGCTTGTTCATCTAGCTCACCTTCGTAACGAGCAATCGCACGGAGATCGCGGTCATGGTTACACTCCGCCATTAACACACGAACATTTCCTCGACCTTGAGCTTGAAGAATAAGGCGACCTTTAAATTTTAGGTTCGAGCTAAGCAAACTAACCGCTGCTAACATTTCACCTAACACCTGCTGGATCACAGCGGGATAGTCATGGTTTTCAAAACAATCGGCACAGGTTTGCTGTACGCCGGAAACAACGCCGCGAATATCCAATTCATCAAATAGGATACGCTGAATCTGATCAGGATTACTCATGAGAGGATTCTATCGAGTTATAAGTGGAAAATAAGTGGGCCCAGACAGGTACCCAAGTTAATACAGGTATTTTATCATATCTGTCTCACAATTCGGGACAGTATTTACAGTATGAACGATATTACCGTTTTCAGGCAGACTTGGAATATCAAAGCCCTTATCCTCGGGCATTTGTTTGCGTTTGCATGGTTTGGCTTCTTCGTGACAGAAACTGGCTTTGCCTTCTGGCGCAGTATCGACCAAAACCTATTTTTCTTGCTGAATGGCACCTTGTCTGAAGATAATGGCTGGACCCGTTTTTGGGCATGGGCGAATGTCCGCATCATGGACCTTATACCACTTACAATTATGCTGGGCAGTCTTACCTTCCCAGGCTTCGGTATAAAACGTGATCGCCTCCAACAAGCCATCATCGGGTTTATTCTATTACTCGTTTTGATGTTCTTTGTCAGAGAAGGGGTGGCTAACTTCACCAAAGCTGCGGAGCTAAGTGGTAAGAGCCCAACCTTATTACTGGAGCCAGCATATCGGTTTAGTCAGATTGTTCCGGATATTCCGGCCAAAGACAGTGCAACATCCACCTTCCCTGGGGATCACGCTACAGTCGTTCTAACCTGGGCAGGCTTTATGATGCTAAATGCGCGTAGCTGGTTATCTTTATCCGCTCTATTTTTAGCCGTTCTATTTATGCTTCCGCGCGTTGTGGGTGGAGCCCATTGGGCAAGTGACAATTTAGTCGGCGGGGCTTTCTCAGCAATGATTACCCTGAGCTTGGCTTTTTGTACGCCAATTATGCATATAGCTACCAGCAAGACTCACAAACTTCTACAGCCATTAATACGGCTATTGGCGAAGATACCTTTGCTAAATCAACTCCCGATACTCAAATCGTAAATGTGTTGATCCAACCGCATTGTTCGCCATAGACAGAACAATGCGGTTAGTCGTTAACCTTTATCAAAGATACCGCGTTCACCATCTTTAAATGATCGAATCTGACGGCGCTCTTTCTTATTTGGTCGATTGCGCGGATTCAAGCTACTACCCATCGCCTTACGCTGAGCTGCATGCTCTTCACGTTTTTTAATACTGGCTTCAGTCTCTTTGTAGAGTTTTTGCGCTTCAGGCGCACCACGACGTTTATCTGAGAGCTCAACCACTACGATCTCTTTCTCATCGAAACCCTGACGAATTTCTAAGACAGCGCCGATTTCAACATGTCGGCTACATTTGGTACGCTGCCCGTTATAGTGCACCTTACCGCCATCGATCATCTGTTTTGCAACAGCGCGGGTTTTATAAAAACGAGCGGCCCAAAGCCATTTATCAAGTCGAACTTTTACTTCTGTATCTGTCATTTCTTGGGGGTAATCTCATCAAAGTGCTCTATAGCACTATAGTCATCTATTTCTCTTTTAGGCTGCTGGCTATCAGGTTGGTAGATCGACAATAAATACTTAATACCATATTCCCGAGCACTGTTAAGTACAGCAAAGCTATCATCCACCAGCAAAGTACGGGACTTATCAAAAGGCTCTACTTGCTGCAGACGATCCCAAAAAGTGAGATCTTCTTTGGGCAACCCAAAGTCATGAGAGCAGATGACATCATCCACAAGATCGTTGATAGCGGTTTTTTCAATTTTAAGAGACAAGCTTCCCCAATGAGCATTCGTCACAATAACCGTGCGAATTCCCTGCTCTTTTAAGGTAGCTAGGAAGTCCTGCACATGAGGTCGAAAAGCGATTTTGTCGGCAATCTCAGACTTCAGTTCAGTAATGGGCACATTCAGTTCACGCGTCCAATAATCCAAACAATACCAATTAAGAGTTCCTTGCTGCTCTATGATACGCTCATGCAACCAACTGCGAGCTTCATCTTGATCCATTTTGTGGATCTGCGCATATCGCAGGGGTAGATGTTCTAGCCAAAAATAGGTATCAAAGTGTAGATCAAGAAGGGTGCCGTCCATATCCAGCAAGACGGTATCTATATTCTGCCAATCAAACATTTTTCAGGCCAAGTAAAGAGGAAACCTCAGTATGCCGGTTAAACCCGAAATTTTGAAGGTTACAACTGCCGCACAAACACGCTTATTTAAAGTCGAGCAAGTTGAACTTCGCTTTTCAAACGGTGCTGAACGCACTTATGAGCGCTTAGCCAATCGAGGTAACAGTGCAGTAATGATCATTCCTGTGACCGAAGACAATGAAGTACTGCTGATCAAAGAGTATGCTGCAGGTATTGAGGATTACACGCTGACGCTGCCTAAAGGCCTGATAGATCCCGGTGAAAACGCTCATATCGCTGCAGACCGAGAGCTTAAAGAGGAAGCAGGATTTGGTAGCAACCAGTTAGATACGCTAAAAATAATGACATCAGCACCCAACTATATGGGGCATAGAATTACAGCGGTCATCGCCAGAGATCTCTATCCTTGTCGTTTACAAGGCGATGAGCCAGAGGAGATGGAAGTCGTCAGTTGGCCGCTAGCCGAAATAGAGCAACTGGTAGCTAGCGAGGACTTTACCGAAGGTAGAGCCATTGCAGCGCTCTATATGGCCAGAGATTTCCTCAATCGCAAATAGAACCATCATTCATACTGCCAACACCCAATAACAAAAAGGCCGTAAGATAATGAACCAACACGACTTAGCTTCAGCATTACTCTGTATTTGTCAGCAAGCCAGCGCTGAGATCTTAAAAGTTTATCAGCGCGATGATTTTTCGATTGCAGCTAAAGCTGACCACTCCCCTGTTACGGCAGCTGACCTCGCAGCACATCAGGTGATTCGGGCCGGTCTCAGCGATCTGACTCCCGAGATCCCACAACTAAGTGAAGAAGACACTGAATTAACCTACCAACAGCGCAAAGTTTGGCAGCAATTTTGGTGTATCGATCCGTTGGACGGGACCAAAGAGTTTATTAACCGGAACGATGAGTTCACCATCAATATTGCTCTGATCGAAAACAACCGCCCTATCTTCGGTATTATCTATGTCCCCGTTAGCGGAGTCGCCTATTGGGGGGGCAACGAAATTGGTGCATGGAAACAGGAAGATGGGCAAGCTCCAGCGCAAATCCGGAGCAGACCTCTGGGCAAAGACCTAATCGTCGCATCCAGTCGTAGACATGGCCAAGAAGCTAACGAAAACCTGATGCTGCCGATAGCTAAGCAGTTTTCCCAGATAAGCCATCGAGGGATGGGAAGCTCTCTAAAGATGTGTCTAATCGCTGAAGGTATAGCCGATTTTTACCCACGTCTTTATCCCACCAGCGAATGGGATACGGCAGCAGCTCAAGCCATTCTGGAAGCAGCGGGTGGGCGTTTAGTCAACACCGAAACACTCGAAGGCCTCACATATAACTTACGCGAGTCTTTAGAAAATCCGTATTTCTTTGCCTGCGGTGATCCGCAATTCCCACTAGAAGTTTTACGAAACCATCTAGCGAAGAACACTAATTAAAGGACAGGGACCAAAAACAGCTGGGATATAGATTCATTATCCCAGCTAGGTGAGTAGGTAAGAGCTAATTATTCAGCTGCACAGGACTGATTAGCACGAGCAAAAACCTCTTCCACTTTAAATTTAAAATCAGGGTTGCTCAGTTGATTGGCACGGATCAGTTTCACTTCATTATCGCTAAAGTGCTTGTGTACATATTTAGAAAAGCAGTCACAACGCTCCTCAGTAGCACCCGCCAACTTCATGCAATCCTCTTTAAAAGGCACAAATGTATCAGACGCTAGAAACTGGGTTTTAACGACCAGAATTGCCAGAGATACTACAGAAATCCAAATTAAAACTTTATACATCTTCTAACAGTCACTTTTTTATAGTTATAAAAATACAGGCCTGTCATTCTAGGGTTAAAACATGACAGTTTCAGCAAACTTTAGTCGCAGCCCTTTAAAAAATGAATTATGAACCAATATAGGTAGATAGTTCGTAACAAAAGAACATCAAATAAGCACACTTTTTGTACCATGAAATAATCACTCTTGGGTGCTATTATTTCCGTGCTTTGGATAATTAATAATTACCTGCCAATCGTGTGAGCATACGGATACGCAGGTAATCTCTGACAATAAGTCTTTACGACACACGAATAAGGTGACACTTATGAGCTTTGAACTTCCGCCGCTACCTTATGCAAAGGACGCTCTGGAACCACACATCTCTGCTGAAACGCTAGACTTCCACCACGGCAAACACCACAACACTTACGTTGTTAAGCTAAATGGTCTAGTTCCTGGTACCGAGTACGAAGGTAAAACTCTAGAAGAGATCATCACTTCTGCTCCTGCTGGCGGCGTATTCAACAACGCTGCTCAGATCTGGAACCACACGTTCTACTGGAACTGCCTAGCACCAAACGGTGGTGGTGAGCCAACTGGCGCAATTGCTGATGCAATCAACGCTAAATGGGGTTCTTTCGCAGCATTCCAAGAAGCTCTAAACGACAAAGCAGTTAACAACTTCGGTTCTAGCTGGACTTGGTTGGTTAAAAACGCTGACGGTTCTATTGATATCGTTAACACTAGCAACGCTGGCTGCCCTCTAACTGAAGGTCAGACTCCACTGCTTACTGTTGACCTATGGGAACACGCTTACTACATCGATTACCGTAACGTTCGTCCTGATTACCTAAAAGGTTTCTGGGCGCTAGTTAACTGGGAATTCGTAAACGCTAACTTTGCATAAGTTATCGTAACTTTTTAAAAGGCTGATACGGAAACGTATCGGCCTTTTTTGTGCCTAGTGTTTATCGTGATAGGCTAAAACAAGTGTTACGGAAAATAGCTAAACAAAGGACTGTCTGAATGAGATCTGCGCTTGTATCCACTTGGTTCGGAGATAAATTTTCTGAACTTCACCCTCAGCTACAACAGTTGCATATCCAAGGTGGTGAGCTTAAAGGCTCCGTCGATCTAACTTACGGTAAAGGCCTCGCGGGAATAATCGGCCAGAGGCTTGCCAAGAAAATGGGCCTTCCAACAGCTGGCCAACACCAATTATCTGTGAACATATTCCATAAGCCTGATAGCTTGCACTGGGGACGCTGTTTCAACGACCAAGAGAGAGTTACTTCAATATTCAAACCTGTGGGCTCAATTGAAAACGGTTATTGGATCGAAGAAACCGGCCCGATAACATTGCATCTGACAGTTGATATCAAAGAGGGCGGATGGTTTTGGCGCTGCCTAAAAATTCAGATCAAAGGTATTACAGTCCCCACATGGCTACTGCCTAAAACCACTGCTTACAAAAAGATCGAGAATGGGAAATACCGATTTTTCGTCGGTTTTACTTTGCCAATACTTGGCTCACTCGTGTCCTATCAGGGGTTACTCGAACCAAATCCCCAAATCGAAAACTAAGTAACGATTACTACAATAATGGCTCTAAATACGGCCACATCGTATCTAGCAGATAAGGCTGACCTTCCGCACTAGGATGAATTCCATCATCCTGCATGCGCTCTTGATTTAAGGCGACTTGCTCCATAAAGAAAGGCACTAAAGCCACTTTTTTGTTATCAGCCACTGTCGGATAGATTTCGCTAAAACGCTGGGTGTACGCTTTACCGTAGTTTGGAGGGAGCTGCATACCAAGCAACAGAACCTTAGCTCCATTACCTTGAGCCATATCGATCAGACGCCCTAAATTTCTTTGGATCGCAACTGGCGGTGTACCACGTAAACCGTCATTCCCGCCTAATTCGATAACCACAATCTCTGGCTCAGTTTGTTTCAGCAGCAAGTTCAATCGAGCGATGCCATTTTGCGTTGTATCACCACTAACACTGGCATTAATCACTTCAAGCGCATAGCCTTGTTGATCTAAACGCTGTTGTAACAAGTGCACCCAGCCTTGCTCCAAATCCATCTGATAAGCAGCAGATAGGCTATCCCCTAAAACAATTAGGGAACGCGCTTGAACCGGAACGGTCAGAAATACGAATAATAGAAAGGCAATCGTTTTACGCACGGAAGAACCTATGGCAATTGATACAAACACAGTCGTTAGTGCTCAGCATCTCGCAAAACAGTTTCAGACTCAAGCAGGGGCCGTTGATCTATTCAGTGATATTAATCTAGAGATCAAGCGGGGAGAAAGTGTTGCTATCGTCGGCCCTTCAGGCACAGGTAAATCGACCCTACTATCGCTACTAGCCGGATTAGATCATCCCAGTTCAGGTCATGTTTTGCTGAATAATACCGATCTAAATGACCTGAATGATCAACAGCGGGCAGATTTTCGTAACCAACATATCAGTTTCGTATTTCAATCGTTTCACCTACTACCAGACCTAACAGCCCAACAAAATGTCATGCTGCCTCTGCAGATTCGCAACCATAGAGAAGCCGCAGAAGAAGCTGAGATTTGGCTAAGCAAAGTAGGGCTGAGTGAACGACTTAATCATAAGCCCGCTGAGCTATCCGGTGGCGAACAACAAAGAGTGGCTATAGCACGCAGCTTTGCCACAAATCCCACCCTATTATTTGCTGATGAGCCTACCGGAAACTTAGATGAACACACCGGTGAACAGATCATCCAGCAGCTTTTTGATCTCAACAAAGCTCAAGGCACAACGCTGATTTTGATTACCCATGACTCATTTTTAGCAAAACGCTGCAGTCGCGCATTGCGTTTACATAATGGCGAACTGCAAGAGTTATCAGCATGAACCTTACCACTCTGCTTAAAATAGCTGGTCAACATAGCTTGAGTAATATCAAGCTAAGTGAGTGGCGATCACTACTTCTGGCTCTATTGCTGGCGATTACCATTGCTAGCCTGATGGCAGTATTAGGTGAGCGAATTGAACAAACGCTCGAAAGGCAAGGTAGTGCACTTTTAGGCGCTGACTTAGTTCTGAGTAATAGTCGCCCTCTTTCTGACAAAACGCTTTCAATGGCTGAAGAGATGGCCCTTGAGCATACTTCGGTCACGCAGATCGCCAGCATGGCAAACCAAGGTGATAACTTTGTATTGGTTAGTGTGAGAGCACTGAGGGCCCCCTACCCCAGCGGACAAATTTCGTTAGATCAGCCGGCTCAAACACCATTGCCCAATTTGGGAGAAGCCTGGGCCGAGCAAGGCGTATTTGAGCGATTAAAGCTCGAACCCGGCGATATACTTACGTTAGGCTCAAAAGAGTTTGTTTTAACTCGTACGGTACTTGCTTCCCCTGACCGTGGTCGCGGTTTTATTAGCTTTAACCCACAAATTATTATCAATCACTCGGACCTACAAAGTACCGAGCTCTTGGGCCCCGGTTCACGTGTACATTATCGCCAACTGTTTAGTGGCGACGCCCAGAAAATCGCGCAACTAGAAATCTATCTCCAAGAAAATAAACAAACCGGCGAGCAGATCACTTCACTAAAAAGCGAAGAGGGCCAACAAAACAGCGCGTTAATGAAAGCCTCTTCTTATCTGCGTTTAGGTGCGCTATTTGCGTTGCTGATTGCTGCCATGACGATTTTCCTCAGTTTACGCCGTTTTACACAGAGCCAAAGCAAACGTGCAGCACTGTTCAAAAGCTTAGGGGTTAGTAATCGTCAGTTGTTATTGATGTACCTTGCCCAACTAGGATACGCATGGTTTCTATGTAGCCTAGTAGGTATTTTTCTAGCAGTTATATTAGAAGCTTCAGGCCTACAGCTGCTAAATGAGTTGCTGCCTCAACCTGTACCTACAGCCGCTTTCACAACCTATCTGACAGGGCCTGCGTTAGGCATTGCCATTATTGTCACCCTTGGGTTGCCTAACCTTCTGTTGCTACAGAAAAGCACACCTACACAGCTATTCCAAAACCAACCTTCGCCTCTGAAGTGGGGTGGCAAGCTACCCTATCTTTGCGCGTTCATTGTCTTGCTGCTATTCACCAGCAGCTACTTAAATAGCCTGTGGCTCACCCTCAGTCTTACTCTGAGCTTGCTTATCCTAGGTAGCCTGCTGGGTTGGCTCGGTGCTTTTATCGCGCAATGGAGTTCGCAGAGGTTATCTAAGCATCATCCGCTAGGGCAGATGTTGGTCAGCCGCATGCAGCAACAGCAGCGCTGGTATCGAATCCAAATACCGGTGATCTGTCTGCTATTTGCATTGTTGAGCATTAACTTAGTTGCTCTAAATGATCTTCTGAGCCGCTGGCAAGAACAGTTACCCGAAAACACGCCGGATCACTTCCTCATCAACATTCAAGATTGGGAGAAACCGGAAGTTGAAACCTTGTTAACAGCACAGCAGATCGATAATCAGCTTTGGCCGATCTATCGTGGTCGCTTAAGCAAGGTTAATGGACAACCTTTAGCAGAGGCACTGACGCCTGAACAGTTGGAGCAGCCTTCGCTAAAACGTGAGTTGAATCTAACAGCGACAGAACAGTTCCCAGATCATAATGAGCTTATATCAGGACAGTGGAACAATTCTCAAAGCGTCTCTATCGAACAAAAGCTCGCATCTGAACTGGGCTTAACACTCGGCGATACCGTCACTTTTGATATCGCGGGCCGCGAAGCCAGCGCCGAGATCACCAGTATTCGTTCTGTCAGATGGGACTCTTTCCAACCTAACTTTTACTATATCTTCAGCCCCGACATTCTGGAGCCATACTCGCCTAGCTACCTAACCAGTTTTTATCTAGGTGATAAAAGCGCAGAGATTAGCCGCTCTCTGCTACAACAGTTCCCGACTCTGACACTGATCGATGTTCGGCAGATTCTGTCGCAGCTGCAAACATTACTGAGTAAGCTATCCCTACTCTCAAGCTTACTGATGTTGCTGACGACTGCATCGGGTTTAGTTTTACTCTATGTAACGCTGACCCAAGAACTTGAACAACGTCGTCATGAAAATGCGCTTCTGCTTACCTTAGGCGCGAGCCAGAAGCAGTGTAAGCAACTCGATCGTTTAGAGATGGGTCTAATTGGTGGGATTAGCGGAGTACTGGCAGTCATCATTTCCGAGGCAAGCTTGTGGCCGATCCACCAGCAATTGTTGAATTTATCACCGGTTTTGCATCCGATACTATGGTGTCTTTTACCGATACTGAGCAGCGGCCTATTTATTCTGATTGGACACTTTAGCCATCGCCAACAGAGCTTAAGCCAAAGCTATCAAACACTGGCTTCACGCTGAGCAAACTGAGCTTCGGGCAGATCGCTGAAAATTACAGCGATTTCGCCCGCTTTTTTTGGCGGTATAGAGCGCTTGATCAGCGGTTTCTACCAAGCGTTCTAACTCGGCATTAGGAGCAGCTTCAATCATTGCCAGCCCGATACTTACCGTAACGATCCCGGCACTACTGGATTGCGCATGCGGGATCTGTAGTTCACGTACCGCATTCAACATTTTCTCTGCGATCTTCTTCCCGCCCGCCAGATCGGTATAGGGCAAGATCACGGCGAATTCCTCTCCCCCATAGCGACATGCTTTATCCAAATCTCGATCGCATTGCTGATCGATAGTTTGCGCCACCTGAATCAAGCAATCATCACCCGCTTGGTGACCGTAATGGTCGTTGTACTGTTTAAAGTGATCTATATCGATCATTAACAAAGTAAGAGGGCTGAAGGTTCGACAAGCTGCCTGCCAATGCTGGTTTAACGCCTGATCAAACAGCCGACGATTGGCAATACCGGTTAAACTATCAGTGACATTCAATGCTTCTAACATGTCACGCTGCTGCTTAAGCTGAATGTGATTATTGACCCTCGCCTGGACGATCGCAGGGCTAAAAGGCTTAGAAATGTAATCCACTGCGCCTAATTGCAGGCCTTGCGCCTCCTCTTCGATGGTGGCCTTAACGGTGACAAAAATAATGGGGATATGGCAGGTAAACTCATCTGCTTTCAAGATAGAACAGACTTCGTAGCCATTCATCTCTGGCATGACAACATCTAACAGAATGATATCAGGAGGGTTTTCACGGGCTCGTTCGATGGCTTTTTCACCGCTCTTCGCAACAATAACCTTATAATCGTCCAAGAGCGAAACGAGTACATTACAGTTCACCGCTTCATCATCTACGACCAATACATGCCCCTTAACTTTATCCACAAGAGACTCCTTATACTTCGCTACGAACACTTTCCCTTAGCTGTTCTATTTCCTTTAAAGCTTGCTCAAACTCAAACTCTTCTACAGCCAATTGCACCGCAGTGAGCTCTTTCTCAAAGCTGTTCGGGCTCACCGTTCTTAAATCAGATATATATTGAATAGATCGACTATCACCCTCTTCCAATAGATCAGCAACCCGATCTAACAGCTCACTAAAAGAGAGATCACTTTTATTAGTTATAGACGGTTGTGGTAAAGTTTCATCTTTCCATTCAGAACTCAAAAAAGCGGAGATAGCGATATTTAACTCGTCAGTTTGTGTCTGGCACCGGGTTAACAGCTCCTCAATTCCTTCTGTCTCCGAAGCCCTTAAACTACGTTCTAACTGTTGAGAAATTCCGAATAGATCAGTCCCACCCAGATTACCAACCAGCCCGGCAAACGTATGCACTTTGTCCGCGGCCTGTTGGAACTCTTGCTTTGATATAAGCTCCTGTGCCTGAGAAAAGGTATTGCCTTGCTCATCTAAAAACTGCTGTAATAGCTTTTGATACAGATCCATATTGCCATTCAGCCTTGCCAGTGCATCCCCACAATTAAGGCCATCAATCTCAGGTGCTTGTACAATCCCTGAAGGCTGATGTAAGCAAGGGGTAACCCACTGAGTTAAGGTTTCCAACAACACTTCTGGTTGTATTGGTTTCGTAATATGAGCGTCCATCCCAGCGGCCATGCTTCTTTCAAGATCACCTTGCATAGCATTTGCTGTCATCGCAACAATAGGAATATCCTGATAGGCAGGTAATTCTCTGAGCTTTTGCGCAGCTTCCAGACCATCCATAACGGGCATCTGGATGTCCATTAACACTAGATCAAATAGCACTTCCTTGGCCTGATTTAATGCATCTAAACCATTGTCAGCGATTGAAACATCCAGCCCCAAGCCAGCTAACATTTCAGTAGCCACTTGTTGATTAATCGGATTATCCTCCACCAGTAAAACCCGTGAATCGACAAGCCCTTTAATCGCATCTTCTCGGTTAGGCACTACTTTTTGATGGCGGTACTGCGAGCGTGTTTCTTTATTCAATGCCTTTTCTATCGCACTTAACAGCAACGATGGACTCACCGGTTTAAGTAAAAAACCATCCAAATCATCTGCATTCGCCTGATGCAATACACCTTCTCGATGATGTGCGGTAACCATAACTACCGCAGGCACAGGTGAATCAGGCGTCATCTCTTTTATTTTTTTGGCGCAGGCAAAACCATCTAACCCTGGCATATGCCAATCAATCAGCAACAGATCGTAACCCGGCTCATCACACTCACTAACCCGCTGTAATTCGGCTATCGCTTCTTCACCCGAACTTAGAGCATAACCATACATTCCAAAGTTACAGATAAGTGAATTCAGCACATCCCGTGATGCAGAGCTATCATCAACAATCAAAACTCTGACTCCTTGTAACTTGTCGATAATCGAATGTTCGATACTGACTTCCTCTTCTATCAACTCAAACTCACTGGTAAAGCTGAAACAGGAGCCTTGGCCCTTTTCACTTTTAAGGGTGATTTCCCCACCCATTAGCTCAATCAACTGCTGACTAATCACCAAACCCAAACCGGAACCGCCATAACGCCGAGTTGTAGACGCATCCGCTTGCCCAAAGGTTTTAAATATTCGAGCTTGTTCCTCCTCTGATAAGCCGATACCACTATCAATCACACTAAAACGCAGTACGACCTTGTTGTCGTTTCGACAAACCTCACTTACCTGGATAGAGATCTCCCCCTGATCCGTAAATTTAATCGCATTACCCACCAAATTAGTCAGGACCTGACCTAAACGTAAAGGGTCACCTTTTAAATTTCGCGGGAGTTCCCAAGGATGGAATAGCAGAATTTCTAAGCCTTTCTCTTCTGCTTTAAGGCGTAACAGATCGCACAGTTGTTCCAGAACGTCATCCAAAGAGAAATCAATTTCCTCGACACCCATTCTGCCTGCTTCAATTTTTGACAGATCTAGAATGTCATTAATAACTCTAAGTAAGTTATGACCTGCCATCTGGATTTTTTTGAGGTAATCATATTGTTGATCGGTGAGTTCGGTCTGAAGAGCCAAATGGCTAAACCCCACCACAGCATTCATAGGGGTGCGAATTTCGTGGCTCATATTGGCCAAAAATTCTGACTTAGATTGAGTCGCAGCCTCTGCTTCAGCCTTGGCTTGCTCCAATAATTCCTGAGCTTTTTTCTGTCCGCTAATATCTACAACCCAAAAAAGAACCTGCCGTTCGTCCTGAAAAAATATACGATCCCAAGTCAGCAATGCCCAAAAAACCGATTTATCCTTGCGAACCAATTCGACCTCGGTTGTACCAACACGACCATGTTTACGATACTCCCCTGCAAAGTACTCTCGATCTTCTGAATGCAACCAGCTATCTTCGGGATTATGCCCAAGCCATGCTTCAATGCTGTAACCAAACATATTCGCGCAGGTATGATTTGAATAGGTAAGCCGATTGTCTGAAGGGTTATAGACACTCACCGCAATCGGGCTAGTCTCAAGAATATTACGCAAATAACTGTGGCTTTTTTTCAACGCCTCTTGGCTCTCAGTAAGCTTTTGCGTCCTTTCCTTAACTTTTTCCTCTAGCTGACCTTTATATTCCCTTTCACTACTTAACAACTGGTTACGTTCTCGGAGGAGCGCCTTTAATTCAGTTTCCGCTCGATTCAACTCATGAAATTGTTCAGTCAAACTTTGCTGCATCCGATTAATAGCTTCAGTCACTACATCAAATTCATCGGGCGATTTAGCGTCATAACGTTTAGATAACCGCAGAGGCTTATTCTCAACTTTGAAGTCCAAATGTGTAACATACTCAGTAACCTTGCCAAGATGACGTGTCACTCGCAGCCACATTAGGAAAATAATAAAGCCTGCAACTATCGCCGTTTTAATACCATTACCGATTAAAATAACGCTCGCTCGATTTATCAGGCGTTCATAGACATTATCGATACTGGCCGTTACTACCAGCGCACCAAGATAGATAGGATCGGCTTGGTTTACTCGCAAAAATTCTAGGGGGTAAACATGCTCTCGGGAGTTATCAGAGATCTTATCGCCAAACTCCCATACGCCACCTTGTTCATCTCTGATCACTACATGCTCTATATCTGGCAGCTGCTGTAAGCCTTCTAGATGCACACCAATCTGGGCGCCATCCATCGACCATAAGCCAAGGGATAAAGGAGGGACATGCGATCTTTCTATATCAACAAATTGCTGTTCAATGCGGCTGATATCAGCGTGATAGTCGAACGCTAACTGCACGCTCGTCGTGATCAACGTAAAACAGGAGCTAAATAAAATAACCTGTATCGCAAACTGTTTACCCAGACGTCCTGATATCGCTTGTTTAAGCCGTCTCATCCAGAGCCTCACAATCGAAAGATCCTTGCATGAGTTTAGTTCAGCTTCGACATTTCGTTGCGGCAAAGGGGGCATTTCGCGCAAAATCACGAAATTCAGCCAACTATTTTTGCCTTATAAAAGCTACTTTTTATTTCGCACCAACATTAAGAAAGCTAGGTATAAACGACTTTTACGATTGGGCTTTGCTGCAAGCTTGTTTTGATCCTGCCCAGAAGCAGAACCGTCTGACTTATAGTAATGACCACTAAAGCAAAAGATGGGTGGTTTGAGCCCAAAATGCCAATCATCTTGGGTAGCTAATTGTGTAAAAATTGAAGAAGGAAAAGACGTGGGTAGTTGTGTGGGCGCGGTATCCATTGCACTCACTGAATGAGATGCAAGCGCCAGAGCCATCCCTGCGACACAGCCGAATAGTGGTTTTGCAAACAACATAACGACAACCTCAGCAGAAGCGAGAGTTTTTATCGTCGGCGGTCCGGCCATCCCTTAGGGACCCGTAACTTTGCGTCGCCCAATTGCTTGGGGTTTGCCTTTTCGAGAGATAATCCCGCGAAAAAACAGATCTTGATCACCCTAAGCTGTCGGCGGTTTGTGCAAAAGCTAAAGATCCCTTTGGCTTTTTATAATCCTAAACTTACCTGCGGTTTAAGTTTTTGTTTCAAATCCACTTTTGGATAACAGCTAAACAGGCGCTCAATATCGATACCATCTTTCGACAGCGCAGCTTTCACAACATCGCTACGATCTTGCGCTAACTGCTGCAGCTTTGGTGTCACTTCTGCCTGAAGTTGTTCCTCTGGTAGAGGCTTCTTGCGCTTAGCATTTTCAGCCAAAATCTGTTGCCATATAGCTGGCTGGTCTTCAGCAACAGCAAGGCCACAGATATTCATCCGCATCCCCTTACGTTCCTGCATCATCTGGGTCAGTTTCGACAGATAAGCTGATGATTCAGAATTAAGCGTGGCACCGGCCACATCGAAGTAGACCGGTTGCAGAGTAATGAACGAGCCTTTCTCTTGTGCATCCATCACCATCTTGCCGATCGAAATCAACGTGCCGAAAGGCTGTAGTGCTTTGGTTAGATAACCCATGGCTGCACTCTTCAAACCTTTACCCGCGAGCTTATTAATTACGGTCTGATAGCCAAACTGAGGATCATCCAAAGAGCCATCAATTGGGATCTCTAAATCAATATTGTCATCGTTATCCTGCAGGATCATCAATGCCGTTCCTAGAGGCATTGATACCTTCTGATCAAACTCGCCACTACGCTCACTGTTTCGCGCTTCAACATCGAGCTTGTTCAAACGGATATCGGTATCACCATTGAGTTTACGGCCTTTAATGGTGCCTTTTGTGGTTAAGCTAAGCTGACCACTCTGCAAGTAATAGCCAGTGTATTCTAGCGAGTAAGGACTTACTTGCGGAAGCTCAAGACCTTTAATTTTGGCATCCCAATGACCACCAAAATTACCACTAAATAGCTCAATAGCGCCCTTGGCATTAATGGTGGACAGCTTGTTTTTAGCCTTCAGATCAAACGCCGTTTTACCTTTGGAACCGGTATCTAGATTACTCAATGCCAGACGCTGAATTGTTAGATTGGTTTTAAAAGCAGGTTTAACACCACCATCGACAATTTGGATTGGATTGCTGCCACTGACACGCAGTTTGTTCAGCTTAACTCTGATTGGCTTGCTTGCTTGTTTCTCGGCTTCTTTCGCTGATGGGGCAGCCTTTTCCTCACCGCTAGATAGCTGAGCTAATAACCAATCCAGATCAGTCAGCTGACGCTTAGATGACAACAGCACCCGCGTTTTGCTATTACTCAACTGCAAAGAGTTAATACTCAGTTCGCTTTGCTGTTTAAACTTAATATCGTCGGCCGTGATTGTTCCCCACTGGGTAAACACTCCACCATTACCTTGAACTTTAAGCTTCTCGGTTTCCAGCTTATCCAGACTAATATCGTTAACGTCTCGCAGTTGTGCCTGAGTTAAGCGCAAGGTAGCCAGACTAATCAGTTCCTGCTGCCCTTTAGATAGAGCAAAGCTTTGCAGAGCAACGGTAGGAATATTAGCCTGCCAGTTTTTCATATCAGCAGTCTGCACAGCACCGCGCGCCAGTGCACCATTGATATTGATAGTCTGTCCCGCTTGCTTAAGCGCAATGCCTTCTGCTTTTAAAACCAGATCCTTAAGGGTCAGTTTTTGCAGCCCTTCCATCTCGACTACAGAGACCAAAGCAGCCCCTTTTAAATTAACCGTTTGCCCGCCTTGATCAAGCTGTAAGCCTGCCACTTTGATTTGGCCTGCAGTTTTTAGCTGTTTTAGTTCACCCGCTAAAACGCCCAAATCAACATCACCTTTCCAAGCTAGTGAGTTTTGTTTTAGCGCCATATTATCTTGGCGGAACTTCAAACCACGTAACTTAACGCTACCTTTTTGTTTTACCTGTAATAACTGATTAATCAGGTTTGTGCGTACATTTAGATCGAGATCCATATCTAGATGACCACGAAGTTCAGGCATAAATACTGCAGTGACACTGTGGATAGGGAAGTTATTTAACTTAACTTTGATCTCAGAACTCTTCTCTTCCGGAAGAGGTTTGGACTGGGACTGCAATACGATTGGCGCACCATTTAAAGAGCCATCAAGATCCAAAGCAACCGGCTGATCCTGATCCCAAAGGTAGAAGTCGGCGATACGTCCAGTTTTCAATTGCAGCTTATGCGTCTGGCCATCTAACTCAGCCTGCCAATTGATCGCTTGAAGGTTTAACTGCGCTAAACCAAAGCTCCAATTTGAAGGAGGCTCTTCTGGCTTTTCCTCAACCTCTACTTCATCGGACTTAAATTGGTTCAGATCGATTGGACCTAGCAAAAGTGCCTGCTCTTTCTGACGAACGCCTAAATTAATGCCAGCAAGGCTCAGATCAGAAATTAAGATACGTTCTTGCTGAAACTGCTCATAATCCAGATCAACCGAGAGACTATCTACCTGCAGAGGCGGCTTTTCTGCAGCTTCCGCTTTAAGACCTTTAATATTGATACGGCCTTCAAACCACTCTACTTCTAAAGCTGATAACTGAGCTTTATCCGCACCATTGTTCAGTAACCACAGCACCACCTGATCTCGCACCAATAGAGGCAAGTTATGTAGTAACAGAGCAACCAAAACGATAACAACCAGAAGAAAACGTAACATAGTCCCTTTTCGCCAGACGAGCTAATAACCTCTCTATCATAATCCAGTTTCATGAATAGAAAGCGAATCTTTACGATAGAAACTCAAAAAACAGCATAAGTTTAGTGAAAAATTAAAACCGACCGAAAAGTCCCTACAGTTTGTAATGATACCTTGACGCTATTACAGTCCCTAAGGACGATTTATTCTGGCTATTAAAAACTTTCTACTCTTGATAAAATCGCCCACGTTTTTGAAGCCTTAGCGCTTCCGACAAGACAGTTCTATGCACATAAACTTTTGCGCGATTTAAATCGATAGCAATAAACCTGGAACCAGAAGCTCTTAAGGGCTCATCAGCAGGTGAAGTCAAATGCTGTGACTTCAATGATCGATCAAAATCCGCATGCCTGACATTAGGGTGACTTCGATGGCAGATCATGACGAAAACTTCCGCGATTCTTCAGGTTTCTCCTGGATCATCATTAACTTGATCGCTATGGCGTGGATCACTATGCCTGCTAGCATCGCACTGAGCCGCGTTACTCTGTAATCGCCTCAGCCTGTTTGAGCTGTTTCGGTTGCTGTGTTAAACAGGAACTATGAAACAGCTCAAAATTGGACAAGTCGCAAAACAATCCGGCATCAGCGTAGAAACCGTTCGTTATTACGAACAGCGCGGCCTTATCCCCGAACCCGACCGTCTTCCTTCCGGTTATAGGGTCTACCCCGAAACTATCCTGCAACGTCTACACTTTATCCATCGCTGCAAAGACCTTGGCTTTTCGCTGCAAGAAATTAGCGAACTCCTGTCGCTACAGACCGACCCGACCACCAGCTCTGCACTGGTAAAACAGCAAGTCGAACACAAGATCGCGTTAGTCAAAACCAAGATCAGTGAACTACAAAAGATCGAGCACTCATTAGAACAGCTCTCCAATAGTTGCTGCGGTGAAGGGACTGTCTCGGACTGCCCAATTATCGACTTTTTGAAGCACTAATAATCGGCATCACAACTGAGACTTGCGAGTAAGGCAAAAAATCCCCAAGATTGTTCTTCAATAAGACCTATACGACACAGATGAACCCAACACCATGAACAAACCTAGTTCCGAGAACAACTTCGCCGTAGAACAAGCAGAACGCCTTTTAAGTAGCTTTGAACGCCTGACCGGCAAATCACTGATTCCATCAGACACCAGCAGTGATCAACGAGCTCAAGCGCTATATAACGCAGCTCACCCAGTTCTCTCCCACAATGCTAATGAAGATCCCTTGCTTAACTACTCCAACGCTAAAGGCATGGAGCAGTTCGAAATCCAATGGGAAGAGCTAATCAAACTACCTTCACGCTATACCGCTGAACCACAAACCCAAGAAGAGCGTAACCGCTTGCTTAAAGCCGTAACCGATCATGGCTTTATTGATGATTACCAAGGCGTACGTATCTCAGCCAAAGGTAACCGCTTTATGGTTGAAGACGCGATTGTTTGGAACGTGATCGACGAGGACGGTGTTTACTGGGGGCAAGGTGCGGTTTTGTATAAATGCAGAGCTTTGGCGGGGTAACGATCAAAGTGGCTAGCCGATAGTGGTTAGACGCTGCGCTTGCTAGAACGGCTTCGCCTTTATAAAAACTCCTACAACCCTATATTCTTTTAGTTTTATTGGAAATTAGGGTGTGACAAAATTTAACAGGACCCTATCCAAAGGAAAATTATATGGACGTAAACATTCTAAAATCAGGAAGTTCTTTCCGTTGCTGGACTAGTAGGCATATCGGAACGTTAGGAGAGGAATCTCTAAAACATAGAAAAGCGATTATATTTATATCTGTAGTTACATTGCTTATCGACCCCACCGTTACTCTCTCAATTGGTAAAACATCAATCCAAGGGACTGGTATCTCTGTTGATCCCCCCAGGTTCTACCCATCGGGCTGTTACTAGTATGTTTGCTAAGTTATAAATTAATCGCTTTCTGGGTATCAGTATTCATAGAAAGTGGTACCGATTCTAAGAAAGCGCTAGATAAAGCGATTTATAAAGTAGACCCTGCATACCTAATAAACGAACACTCCCCTAAAAATAATACTGACGACGCTATTGAAGTTGAAGCTCAAGCAACTATTGATAACTGGCATTTAAAACAAGCTATTTGGGAATTTTACATACCGAGTATTCTAGGAATCCTAGGCATCCTCAAATACTGGAGCAGTTAGCCTGAAATTCTTTCGTAGCCAAAAAAGGGAGGATAGCGGGACAATTTACATCCATAAATAAATTTTTCCGTTGTAATCTCAAATTCATTTTTTATGAACTGCTGTAACAAACTAAACGACTCATATACAGTAAACTCAATTCATGAGATTCCGAAGCTAGACGGCAAGTTAAGCTTGGCTTCCTCTGATGTAGAAAATCACTCAGCAATCTTTAGATGTGAGAACTGTGGAAAGCTTTGGGTAATAGAGAACTTAGGGCGTAAAAACGGTAGGCCACTTAAGACCTACAAGCACAAATAATCCGTTTCAAAACCAATCAGTAAAAGATATAACGCTATGCATAATACCGATGCCGATACCCTAGGCTTTGATCTAGTGGGCCCTACGCCGCCGAACACTAACACTGCACCAACAGAAAGCCCTGAACAGCGTATTGCACGTACAGCGATTGAAGTCGCGTTGTTATTTAAAGGGCAGGAAGTACATCTACGTGATATCCAATTAAATGAAGATGGCACCCTGAAAGGTGAAGTGTCTGGTTTTTCGAACGTCTGTGCGAGGGAGTTTGAAGGCGTACGCTTTGGTCAAAGCCTATCCTTCCGCTATCCACATATTCAGCACTCCACACGAAAAGATACCTAAACCAAAAAACCTGCCATAGGCAGGTTTTTTCTAGCAAGCGTAGCGTCTAACAACTAGACGCTAGCAACTTCATTAAAGCTTAATAGTTTCTACACCTTCAGGCGTACCCATCAATACAACGTCAGCACCACGGTTGGCGAACAAGCCGTTAGTTACAACACCGACGATGTTGTTTAGCTGAGTTTCTAGCTGTTTAGGGTTCATGATCTCCATATCATGAACGTCTAAGATCACATTACCGTTATCGGTCGTGAAACCTTCGCGCCACTCTGGCATGCCGTCCAGTTTTACCAGCTCACGCGCTACTTGAGAGCGAGCCATTGGGATCACTTCTACAGGTAGTGGGAATTCGCCAAGAATATCGACTTTCTTAGTGCTATCTACGATGCAAACAAACTCTTTAGCAACTGCCGCAACAATCTTTTCGCGCGTTAGGGCACCGCCACCACCTTTCACAAGGTTCAGACCAGAATCGAACTCGTCAGCACCATCAACATACACTTCCATCTCAGCAACGGAGTTCATATCGAAAACTTCGATACCGTGGCCTTTTAAGCGTTCAGCTGTAGCTTCAGAGCTTGCTACCGCACCTTCGAACAAGTGCTTAATTTCAGCTAGAGCATCGATGAAGAAGTTGGCAGTAGAACCTGTGCCCACACCCACAATACTGTCTTCGTTTAGTTTAGGTTTGATGTACTCCACAGCAGCTTCAGCAACTGCTTTTTTCATCTCGTCCTGGGTCATGTTAGGCACCTGTTTTATGCATGTCGGAAAACAACCGGGGTTTTCACTAAAATATGTAAGAATTACGCTAAATTATACGCAGCTTTAGTGACCTATTGTAGACGTAACAGGGCGTTTCCCTTTACCATTTCCCGCTTACTTTTATTCAGACGAAACATTAGGCGAAATATCATGCCAGATAGATATATCAAAAAAATCCTCGAGGCCCGCGTTTACGACGTGGCGATCGAAACTCCACTGGATGAAGCAAAAGGTCTTTCTGAGCGTCTGAATAACCGAATTATGCTAAAGCGTGAAGATGAACAGCCAGTGTTCTCCTTCAAGCTGCGCGGCGCTTATAACAAACTATCGCAGCTCTCCGAGGAAGAACGCGCTTGTGGCGTTGTTGCAGCTTCCGCGGGTAACCATGCTCAAGGCTTAGCAATGTCCGCGAAACACTTAGGTGTTAAAGCGACCATCGTCATGCCAAAAACTACGCCGGACGTAAAAGTGAATAACGTCCGTCGTCTTGGTGGCAAAGTGGTACTTCATGGCGATGCGTATGACGATGCTGCGGCTCACGCTCAAAAGCTGGTTGAAGAAAAGGGCATGACTTACGTTCACCCCTTTGATGATCCCGATGTTATCGCTGGCCAAGGCACAGTGGCAATGGAGATCCTACGTCAGGAATCCGGCCCAATCGAAGCTATCTTTGTCCCTGTTGGTGGCGGTGGTCTAGTTGCTGGTATTGCGGCGTACGTTAAATACCTTCGCCCAGAAACTAAGGTGATCGGCGTAGAATCCGAAGATTCTGCCTGCCTAAAAGCTGCGTTGGATGCGGGTAAACGTGTCACTTTGGATCAAGTAGGCATCTTTGCCGACGGTGTTGCTGTAGCAATCATCGGCGAAAACACGTTTGAAGTAGCGAAGAAATACGTTGATGATGTCATCACTGTATCGACGGATGAGATCTGCGCTGCGATTAAAGATATCTACGACGACACTCGCTCTATCTGCGAACCTGCAGGAGCGCTAGGTGTTGCCGGTATGAAGAAGTATGTTGCTCATGAAGAGATCAGTGATAAGACGCTTATCGCAATCGACTCTGGCGCCAACGTAAACTTCGATCGTTTACGCCATATCGCTGAACGTTCCGAACTCGGTGAACAACGTGAAGCGATTATCGCCGCACGTATCCCTGAGAAACCGGGTAGCTTTAAGAAATTCTGCTCAGCGTTAGGCAACCGCAATATCACTGAATTTAACTACCGCTATAGCGATGATAGCAACGCCATCGTCTTTGCAGGTATTCAGCTAAAAGCCGGTGGTGATGGCCGCGAAGAAGTGGTCAGCGAACTACGTGAAAAAGAATACGAAGTTGAAGATCTAAGCGAAAACGAGATCGCTAAAATCCACGTCCGTTATATGGTCGGTGGTCATGCGCCAGCAACGCTGGAAAACGAAGTGATCTATCGCTTTGAATTCCCAGAGCGCCCAGGCGCACTGATGAACTTCCTGAAAAAATTGGGTGGAAAATGGAACATCTCAATGTTCCACTACCGCAACCACGGTGCAGCATATGGTCGCGTATTGGTAGGTATGCAAGTGCCTGAAGCTGAACGTGATCAAGTTGGCACTTTCTTGGAAGAGATCGGCTACAACTACTGGGAAGAGACTGATAACACGGCTTATAAGCTGTTTTTGGGTTAATCCCTGCTATCAACCCTGATGGTCACTGGTTGGCTATCAGGGTTAATTTCCACCCTTACCGCAGTCAGCCTCTGATACTCAGAACCTAACTCTGCAAAATCCGCTCTTTCGAGCTCTTTATCCAACCGCTTCAAATAATACTGACCACCCTTGGAATAGATCTTATCACCAATAATCGGGTGGCCTAGATGTGCTAAATGCGCCCTAATCTGGTGTTTCCTTCCGGTCATTAACTCGCACTCAATCAAGCTTTTACCCTCTTCCTTTCGTAAAATTCGAAACAAGGTTTGGCTCTGTTTAGGCTTGGGGTACAAATCTGATTCTGCTTGGTCCACCACATACATCTGACTGCGAATCGGGCTGCCCACTTTTTCCGATAACTCACATTCGTAGCTGAGTTCATCCCATTCAGGAATGCCCTCTACCCAAGCGTGATAGATCTTTTTGCTGATTAGTTTATCTAAACGCGGCTTCCACTTTTTATCCGCCACTTTGTTTTTGGCTAACAGAATGATGCCAGCGGTTTCGGTATCAAGCCGATGCAACAGGTGCGCATCCTCATAGGCTGTCTTACGACGAACAAGAGAGATTAGCGTGTTATATAGGTTTCGAGTGGTACGGCTAACAGGCAGCAAATGAGGCTTAAATACAGCTAGAATTTCGTCGTTTTCCCAAAGCTTGCGCCAATGGGTATCAACAGACTCTTCATAATGATCCGGTAGCGAAACAGCCACCTGCTGCCCTACTGCTAAGACTTGGTTTGCAGAAGAAATTTGACCATCGACCGATATAAAACCCTCAGCAAATAGCTGAGACAATTGTGCTTTATGAAGACTGGCTAAACGCGTGGATAAAAAGCAGGAAATAGTCGGGGCTGCTGAATAAACTGTAAAATCCAGAACAAAACCATCAGCCATGATTCCCTCCTAGCCACTAACAAGCGCAACGTCTAGCAACAGGCTAGTCGCTTTAAGGCATCTCTGGCGAGTGCTCAAACCCTTCGCTAAAGAACGCTTTGATAGAGAAAAGCAGCAGTGAAGTTAGGCCCCAGATCAGACCAGTAACTACGCCAAGATCAACAATGCCGCGCCATGGCTGCTCTAGCTGATGCACTAGTAAGACCATAGAGATGATGCCCAGCGTTAGGCAGTAGGTAACGATCATACGTTTACGAACGATCGAGAAGAATCCCATGCAAAACAGGGGCGCAAAGACAAAACGGACCGGAGAGACATTCTGAGAAAGATACAGAATACGAGCCGCCACACGCGGTGACCACGCTTGCTGAAAGCCGCGATAACCTTCGGCAAAACCCATAAAGATCACGCTAAATGCTAATGCCGCCCAGTGATACCAAGAAAGATCATAGTTAAAGGTTTGTAGACCTATATCGCTAAGACGATAGATCGCGCTGCCTATTAACAGGAAAATACCGCTGATACCCCATAGCGCTGCAATATAACCAATCACTCTATCTGTCTCTTTTGTAACCAATGCATTAGAAGCGGCGATTATACCCTCGCCAGCGATAGAGCCCAAATTTAAGACAAAAAAAACCACCGCGAGCGGTGGTTAAAGCACTAATCAACAGTTTAAACGGGGGGAAACTCCCCCCCTTGAGTGAGGTTGATTCGGTAAAACTTAATAGCCTTTCAAGTGATCGATATATTCCGGTAGGAATAGTGAGATCTGCGGCACATAAGTGATAAGCATTAGGAAACCTAACAGTAGGCATAGCCATGGTAGGCAGGCCTTGATAACCCAAACCATGTTCTGCCCGGTTATCCCGGCGGTTACAAAGAGGTTGAGCCCCACCGGTGGGGTGAGCATCCCGATCTCCATGTTTACAACCATGATGATACCTAGGTGAATTGGGTCGATACCTAGCTGCGTTGCGATTGGGAACAGGATCGGTGCCATGATCAATAGGATCGCTGATGGCTCCATGAAGTTACCCGCAATCAGTAGCAAGATGTTTACTACGATCAGGAAGCCCCACGCTGGTAGACCCCAAGCTAGAATCTGCTCTGCAATCGTGTGTGGAATACGCTCTGTCGTAAGAACGTGTGCAAACAGCATTGCGTTAGCAATGATGAATAGCAGCATCATCGACACTTTAGACGCATCGATCAGTACTTTACGTACTTCAGGATCGTTAACAGATTTTGGTAGCGCCCAAAGCATCTGTAGCGCATTACGAATAGCAGCAGTGATTAGGTTCTCGCCATCTTTCTTCCATGGCACACCTTTCATCGGGCCAATATCACGGTAACCCATTACCGCAATAAAGTAGCCGTATACTGCAGCTACTGCCGCCGCTTCCGTTGGAGATGCCACACCACCGTAGATAGAACCTAGTACGATGAAGATCAGCATCAAACCGCCCATCGCGATTAGGCCAGACTTAGCCAGCGCTCGGAAACCTGGGAACGGCTGAGATGGAAGACCTTTAACACGCGCAACGATGTAGATAGCTATCATTAGGATCAGACCCATCATTAGGCCCGGTATGAAACCCGCCATAAACATACGTGATGCAGAAACTTCTGTCGCAGCAGCGTATACCAGCATTACGATAGACGGTGGGATCAAGATACCCAAAGTACCCGCATTCGCGATTACACCTGCAGCGAAAGACTGCGGGTAACCAGAGCGCACCATACCTGCGATACAGATAGTACCGATCGCGGCTACTGTTGCTGGAGATGAACCAGATACCGCAGCAAATAGCATACACGCCATTACCGACGCCATTGCCAGACCGCCTCGGATATGACCCACAGTATCAACCGCGAAGTTAATCAAACGTTTTGCTACCCCCCCGGTAGACAAGAACGCAGAGGACAGAATGAAGAACGGGATCGCTAGTAGCGTGTAATGTTCTGAAGTCGCCTCAAATAGTTTCAATGCAATCGATGCAAGCGAGTCATTTGAGAACAACAAAATAGTGGTTACAGAAGATAGGCCCAATGCGATAGCAATCGGCATACCGATGATCATGCACCCAAACAGAGTGATAAACAGTACAGCAATAGTCATTTATTTATCCTCCTGCTTTTTTTGATTCTGGCTGTCATTAGGGTCGCCTAGTGCTGTTTCTTTCAGCTCGTTAGCGATTTCCATAGACTCTTCCGCTTCATCCGCGAAGTGGAAACCATCTGCTTGTTTAGTGATAACTTTCCAGCCCAGTTCTAAGAATCGAATAATCAATAGAACAAAACCGATCACCAAAATACTCATTGGAATCCATTTCGGTACTGGAAGATCTTCCAGCTCGATACCGATCATCTTCATCTTGCTGATGTAGATCCAAGAGCCATACAAGAACAGTCCGCAGTAAACCAAGCACAGGCCAACAGCAACCAAAGTGACTAACCGATGCGTGTGTTCAGGCATCAGTTTTACAAAAACATCCACGCCGATATGGGCACCTACTTTGACACCATAAGAAGCACCAAAAAGTACAAACCATGCAGCGAGTAAAAGGGTCACTTCCTGTGCCCAATGGATACCGGCATTAAAACCAAAGCGGGCAACCACCTCAGCAAATACCAGTAATGTCATTGAAACTAGAAGCAGGGATAAAAAGCCCTCTTCCAATTTTGTTACTAGATTACGAACCATATACAGCTCCCCTAGCGACTCACGTCGTTAATAGTTTTTTTCATAAGGAGATATTCACAGGACAACCCACGGCGAGAGCCGTTAACCGTTCTCCTCTGAACATAACCGAGCGAGCAAAGCCCACCCGGTTAAGTGGCGTGATATTAGTTGCTTGCAGCTGCAGCTTTGATTAGATCTGCACCGATCTCATCTTCAAACTGCTTCCATACAGGCTTCATTGCTTCAACCCACTGAGCACGTTCTGCGTCAGTTAAGCTAACAACTTGAGAACGCTTAGAATCGATGATTTTCTGCTTATCAGACGCAGCTTTTTCAGCAGCAATGCCGTTACCGTGTTTGATTGCTTCATCTAGCGCTTTCTTAACTTCAACTTTCAGATCTGCATCAAGACCCATCCAGAACTCAGCAGAAGTTACTACTAGGTAGTCCAGTACACCGTGGTTAGATTCAGTGATGAAAGGCTGAACTTCGAAGAATTTCTTAGAGTAGATGTTTGACCAAGTGTTCTCTTGACCGTCGATCGCTTTAGTTTGTAGAAGTGTGAATACTTCAGAGAAAGGCTTTTTCAGTGGAACTGCGTCTACAGCTTCGAACTGAGCCTGTAGTACGTCAGAAGTCATGATACGGAATTTTTTACCTTGAGCATCAGCAGGTACTTTTAGCTCTTGGCTTGCAGAAAGCTGCTTCATACCGTTATGAAGGTAACCTAGACCCACAAGGCCTTTACTTTCTAGAGAACCTAGTAGTTTTTGACCATCAGGGCTGTTCTGGAATTTTTCTACCGCAGCCATATCTTTAAACAGGAATGGTAGATCGAAGATCTGAAGCTTTTTAGTGAACTTCTGGAATTTAGATAGCGAAGGCGCAGCCATCTGCACATCACCTAGCAACATCGCTTCCAAAACTTTGTTGTCACCGAATAGCTGAGAGTTAGGGAAGACCTTAACTTCAACTTTGCCAGCTAGACGCTCATCTACTAGCTCTTTAAATTTAAGAGCCATCTGGCCTTTTGGGGTATTTTCAGCAACCACGTGAGAAAACTTAATTTCTACTGGGGCTGCAACAGCAGCTTGTGCTCCTAGAGTTAGTGCAAGGGAAGTTACCGCAGCGGTCAGTAAACGCATTGTGCATCTCCTGTTTAATTGAATTTAATTATGTTTGTTTTGTTTGAAATTCAGCGCTTTCTGTTTTTAGCAGTCACAGAACTTTCTGAACTCATCACACTAGAGAGCAAAGATAGGGCCAACTGTTAAATATGATTTTCACAAAGCCCTGCAGCACCTATAAACATTGAGATACAGGTTAAACACATGTTTTAAGGAAGGATTTAAGCGGCTAGAAAAACTGGCGGGAACCCACCCATTTCTAATTTTAAAATTAGCGAATTCCCATCCATCTTGGTGTTATTTCTTGAACCAACATCTAAAAATGGCGTTTCATTGATCTACATCGAAAGAACAAAGCACCTTAGGCTTGTGTGGAATATCAGCTTCGCCTTATGATGAGTTACTGACTATGCTAACCACTATTATAAAAATGACGTCACTTATGACGGGAGCTGAAGTGTGAAATTGGATGGCCTATCAATTCAAACAAAGGTAAACATTTCTCTAGCAGTTGTGTTCCTGATTATCTTGGTTAGCTCTCTAACCGCGATTTACCGTAGTGAAACTCAGTTGGTTTCTGAAGTTGTTCAACGTACAACAACTGAGACAGCTGATTCCTACTTTGACAGTATCAATATACTGATGCTGAGCGGTGCCATGTCTAACCGCGAAACCTTGCAGAAAAAGATTCTTGCCAACCCTGATGTCCTAGAAGCACGTATTATCCGCGCCGATAGCGTTTCCAAAGTGTACGGACCGGGCACCGCAGACTCCAAAATCATGGATGATCTCGATAAACGTGCAATGCAGGGTGAACAGATTATTGAAGAGATTGATGATGAGAAAGGCCACCGCCTAACCGTTGTCACACCAATGAAAGCTCTACCCGACTACAAAGGCACTAACTGCCTACTTTGTCACCAAACGGCTGAGGGCGATGTGCTAGGTGCAGTTCGTGTTACCTACTCTTTTGAAAATTTAGATAACACTATTCGCGCCAACCTGATCAGCGTAGCTTTGACCGAACTCGTACTGTTTATCATCGGTTTAATCCTAATTAGCCTTCTACTAGGTCACCTTGTAGTACGCCCAGTGAAGCGCATGGGTAAAACGATCAACACCATTCATAAAAATTCAGATCTTAAACTGCGTATAGATGTGAATTCCAAAGATGAAATCGGCACGATGTCGACATCGCTGAACACTATGCTTGAAGACTTCCACTCCAGTCTGAGCAAAGTAAGCAATACAGTTCATCAACTAAGTTCATCCAGTACGTCTATCAATGACATTGCTGATATGGCAAATAGCGCGGTGAACAATCAGCAGATACAAACCAGTGCTGTCGCTTCGTCGATGGAACAGATGGAAGCCGCCACTAAGAGTGTTGAAGCCAGTGCTGAAAATACGGTATCAGCGTCTGACCTAGCGCTTGAGCAAAGTCAGGAAGGTACGCAAATTACTCAGCAAGCGATCAATGCCATTGACTCCTTGAAGAGTAATATCGACCGCGCACTGAGCGTTATCAACAAACTGGATGAACAAAGCCAGAGTGTGGGTACCGTACTGGAAGTAATTCAGAAAATTGCTGAGCAAACCAACCTCTTGGCGCTTAACGCTGCCATCGAGGCAGCCCGTGCTGGTGAGCAAGGTCGAGGCTTCGCCGTAGTAGCAGATGAGGTTCGTACTCTAGCAAGCAAGACACGCAATTCGACCGAAGAGATCAACGCGATTATCGAAGAACTGCAAAATGATGCGCGAGATGCGGTATCCGTAATGGATCAAGCGCACTCGAGTGCGGAAGCTGGTGTAGCTAAAGTGCAGGAAACTTCAGATGCGCTAATCAAGATTGCCGAAGAGGTTCGTGCAATTAACGATATGAACCACATGGTTTCATCATCGGTTAAAGAGCAAACGGAGATGGCTAGCAGCGTTGAGTCCAGCGTACATGAGATCGCCAAAACGGCTGAACATACTTCATCCCGTGCCGGCAAACTGAACCAAGTTGCTCATGAACTTAACACACTAGCAGGACAGCTAGAGGTTATGGTTCAGAAGTTCAAACTGTAACTTTTAAAACAACACCAAAAAAACCATAAAAGAAGCCGCCAATATGGCGGCTTCTTTTTTAATAGAGCGAGAGGGGATCGCTCCATCATATCTCACCCGTCACTACTCGGGCAGTTGAGGATACAACTTTAGAATTGTGCTGTAGCTGTTAGCCACAGTTTACTCTTATCTGTTCCAGTATCTCCTGCTTCATAGTCAGCATACTTCAGGCTTAAGCCGTAGTTTTTGCCAAACTTTTTAGCCGCAACAAAGCCCCATTCAGAGCCTAAATCAACGCTTGTGTCTTCAGATTCATAATCGTGGTAAACCGCAAGTAGTTTAACGCCCGCAAATTTAGTACCGACGCTGACATACAGATCTTCAATGCCATCTGCAGGTGTCGCTAAGAACTGGTCGGCCCAACCTTGGAATTTATGCTTAGTGGCTAATGGGGTGTTAAATGCCACACCGCCATCAGCGCCAAGAACTTCATAACCTAGCTTGGTCGTTACACCAGAGAACTCCACGCCACCCTCTAACAGATAGTAATCAGGGTCAGTCGTGCCATTATCCTGTGTCGCGTACTCAGCTGTGTATAGAAGCTTGGTATCACCGGCATCTTGAGAACCACTAAAACGAACGCCGTAGGTTTCTAGGTCATAGCCATCAACTTTGTCTTCCTCAAAGTTGTAGTAGTAACCTGTTAAAGCCCCAAATGGCAGACCTTTATATTTCACGTTAAACAAGTGCGTCTCGTGCTTGCTGTCCGCACCCGTAATCCCATGAACATCATTGATGTAAGCGTAGAACACCTCAGTATCGGCCAGAGAGTTATTTTTAAACGATAGCGAGTCGTAAGTCTGCTCGTTCTGACGGAAGCCTACACCACCAACAAAACGCTGGTTATCTAAAAGGATACGCTGGCGACCAACCTTAACTGTGGTATCAGACAGACCTGTAAATGCTAAATACGCTTGGTTTACTTCTGTGCCTTCAGGGTCAACGATTTTCGTTTTTGTTTCCATGCCGTTGACGCCGTCGTTGTACTCGACATCGTCTAGTTCAGTTACATCATCCACTTCCACCAAGGCTGATACAGATTTGAATTCATCTGTTTTAAAGGTTAATCGAGACTTTAACGTCAAAGCATTCGCATCTTCAGCAGCAGAATCATCTTCAACATCTTCATAACGTAGACGGAAGCTCACTGAGGTTTCACCATTTTGAAATGCTTCAGCAATAGACTCAGCGGCATAGGCTGATGGGGTAGATATAGCTGCTATAGCCGTGGCTAACAACAACTTAGACGGTAGTTGCTTCATTGTTTACTCCTAACTCACAAAATGATTGCTAGTGCTGGAGCAACGCTTATGCCAACAGGTATGTTTTGAGAAAAATAGGCTCAAAAAGCGTTAAAAATGTTAAATTTGCACACTTTTAAACCACCTAAATTAGCACCTGCTTTTTTGCAGTGCAGCAAAAAAGATAATTGCAACACCGAGTTAGTGCAGGATTGTCCAGAATTGATCCGACATTTTGAAAGGGCATTTACTACAAAAATCTTAAGCCCCTATCCATTAGGTGTAATTTTTTGAGTGCGTTATAAAGAATTAAGGAACCTATTTTTCTGAAATGAGTCATTCTTAAGGAAACGGAACCCATTTTGGAGAATCGCAGTGTATATACGTGCCATCGTCGCTAGCTTTGCCATTTTTACAGCCTCACAAACTAGCGCTGCCATATTGGACGTAACGGTTCTCAACCCGGATAAATCAGGGGTGGATTCCATCGTGCTCTATGCAGAACCTTTAGATCAGCCGGCACCGAAAATCGAACGTAAGAAAATCGAGATCACACAAAAAGATCGCGCATTCGCACCACATATTACAGTGATGCAACGCCAAGATGAGGTACAGTTCAGTAATAAAGATGACTTTACCCACCATATCTACTCGATCTCCGGCCCAAACCGTTTTTCCTTTAAACTGAAATCAGGCGAATCCAAGGCCCTAGAGGCGTTCGAGCCCGACTCATCCACTGAAACGGTCGCTATGGGTTGTAACATCCATGATTGGATGAGCGGTTTTATACTGATCGTCGATACACCTTATTTTGCCAAAACGACTAAAACCGGCTCTGTTTCATTCGATCTTCACCACTTGGGTAAATATCGCCTAACCTTATGGCATCCGCAGTTAAAAGCGGAAAATAATCGATTAACCCAGATAGTGGACATTAGCCAAAACCAATCACTGACCTGGCAATTAAGCGAAACCTTCTACGAAATACAGCCAAAGGCTGACGAAGAAGACTTCGAATTTTTGGATGAATACTAATAATTGGATGAACTGACCATGGGCAGTTTAAAGACCAAAATATTTATATTCTTTGTCGCCTTATTAATGGTGGCTCAAGCAGCATCGCTGTGGATGGTTTACGACGCCAATAATAAGCAAGGCGATGTCCAGATCCAATCTCGGCTCAATGCCGCTGTCTCCGTTTTTGACACCCTATATCAACAACGAAACTACTATCTCCAAGCCTTCGCAGAAACGGCGGCTAAAGACTTTGGTTTGAAAGAGGTATTTGGGGCTGACCAACGCAGTTTTCTGATTGCATTGAATAACCACCGTAAGCGTATTGATGCCGATATAGCGATCGCTGTCGACCAAGAATTCTCGATTATCGGCCAACTTATCCGCCGCAATCCAAATGAAAAAATCCGTTTAGGTCCCGAACAAGGCCAACCGTTCCCTTCATCACACTGGTTTGACGCAGATGGCACGTTCACCAAACTTTACCAGCAAGAAGCGGAGTTATACCAACTCAGTTTTGCACCGTTAAAAAGTGGACAACAGATCGTCGGCTGGATCGGCTATGGCTATCAGATCAATACCACCCTAGCGCAAAACTTTGCTGATATTACGGGGCTGAGTATCGAATTTATGCTGCAGCAGGAGGATAGCCAATGGCGCGCCATTGCTGCTGCAATCCCGACAAGCCATCCTCACGCACCGAGCCAGCAGGGTTTAGCTGTTATTGAAAATCGGGTACCAGACCACCTTTTCGCTACCCAGATTGAAGTAGGTATGGTTAGTAAAAGTCCTCTGCAAGTAACAATTTTTGGATCTCGTTCTAACTTACTGGAAACCCTACAAGAGAACTGGTGGCACCTATTAGCGCTTGAAGGAGGTATGGTGGCGATTACCATGTTAGCTGCCTACCTCCTCGCAGGAAGCATCACCCAACCGGTCAGAAAACTAGTACGCCAAGCCCAATATATTGCGCGAGGAAACTATGACAGCAGTGTAGATATCAGTGAAAAGAACGAGATGGGGCAGCTTGCAAAAGAGTTTAATCAGATGCAACAAGCGGTCTTAGTGCGAGAGCAAAAGATCAGCCACCAGCTCAAGCATAACAGCCTGACCAATCTCCCAAACCGTTTCTCCCTACTCGAAACTTTAGACACTCTGCTGCAGCAAAAAGACACTTTCTTTAGCCTTCTCCATCTGGATATTCGTCGCACACGCACCGTCAACGACACGCTTGGCTACCAGATTGGCGATATGATGATTAAAGAAGTAGGTAAACGCCTGTTGAAGCTCAACGGTGCCAGCCAAACCTTCCACTTAGATGGTGACGAATTCGCCATGTTGATCGAGTGTTCGACACTGAACGAGCTGGTGCAATGGCAGCAAAAAATTGAGCAAGTAATGGATGACCCTCTCTGTGGTGAAGACACCCTACTGCACTTACAGCTACAGGTTGGCTTTGCCCGCGTGCCTGAAGATGCCGACGATCCACAAACATTGCTGCAAAAAGCTGATACAGCACTGAGCCATGGTAAGAAAGCACAACAAAGCTTCCAGCAATATCTCCCAGAAATGGATGCCGATGCCAACCGCCGCTTAAGCTTAGTAAATGACCTTAAGGTGGCTATAGCTGAAGACCAGCTATGTTTGTTCTATCAACCTAAGCTCGATCTTAAAACCGGAAAAATCCATCAACTGGAAGCACTAGTTCGTTGGCAGCATCCGATTCAGGGCATGATTCCACCCGATTCCTTTATCTCTATCGCTGAGCAAACAGGCCAGATCGATGCTCTCAGCAATTGGGTAATGAATGAAGCCGCTCGACAATATCAGGCTTGGGCAGAAATAGGGCTACATCTGTCTATCGCGGTGAACATCTCTGCGGAAAACCTGAAAAACCAACAGTTGATAAATTCTCTGAAAGGGATTTGGAAAACACATCAACTGCCACAAAACTCACTCTCCCTAGAAGTAACGGAAAGTGCCGTCGTGAGTGATCCAGAGAGCGCAATTAAAATGCTCTGCGAAATAAAAGATCAAGGGATCAAACTGTCGATTGATGACTACGGTACAGGTTACTCATCACTAGCTCAGCTAAAACAGATGCCGGTCTCCGAGCTAAAAATAGACCGCTCATTTGTCGATAAAGTGCATATGAGCAGTGATGACCAGATCATTGTTAGATCCACAATTCGTATGGCTCATGATATGGGACTAACGGTTGTCGCTGAGGGAATCGAAGATCAAGAAACTCTGACATGGTTAGAACAACATGACTGTGATTTAGCACAGGGCTATTTCATCAGCCGACCTCAACCAGCAAGCGAACTTAGCAGTTGGCTGCTAGAATCGGAGTACAACCCGTCTTCGATCACAAAGGTTTTACATGGATAGTCGCTGGCTTACAGCATTGACGCTTTTATCTCTGCCTGTACATGCAATTGATGTAGATTTGAAAGGACTCGTTGATATCCGAGCCAGCCACTCTTCTGGTGAACCTAGTTATGTCAGCGGTCAATTCGGCAAGCTCCAAAACTCACCCGGCGGCGATCTATCTCTCGGGCAGCTAGGCCTCAACTTAAAGCTAGGTTTGAGTGACCAGCTCAGTTTTGTTGTCGTAGGGAACAGCTTTGTCGATGATGAAAAAAGCGAAGTTGGGCTGACTGAGGTTTTCTTCAAATACTCAGGCCTTCCCAGTGACAGTGGGATTCGACACAGTGCCCGCGTCGGTACTTTTTACCCACCCATATCATTAGAGAACAGAGCCACTGCTTGGTCACCCGCTAATACACTGACTTCTTCAACGATGAACAGCTGGATCGGCGAAGAAGTACGCACCACCGGCGTAGAATATACGGCAGAGTGGTTAGGAAAGTTCAGAGAGGCCGATTACGATTTAAAGCTCAACACAGGTTTATTTGGTTTTAACGATACCGCTGGCGCGATGCTGTCTTGGCATGGTTGGACGCTTAGCAGTCGCCAATCCGTTATCGGCGAAGGCCTTCCTGTGCCACAGACCCCTGCGCAAACGACTCTGCTTACAGATCAAGCAAAAGAGTCAGACCCTTTTCATGAAGGCGATGACCGCCTTGGCTACTTTTTAAATGCCGAATATAAGCTGAAAAAGAAACTACTTCTGCAAGCAGGTTACTACGATAACAATGCCACCCCTTATATGATTGAGGACGGACAATATGGCTGGGAGACTCGGTTTGCCTATACCGGCTTTCGCTGGCAGATCGATAAACAGTGGAGCCTAATGGGTCAGTTGATGCAGGGCTCAACGCTAATGCAATCGCCACAACGCGAGAATGTGGTCGATAACGATTACCGTAGCGCCTATCTAACCTTAAGCTGGCGAAACGGCCCTCATCGAGTATCGACTCGCCTAGAAGAGTTTTCGGTTACAGATCTAGATCAGACGATTGGCGACAACAATGACGAATACGGTAAAGCTTTTACCCTTAGCTACCGTTATCGCCTAAACCGCCAGTGGTTTTTGTTGAATGAATTCAATTGGATAAATAGCACTAGAGCTGCAAGAGCGTACAACCAAGATGACCCGAAGCAGTTAGAACGCCAACTCCAAGTAGCGCTCCGTTACTATTTTTAAGTCCAATTATTTAAAATCTTTCTTATCCAACCCGTACTTCTTCATTTTGTCGTATAAGGTTTTTCGCGGTAACCCAAGGCTAGTTAATGTCTCTTTGATGGAACCTGCGCAACGCGCAAGCTCAGCCTGAATCAACATGCTTTCAAACTGCTCGACTTTATCCGGCAGGCTCATATTGCTGTAGCCATCGCTTTCGGTGATCGGTTTATTCTCAAAGTCGAATGTACAACTTTCACCCAAAAGCACATAGCGCTCTGCCAGATTGCGAAGTTCACGGACATTGCCCGGCCAATCATGGGTCATCAAACTGTGCATACGTTCAGCCGATAACAGCGGCACCTCTCGACCATATTGGGAGGAAGCAATCAATGAGAAGTGCTGGAACAACAGGCTTATATCTTCACGTCGTTCACGTAGCGGCGGGATATCCACTCGCACAACATTCAGACGGTAATAGAGGTCTTCTCGGAAACTCCCCTGTTCGGCAGCCTCACGTAGATCTACCTTAGTTGCTGCGATGACGCGAAGATCGAGCGGAATGACTTCGTTGGCACCAAGGCGCTCTATTGCACGCTCTTCCAAGACTCGCAGTAATTTAATCTGCAAGGTCATCGGCATGCTTTCGATCTCATCTAAAAAAAGCGTACCGCCATTCGCATGTTCAAATTTACCAATTCGACGTGCTTTGGCATCGGTAAACGCGCCCTTTTCGTGGCCAAAGAGTTCAGATTCGATCAAATTTTCGGGTACAGCACCGCAGTTAATCGCGACAAAATTCTGATCGCGGCGATGGCTATGTTCATGGATGTAACGGGCCATCAGGTCTTTACCTGTACCGGTTTCACCCAAGATCAGAATATCAGCGGGGGTATCCGCAATTGCATGCACTAAACCACGCACTTGGGCGATCATCGAGGTATTCCCGATAATACGCGGGCCCGGCGCGCTCTGCGCTTCCAACTCTAACTTAAGACGGCGGTTTTCGACAACCAGATTGCGCTTCTCAATCGCTCGGCGCACCACGTCTAACATCAGGTCTGAAGAGAAAGGCTTTTCGATAAAGTCGTAGGCGCCATCTCGCATAGCACCCACCGCCATAGTGATATCACCATGACCGGTAATCAGGATCACTGGTAAAGTGGCATCGAGATTAACCACCTGCTTCATCAACTCAAGGCCATCCATGCCCGGCAGATTGATATCGGTAATTAAAATACCTGGCCAATCGTCCTGAATAATAGCGAAAGCTTGCTCAGCCGTTTCAACGGCTGTCACTTCATAGCCCGCTAATTCAAGGGCCTGTCCAGCCGCTAACCGAATATGTTCTTCATCATCCACTAAAAGAATGGGCAATAACCTATTCTCACTCATGCGGCTTTCCATTTCTTAATCAACCAATCGTGTTATTAAGGTTATCAGGCTGCTCGGCTTTAGGTAAGCAAATACGGAACACGGCTCCACCTTGAGCATGATTTGAGACCGCCAGCTCCCCGCCCATACTTTCAATAATACGGTGAGAGATCGACAAACCCAGTCCTAAACCCTGACCCGCTTTTTTAGTGGTGTAGAAAGGTTCAAATACACGATTCAACTCCTGCGACGGTATACCCGGGCCGAAGTCTCGCACATTAAGGCTGATCTGTTGGTCTTGTTCCGACAAGCTGATATCCACAACCGGTTTGGTCTGATGTTCCATCGCTTGCAGCGCATTACTGATCAGGTTGACCAAGACCTGCTCCAAACGCACGGTATCGCCGAGCACATAGATCCGTTCCAGATCAGATGGCCAATTCACTTCAGCATCGATCTTGCTCAAACGGCCATACATGATCGACATCGCGCCATCATGCACATTTTTAAGACAGACCGGCTCTACACCACCTGTCGTTTTACGCGAAAACTCTTTCAGTGGGTGAATGATCTTAGCCATACGTTCGGTCAAGCCACTAATTTCGCTTAGGTTCTTCTCTACTGGTTCGGTTTTTCCCAACTCCATAAAGGCTTTGGCATTATCTGCATAAGTGCGGATAGCCGTTAGCGGCTGATTCAGCTCGTGATTGATACCCGCAGACATCTGACCAAGCACCGCCAACTTCGCTGTCTGGATCAGCTCATTTTGGGTATTCTCGTGCTTCGCGACTTCGTCACGCAATTTAAGGTTGGCATTGGTAAGATCTTCAGTACGCGCTGCAACCCTATGTTCTAGCAACTCTCGCGCACGTTTTAACTCTTCTTCGTACTGTTTACGCTGAGTAATATCGTGAATGGTGACGATAAAACGTTTCACCACGCCATAATCCATATGACCGATAATCAGTTCAATTGGGAACTCAGAGCCATCTTTGCGCAGCCCTTGTGCCTCGGTATACAGTTCTTGCTGGCGATCACTGTCTGGGGCTGTTAAGTGCTGCCAACAGAGTGCACGATCGTTCTGGGAGAGGAGTTTACTAAAGTATTTACTCCTCACCTCCTGTTCGTCATAACCAAACAGTTTTTCCGCCATCAAGTTCAGACTTTCAATCCGACCCTGATCATCCAACGTGATCAGACCCGCTTGAGTGTTATCAATGATGGCACGTACACGCTGCTCGCTCGCTTCCAGCGCTTGTGTTTCTTTCAGCTTAAAGCGTGCGCGTTCACGAGTGATACGCTGGCGTGTCAGTAACACTAACACCAACAAGATTAACGCGAGGAAGATAAAGCCTGCAGTCAGAGCGGTATAGAACATCCGCACTTTAACCGCCTTTGTACTGGCTAAAACCACCACGGTTAAGCCACTATCGGGTAATTCTCTACTTTGCAGAAGAAATTCCCGCGGTCGGATGCCATCGAGGGCTTGGTTTTTAATTCGCTTACCATCCACCAGCGTAATCAAAGTCGCACCATTATCTTGTGGTGCACGCGAAATAATCTCGAGTGCCGTTAAAGCATGATCACCATAGCGCAAGCTCTCAGATATACGTTGGATATCATCTTTGGTCAGTGGATGTAGGGTTCGAAATTTCCAATCTTCCCTTGTCGAGATAAAGATAACACCATCTTCATCGGTCACTAGAATGTCCAGATCAGGATCGGTCCAATCTGATTCAATTTCGTTGAGGTCTATCTTTACAACCACGACCCCAATAATCTGGCTACGCAGATAAACAGGGTATGAGAAATAGTAACCTCGTCGATTCGATACTGAACCCAACGCGAAATAGCGGCCAGGCTTGCCTTTAATCGCATCTTGAAAGTAAGGACGATAAGCGTAATTTTTCCCCATAAAAGAGTGCGCTTCCGCCCAGTTACTCGAGGCAATCGCCGTCCCATACTTGTCCATCAGATACACATCTGTCGCATGAATCGAATTATTCACTGATTCTAAATAGACACTGGCCTGACCTGAAAGAAACGCATCTTCTGGCTTAGCTAAGGCTTCTACTAATTTTGAGTGCGATGAAAGTAACGCGGGGAGGTCTTTATAACGATCGAGCTTCTGCTGCAGACTCAACAGGTAACGATTGAGATCGGCACCGGAGCGCTGTTGCAGGGTTTGATAGCCTTGAGATTGACTTAGAAATGTAATTTGCCCAACCACTAACAGGAATGCAAAAGCCAGTACGACAAAGAAAAGCAGCCGATACTGACGCCAGCGAAGTGATTGAGTCTGTGGCATAAAACCTAGCCTGTCTGTGCAAAAAGGGCTTTTATTAACGTAACTGCAAAAGAAATACTTAATTTCGTTAACATAGTCGCTCTATACTAAGGTATATATTCTTGAACGCCAAACATGGCGAAGAGTATTAATACATAACTATATTATTTGCGTAACCTGAAGAAGGGACTATTAACTCTTATGCTGAAACGAACCAAAATTGTAGCAACCTTGGGTCCATCCACCGATGAACCTGGTGTTTTGGAAGATATTTTAAGAAACGGCGTAAACACTGTTCGCCTAAATTTCTCCCACGGTAGCGCGGATGACCATCGCCGTCGTGCCAGTGAGGTCCGTAAAGCAGCACGTAAACTGGGTTTATCTATCGCAATTTTAGGCGACCTACAGGGACCTAAAATTCGTATCGCACGATTTAAAGACACCAAGATCCAACTAGAAACAGGCGATACATTTGTTCTGGATTCAGAACTGGGTAATGAAGATGGCGACCAAACCCAAGTCGGTATCGATTACAAAGCATTACCAGAAGATAGCCAAGCCGGCGATATCCTTTTACTCGATGATGGCCGCGTTCAGTTGAAAGTCACTGCGGTCAATGACTCCCGTATCGAAACCGAAGTAATCATCGGCGGTCCACTTTCCAACAACAAAGGTATTAACCGCCAAGGTGGTGGTTTATCCGCAGCAGCTCTGACAGAGAAAGACCGTCGCGATATTAAAGTCGCTGGCGATATCGATATGGATTATATTGCGGTCTCTTTCCCTCGTAGCGCCGCTGATCTACACGAAGCACGTGAACTACTGGATCACGCGGGTAGCCGCGCTGAGATTATCGCTAAGGTAGAACGTGCCGAAACCGTAGCCAGCAACGAAGCACTGGATGAGATTATCTTAGCCTGTGACGGCATTATGGTAGCCCGTGGCGATCTAGGCGTAGAGATTGGCGATGCCGAGCTAATTGGGGTGCAAAAGCACCTGATCAAACGTTCTCGTGAGCTCAATCGTTTTGTGATCACTGCGACACAGATGATGGAAACCATGATCGAAAACTCTATGCCGACCCGTGCTGAAGTGTTCGACGTCGCTAATGCGATTCTAGATGGCACCGATGCGGTGATGTTATCTGCTGAAACAGCGGCTGGTCAGCACCCAGTGGAGGTGGTTAAGTCCATGACCTCGATCTGCCAAGGCGCTGAGAAACATCAGTTGTCTCGCCCTGCTCCAACCAACATCACGCAAAAGCTGGAACGTTTCGATGAAACAATTGCTCGTTCAGCAATGTACACGGCGAATAACTTGTTGGGTGTTAAGGCAATCATCTGCTTAACCGAGTCGGGTTCCACTCCGCTGTGGATGTCACGTATCCGTTCAGGTCTGCCGATTTTTGCAGTAACACGCAATGAACGCACTATGCGCCGTACGGCACTGTACCGTGGTGTAGAACCGATCTTCTTCGATGCGACACAGATCGAAAAAGAGAAGCTAAACGAAGAGATTCTGGCGGGCCTTAAAGCTCGTAACCTTCTAGAAACTGGCGATCTTGTTATCCTCACCCGCGGGGCATCCCTCGGTGAAGATGGCGGCACCAACTCTATGCAGGTTTTAGCGGTTCAATAAGCCATGATGAGGGGAAGTATTTACCTCCCCTCAAACTTTTCTGAATGTAAAAAAGTGTATATACAGTTGCAGTTACCCAGCAATTGATTTTAATTTATCAGTTGCACAGGTTTTGAGTGAGAGTAACTGTCACATGTTCCCCACCCCACTGCGGACTTTATCCAGAAACAAGGCTGTTTCAGCCCTGTTAGCTATTCTATTTTTTATCCCTACGCTGGCGTATTCGAAAGCGATGCCCGTACGTGTTGAAACTGCTATAGCAGAGCCTTTTGAAGAAACACTAACGCTGCATGGCACTCTGAAAGCAGAACTATCAGCAAATCTGTCCTTAGCCGCAGAAGGGATCGTCAAAAACCTAAGCGTGGATATTGGCAGTCAGGTCAAAAAAGATGATCTGATTCTAAACCTAGATGATGAAATTACCCGCCAGAACCTGCTCAAATCCAAAGCGCAGACAACATCAGCTCAAACTCAGCTAAATGAAGCTTACCGTCAGTTGAAAGAGGGTGAGCTTCTGCGCAAGAAAAAACATATCGCGCAAAATAAGCTGATCTCTCTTCGAGTGGCCCGCGATGTCGCTCGATCAAACCTTTCCGCTGCCAAAGCTGAACAAGAACGCTTCCAGCATGAGTTAGGCCAGCACCAATTGCTTGCACCATTTGCCGGCATCATCACCGCTAAGCAAACCGAGAAAGGGGAATGGCTAAGCAGCGGCAATCAAGCAGTGACTCTGGTCTCTCTAGATAAAATTCTCTTGGACGTACAGATCCCGCAAGCCTATTTCGGTCGTATGCAGGAGATCACAACCATTACCATCTATCCAGACACTGCCCCTAATACCGCGATTGAAGGCTCGGTAAAAACAGTAGTGCCAGTGGGCTCGCAGCAAAGCAGAACCTTTCTAACCCGCTTTAAACCCGTTCAAGCGAACCCGCTACTACTACCAGGCACATCAGCGAAGCTGGCGCTTAACTTTTCCCAAGAACAAAACGTAGTAATGGTGTCGCGCGATGCCATTTTGCATCACGCCGATGACGGTAACAGCGTATTTATCGTGGTGGACGGTAAAGCTGCACGTAAACCGGTGGAATTAGGCAAGATCAAAGGCGACAAGATCCAGATCATTAAAGGGATCAATGCCAATGATCAGGTTGTTATACGCGGTAACGAGCTATTACGCGAAGGCGCAGAAGTCTCGCTGCAACCTTAAGGTTTTCACAAGATTCTATAGAGGAATAAGTTGCCCATGCTAGGAGCAATTATTCAACAAGGCCGCCTTTTGGCCGTTCTGGTATTGATGCTTTGTTTGTTAGGCGTAGTCGCTAGCCTAAAGATGCCGGTGCAGATGATCCCTGATCTAGATGCACAAGTGATTGAGATTGAGACCCACTGGTCCGGGGCAACACCTAGAGATATAGAACAAGAGATCTTGTTAGAGCAGGAACGTCATCTACGCACCTTGCCAAACCTCGCCTTTATGGAATCGGTCGCATCCACGGGTAAAGCCGAGATCATTCTGGAGTTTCCACCCAAAACCAACCTTGATCAGGCGATGATCAAGGTCACCAACGCGCTTAATCAAGTGGCGGGCTACCCTGACAATGTCGATCAACCTAGCGTAAGAATCAGCTCCTTTTCTGCTAACCCCTTCCTCTATTTCTCGGTGGTGCCTGAAGCGGGCAATCCATTTAACCTCGATATGGATATGACTAGCGATTTTATTGATCGTCAGGTACGTCCGGTGATGGAAAGGGTTCCGGGGGTTTCACAAGTATCTATGCGCGGGAAAACCGAGCGCCAAATTCAGATCCATATTGAGCCGGACCAACTTGCCCAACGCGGCCTAAGCATGGCTGACGTTAAAAGTGCTATCCAAACACGTAATCGGGATATTTCTGCTGGCGATATTGAAGAGGGTAAACGCCGCTATCTACTTCGCACCCAAGGTCGCTTCAACGATTTAGAAGAGCTAAGTAACCTTATTATTCGCCACGAAAATGGCGTTAGTACTTACCTGAAAGATGTTGCAAACATCAAACTCGATCACTATGAAACTAACGGTGCGGCTTATGTAGCAGGTGAGCGAGCGATCACTTTAGGGGTTCGTCGTGAACCCGGCGCCAATGTTATTCAAATTAAAGAGGATATGCTGAAAGCAGTCGAGCAACTTCGCCGCGATGTCCTGCAGCCAAACGGCATGCGCATTGAGAAGATCGGCGACGATGTTCGCTATGTAGAAGCCTCTATCAAAAGCGTGGTACTGAACCTCTGCTTAGGTGCGCTATTAGCTAGCCTTGTCCTGTATGTGTTTATGCGCTCTGGCCGCGCGACGCTTTTCTGCCTGCTAGGCCTCCCTGTTTGTACCATCGCCGCGTTTATCGGCTTAATGATGTTTGGCCGCAGTATCAACGTTATCTCTTTAGCGGGTATTACGTTCGCAATCGGTATGACTCTCGATAACAGCATCGTAGTACTCGAAAGCATCGAGCAGAAACTGCGCCAAGGAATGGATCGTGTTGAATCAGCTATAGCTGGGGTAAGAGAGGTTTGGACGGCTGTCATCGCCTCCAGTGCCACGACTGTTCTAGTGTTTACGCCGATCTTTTTTGTCGAGCAAGAAGCCGGGCAACTCTACTCTGATATCGCAATTACCGTCTCCGCCTCGATCTTAGCTTCTATGCTGTTTGCACTGTTTGTAGTGCCATCTGCCTGCGCCTTTTTTGGCTTATCGACTAAGTCAGGCGATAAGCAATATCAGCAAGGCAAAATCATGCAGCTGATCGCTTGGCTAAATGATGGCTTTAAACGCCGAATAACCGTCATCGCGTTGAGCACCTTCGCAACCTTGGGCTTAGCCATTGCATTTATGCCAGCGGCTGAATATCTGCCCGAAGGTGAAGAGCCAAAATCATTTTCGATGATGTTTGCCCCTGCTGGTTACAGCCATAAAGAGATGTCGCAGATTGGCGCCGAGGTTAAAGAAAAAGTCGATCTAGCCGTACAACAGCAACCGGAAGACTACACTCCAGAACAAGGGATGATTCCTGCTCTGCGTTATTACTTGCTCTATATTGGCTCTGGTTCAGTGTGGTTACTGAGCGAACCTAAAGATTATGACCACTTAGACCCGATGATGAAGGAGATTACCCAACTCTTTACCAGCTATCCGGGTATGCGCGCCTTTTCATCACGAGGTTCGATCATCTCTAGTAACCAAGGCGGTACCCGTACTGTAGTGCTAAACGTTTCTGGTGCCGATCAACAAGCACTCTTCTCTACTGCGCAAAATGTGATGACTCGCGCAAAAGAGATGTTTGATAACCCACGCTTGGATTCAGAACCAAAATCCCTATCTTTAGATCAACCACTGATCCAGATTTTACCGAAGTGGCAAAGACTGGCTGAGCTAGGGATCAAAGCCGAAGATTTCGGTATCGCAGTGGCGGCGTTCAGTGATGGCGCTTATGTCGGTGAATTTATCGATGGCGACAAGAAAGTCGATATGCTGCTCTACAGCCAACTCAATGCAGCAAAGAGCATTGAGCTACTCAGCCAAACTCCAATTTCAGTTCCGGGTGGCGGTGTTCTCCCTCTATCAGCATTGGCCGAGATTAAAGAGACCGTCGCAAGTGAAGATATTCGTCGTATCGAAGGTCGTCGTACCGTCTCCGTTTACATACTGCCACCACCAACCGTGGCACTAGAAACGGCGGTCGAAAAAGTACGAACCGAATTAATTCCTATGATGAAGGCAGAAGGTGAAATCCTACCGAAAGTTAGCATCAGCATTTCCGGTGCTGCTGATCAACTGGATGCGACCCAAACCGCACTGTTTAATAACTTTATCGTCGCGGCATTACTGATCTACCTACTGCTAGTCGTCATTTTATCCCACTGGAGTTATCCAAGCCTTATCCTCACCACCGTGCCTTTAGGCATCGCAGGTGGCGTTGTCGGTTTAGTCGCTGCCAATATGCTCGGTGAACTTCTGCAACAAACCGGCTTGCAGGGCTTCTATCAAGCCTTCGATATGATCACTATGCTAGGTTTTGTAATCCTTCTCGGGACCGTAGTTAACAACCCAATCCTAATCGTCTGCCAAGCGCGGGATAACCTACACTTAGGCAAAACCTCTATCGTAGACGCGGTTAACCAAGCCGTCGCCAAGCGACTCAAGCCGATTCTGATGTCCACAGTCACAACCGTATTTGGATTGGCCCCCTTGGTCTTCATTCCAGGCGCGGGTACCGAGCTGTATCGAGGTGTCGGTATCGTGGTGATGATGGGGATCCTGTTCTCTGTGATCATCACCCTTGGCTTCTTGCCATGTTTGCTAATCTGCTGGTTCCAGTTGCAACAACGTTTTAGCAAGCAGAAAACAGAAGAAGCCGCATAATCAGAGGGGCCAATAATGGCTCCTAATCTGATAACGTAGCGAGTCGGATTGAATTAATTGGGGCATTTTAGGTCGAAAGCGCAAACTAACTGTTTCGTTGCAGCAATTTAATATTCCCTCAATTATAATGTTGCCCCTCAACGAGTGACTTTAAGGATCGACTTTTGTCTTCAGCACTAGAACAAAAGCTAGATTGGCTTAACCAAGCAGGCCATTCTGGGCTGCTAACCCAGCTACAACACGGTATAGAAAAGGAAGGCTTACGTGTTGATGATCAAAGCAGATTAGCTCAAACATCTCATCCGCAAGCTCTGGGTTCGGCTCTCACTCACGCTCATATCACCACAGATTATTCGGAAGCGTTACTGGAATTTATTACGCCCGTTTTCGAGAAATCCTCTGATGCCTTGAACTTCCTTGCAGATCTTCATCGCTATACCTATCAGAAACTCGATAAAGAGCAGATCTGGCCGGCCAGCATGCCATGCTTGTTGCCGCCAGAGAAAGAGATCCCGATCGCTCGTTACGGCTCATCTAACGTCGGTCAGATGAAATACATCTACCGCGTAGGTTTGGAGCATCGCTACGGTAAAGTGATGCAGACAATTGCCGGTATTCATTACAACTTCTCACTCCCTGAAGCATTCTGGCCGCTTTATCACAGTTTTTCAGGCAGTGAACTGTCACTACAAGATTTCCGATCAGCTGCATATTTCGGCCTGATCAGAAATTTCCGTCGTTATTCTTGGCTACTGATCTATCTCTTTGGAGCATCTCCAGCGTTATGTAGCTCATTCCTAAAAGGTAAGAAGCACAACCTAGAAGAGATGGGCAAAGGCACGCTGTATCTGCCTTATGCGACTTCATTGCGTATGAGCGATCTTGGCTACTCCAACAAAGCTCAAGCTAGCCTAAATATCTGCTTTAACCATCTAGATACCTACGCAAAATCTCTAGAGAGCGCGATACGTACGCCTTATCAGCAATACGAAGAGATCGGCGTCAAAGTAGATGGGGAATATCGACAGCTAAACACTAATGTTTTGCAGATTGAAAACGAATATTACAGTGATATTCGCCCTAAGCGCGTTACAGAATCGGGTGAAAAACCGATCCATGCTCTAATGTCTAAGGGCGTGGAATATATCGAAGTACGTAATACCGATATCAATCCATTCCTACCTCTAGGTATCGATCAAAACCAAGCCGATTTCTTAGATCTGTTCTTGGTAACCTGCCTACTGATGGACGACAGCGAGATCAGCAATGCTGAGTGTGAGCAGATTCAAGATAACCACCAGCAGGTGGTCACTCGTGGACGTGAGCCAGGTCTGACACTAATCAACAACGATCAGACGATTACCTTGAAGGATTGGGGCATCGAGCTTCTCTCAGCAATGGAGAAAACTGCAGCACTGTTTGATCAAGCACACAATAGCGGTCAATTTAGCGAAGCAATTAAAGCCCAAAAAGCTAAGTTGCTGGATCCTGAACTAACGCCATCTGCACAAGTACTTAAAGAGATGCAGGAACAGAACTTCGACCACGGTGACTTTGTGATGCAACAAGCTCAACGCCATAAAGAAGTTCTTCTATCCGAAGCACCTTCGACAGAGATGGCAGCGATGTTGGAAGAACTAAGCCAAAGCTCTCTGGTAGAACAACAGCAAATTGAAGCGGCTGATCAGCCAGACTTTGATGACTACTTAGCGGACTATATGGCGAACTAAATACCGCTCGATATTGCGCCCATAAAAAAAGCAGGACACCGAAGTGGCCTGCTTTTTTTGTTTTCGAATAGTGTTATTGCACTACGAAACTAGTAAAGAACAGGTCAGATACGAAACCTTCACCCTCTTCTTCTACCAAGATATTTTGTACTTTCTTCAGTGCTTTCTTCGCTAGCTCTTGCTGCAGCTCGACTGTACCAACCGTGTCATCAGTCTGAGCGCTTAACAGAAACACAATATCATTACGGATGTGCGCCATATGATGGTTTACCGCATGGTGCGCCGCTTCACTTGATACCTGAATCGTTACCTCACATTTCAGGAAGCGCGTTTTACCTACACCACCAAAATTGGTTACAAACGCTTTTAATTCAATGTAATTAACATAGTCATCAGCAGGCTTCTGTTCATCACCTTCCGCCCAAGAAAGTTGTACAGAGAAAGCCAAAAAAATAAATAAAACCAGTCGCTTAAGCATTTTCCGCCTCAGTCATTCGTATTCAATAGCAGCAGTATAGCGCGCTATTTCCACCCTCAACAGGGGCTGATAGACAAAAAGTTAACTGCATAGGAGCCTGTTCTATATCAAAGCGGTCGAAAAAACTATTTTTTACCATAAGGACGGTTGCACCCTGAATCAGCTTAGGAATATGATGAGCGAAAGGGTACTAACAAATAGAAATGGTAAATCACCTTTCAATTGAATTTACCAACCCTGTCTACATGGTAGGAAAGGAGCGCAGGATGTTAGAGAAATGCAAAAACGCTAAAGAGCGCTGGGGCGGTGTAAGCGAGATCATCGATTCTTGGCTTGAAGAACGTCAGATGCTGATCAGCCAATTTGTCCATCTGCCTGAGCATCACATCAACGAAGAGCTTAACAATAAGGCTCAAGGCTTTTGCCAGACGTTGATGGATTATCTCTCCTCTGGACACTTTGAGGTCTATGAGCAGCTGCTATTGGAAGGCAGCGATTTCAATGATGGCAGTCTTGAAGAAGGCCAGTCACTACTACCTAAAATTCAGGTAAGCACCGATATTGCGCTAGATTTTAACGATGATTTTAATAATCTTCTTGATCCTACAGTGCAACAGATCCGTGAATTTTCCGAGCGTTTATCTAAACTTGGAGAAGCACTGGAAGAACGTTTCGAACTTGAAGATAAAATGATTGCCGTGCTTCATACTTCACACAGAGAAGCGGTAGAAGGATAAAAATTAATGCGCTATGGGTTTTACAAACTGCTACTGGCTGGCAGTGTCCTCGGATTAACTGGCTGCGGTGGCGGTGATGACCCAAGTTTATGGAAGGAATATGCACTTACCGGCGCATATTCCGCAGCCCTATCCGAAAATGGCTCCCATAGCGTTATAGGTTCTTTTAACCACGGCGGTAGCCTTTGGCAAAGCAGCAATCACGAGCGCCTGTTCAACTGGAACCATAAACAGGGTGATTTTTCTATTATCGCAGCAACGGCATTCTCTCCTGAGGGAACCTATGCCGCTACGGCCAATCAGCAAGACCTCGTCCTCTGGGACGTAAAAACCGGCAAACCTGAGTGGTTTTGGAGCTCCCCTGCAGAGATCATGCAGATGGATCTCTCCCCAAATGGTGATTTTGCATTGCTTGGCCTAGCCGATCACACGGCTGTGTATTTTGATGTCAAAAACGGCGGCGTCCAACGCACCCTTCGCCATGAAGCTCGCGTGCGCAGTGTCGACCTAAGTGATGATGGCACACTGGCGCTAACAGGTTCTGATGCTTACAAAGCCAAGCTTTGGAGCATGCAGACCGGCGAAATGTTACGCGAACTAGAATTTGGCAATGTGGTTGATACAGTCGCGATCTCTCCCAATACTCAATACGCCTTCAGTGCTGGCAGTTTAGATAAAGCCGTAATCTGGGACGTGAATAGCGGTAAAGAGCTACATGTTCTAAGTAACATCAAAGATCTACTGCAAAAACGCGTAAGCTATCTGAGCGCGCGCTTTTCTCCAGATAACTCCAAGTTATTAACCGGCACAGCAGCGGGCCTAGTGCAGCTTTGGGATGTTAAAAGCGGTGCAGAACTTCGCACATGGCGAATTCATAAACGTGACCCGTACGGACCAGTTCACGCAGGCGTTTACGCAGTAGCGTTTGGGCAGGGTAAATATTATGCCGTTGGTTCAAACGGCATCATGAACGAGCTGAAATAGGCGTACTAAACCTATTCAAAACCGGACACAATCCCAACAAAAAGGCCGATGCTTCACAGCATCGGCCTTTTTAATGTTCTACTCAGACTGAAACGTAATTACTTCTTCTCAGCTTCTGCAGATTCGTTAGCACCTGGGTTAATTTCCAGAAGCTCAACTTCAAAGATCAGTGTTTCATTTGGACCAATCGCATTACCCATACCACCTGGGCCGTATGCTAGATCAGCAGGGATAACCAAACGCGCTTTACCGCCTTCTTTGATCATCTGTAGACCTTCAGTCCAACCAGGAATTACACCGTTCAATGGGAAAGAAATAGGTTCGTTACGAGCAAACGAGCTATCGAACTCTTCACCATTAATTAGCGTACCACGGTAGTGTACTTTTACCGTGTCGGTAGCCGTTGGCGACTTACCCGTACCTGCAGTTAGTTCTTCGTATTGAAGACCAGACTCAGTTGTTTTAACACCTTTCTTCTTACCATTCTCAGCTAGGTATTTTTTACCTGCTTCAAGGTTATCAACACTAAGCTTTGCTTGCTTAGCTTGCTGCTCTTCCATCTGTTTCTGCTGGAAAGCAGTCATCACTTCACGCACCTGATCAGGTGTAAGCTTTGGCTCTTTATCAGCATAGGTTGTTTTGGCAGCTTCAAGGAACGCATCAAAATCAACATTAGGGATCGTCTTAAGCTGTTCACCAACCATCAGACCAACACTGTAGCTAACTTTCTGCTCTTCTGTTTTTAGTTCCGCAGCGGAAACCATTGGAGATACCATCGCGGCACCTAGAGCAACCGCCAGCAAAGTTTGTTTCATGCTAAATATCCTTGTTTGTAATTCTTTGGAATCAGCGCGCCTTTTGCGGCAGCTATCCTATCAATTGAGATAAACCTACAAGTTACAACAGGCCTTATTAGTCCCTGATTAAACAGCAAAGTTCAGTGCTGCACCACCTATTCCTTATGATTCGTGCCTAAGTAGGAATTGGCAGCTCTTAACAGGGGTTTTAAAGCACCCAATATATCTTTATCTATAGGCACTTTTTGAGATTTCAAATAGCTATGCAGGTTTTCTTCAATTATTTCTATAGAGGGCTGCATTTGCGCTGCCTGCAGACCCTGTTGATAAAGCAAGGCTAATTCTACCTGCTCGCAAGCCAATTCAGCCTGACGTAATTTTTGATAACAAGCATCATATTCCGCTCCTTGCTGCTTACGCTCGCGCACTTTATAACGAATGCCACGCAGAGGATGAGTCATCTCCTGCTGCCAGTGATCTGCTTCATTACAAGTAATGGATTCGAGCACATAGCCTTGTATCCCGCCCCAGCAGGCGAAGATCAGTCGGTTAATGCTCAACCCAAACTCGTTCTGTAACTCTAAACAGCTCTGCTCTATCCCCGGCTGTTGATAAAAGTTGAGCGCAAAGTCCCAAAGGTCATTTTTCAATTGCATCTCTATGTTAAAATCCGCCGCCATGATTCAATTTCAGCAAGTTAGCTTACAACGCGGCCACAACATATTGCTAGAACAAGCCGATCTAACCCTGCACTCAGGGTGGAAAGTCGGCTTAGTTGGTGCAAATGGTGCGGGTAAATCCTCTCTGTTTAAACTACTACTCGGAGAGCTTCACTGTGATAATGGAGACCTCGAGCTACCGGGGGGATTGCGTATCTCTCATATGGCGCAGGAGGTTCCGACCTCTGATCGCTCAGCACTCGACTACGTCTTAGATGGTGATTACAAGCTACGCTCTATCCAGCAAGAGCTCGTAAAAGCAGAAGCCGATCATGATATGAATCGCTTAGGCGAGCTGCATGCCGAGCTCGATAGCCACAACGGTTATAGCGCTGAGTCTCGTGCAGCCCAGCTTCTCGCAGGTTTAGGCTTTAGCCACAACGATATCACCCGTTCAGTAAAAGAGTTCTCAGGCGGCTGGAGAATCCGTCTCAACCTAGCTCAAGCATTGATGTGCCCATCTGACCTGTTACTTCTGGATGAGCCAACCAACCACTTGGATCTGGATGCAACGATCTGGCTGGAACAGTGGCTGCGCCAATACCCGGGCATGTTGATTCTGATCTCCCATGACCGTGATTTCCTCGATAACGTGGTGAGCCATATCACCCATATCGAGCGTAACAAGCTGAATCTATACAAAGGTGGTTACTCGGCATTCGAGATACAGAGAGCTGACCGTCTAGCACAGCAGCAATCTGCGTTCGAGAAACAGCAGCAACGTATTGGTGAAATTGAGAATTTTGTCCGCCGTTTCCGTGCTAAAGCCACTAAGGCGAAACAAGCGCAAAGCCGTATCAAAGAGCTGGAGCGTATGGAGAAAATCGCTCCTGCGCACATTGATAGTCCGTTCAGCTTTAAGTTTTGCTCTGCGGATAAAATGTCGTCGCCACTGCTGACCTTGTACGATGCACAATGCGGCTATGACGATAGCGTTATTCTGGATAAAACCTCTTTGACCCTGACCCCGGGTGCGCGTATCGGCCTTCTCGGCCCGAACGGTGCTGGTAAGTCGACCCTAGTGAAATCCTTAGTAGGCGATTTGGAACTCTGCAATGGCGAACGCCATGAAAGTGACAACTTACAGATAGGCTATTTTGCCCAGCATCAGCTTGAAGCACTCGATATGGCGGCATCACCGCTGTTACATATCAAGCGCATCAGCCCGAAAGCCTCTGAGCAAGAGATCCGTGATTTCCTTGGTTCCTTCGGTTTTATCGGTGATCGTGCATTAGAGCCTGTAGATAACTTTTCCGGTGGTGAGAAAGCCCGCGTTGCGCTGTCTATGATCGCTTGGCAGAAACCAAATCTGCTGTTGATGGACGAACCGACCAACCACTTGGATCTGGAAGTACGTCACGCACTGACCCTTGCACTGCAATCGTTCGAAGGCGTATTGATTCTAGTCTCTCATGACCGTCACTTGCTGCGTAATACCGTTGATGAGTTCCTTCTAGTTGCTAACGGCAAAGTTGAAGAGTTTAAAGGCGATCTAGATGACTACCAAAACTGGTTGTTAGAACAGAAACGCCTCGAACAGAAAGCCGAAGCTGAAGCGTTCGCCCCTGCAGCGACAGAAGAGAAAAAGACCCTGTCTGCAGCCGAGCGTAAGGAACAGAAACGTTTAGCCGCCGAACGTCGTAACCAGCTACGTCCACTGAAGAAGCAGCTGGAAAAGCTAGAAAAAGCGATGGAGAAGCAGCACGAACAGTTAGATGAGATCGAAACGGCACTCAGTGATAGTTCGATCTACGAAGAACAAAACAAGGACAAGCTCAAAACCTTGCTGCAGCAACAAGCGGAGTTGAAACAGCAGGCAGAGCAAACCGAAGAAGAGTGGATGGAGCAGCAGGAAGCATTGGAAGCCCTTGAGGAAGAGCTGGGCGAGCTTTAGGTTTGTAGCTCTAATCTGACAGTTGCACTAGAAAAACGGGTGACTGTCAGATTAGATCGATACTAATGGGCATTAGTCACCCAGTAACGCTGTTAACTCTTTAATATCTTCGTCATTACGCATTAAACGGCGGAGCATTTTCGCTACATCAGGCTCTTTTAAGCCAAGCTCTGCATACATCTCTTCTGGAACTTCTTCCAAAGGACCGTCACTTAAACCCTGCTGACGCAGCAGACGGTTCGCCATATACATCACTTTGACATAGTTACTATGTTCGCCTGAATAATCAGCTTCATTCTGATGACGAATCGCTGTCGTTACCTCATCTGGCAACTCCCAACTTGATAGCAACCAGCTACCAATCTGTTCGCGGGTAACACTCAACACCTGCTGCTCTACCGAATCTAGGGCAAAGTGTGGGTTTGCCTCGATATAACGGGATAACAATGTGAAGTGCGGTGGGAACAAATGCGCTAAAACTAGATAACCGAAGTTATGCAACAAAGAAGATAGGTAGATCAAACCCGGTTTAGGCTGATCTTCATTCTCTGGCATAGCACGGCATAACTGCTCAGCAAACGCAGCGTTATAAACCGACTGTAACCAGTAAGGTGTTGCCCCACGTGGACCATCTTCTGGTACACGTAGCATCTCACCCATCGCTGTACCTAGCGCCATATTGATCACTAGATCAAAACCAAGTACACGGATAACCGCATCATCAATAGAGCTGACTTTGCCCGGCGCAGCATAATACGGAGATGCCGCCCAACTCATTACTTGTGCTGAGAGACTAGGATCAACCCGAACGACCGGTACGAGCTCACTGACACCCGCTTCCGGATCAGAGCGAAGCTCGATAATTTTCTTAATCGTTGGAGAAAGAGAAGGAAGACCTAAAGTATCTTCAAGGCGTTGTTTGATTCGCAACTCAGTAAAGCGCTCAACCGCCTGAGTGATAACAACACGGTCATCCCCTTTCGGTTGTACGGCTTCGATCTGCTCTGTGGTAAGCGCTAAGTTACAGCTATTAGCTTTTGCTATCTGTTTAGCACTAACGCCAAAACACAGCTCAGCGTGCGGCTCGATCAATTCAACTTGATCATGCTGCAAAATTTCAGGAGAAACCAAAAGCTTGAGAGATAAAAGTTTTTTCTGTCCTTCAGGATGTCTTAAGGCATCTTGGCTAAAATAGCGTTTCGCATCTTCGCCACGAACAGGCTGTAGCTGTCGACCTGTCTCTTTCCAGACAGCAACTAAATTGAGTAATGACGCCGCAGGAAGCAGAGCCAGCACCTTACCTTCAGCATCATGCAATAACACCAAGCGAAACTGCGGTAATTCGCCACTGTTTTCCAGAACTCGTACGCCGACTGACAATTTACTCTCTCCAAACCTAGTCTTGGTTTAATCTAAAGGGTAGATTATTAGCAACAAATAGGGAAAGCAAAGTTCTTGGTCAAAAATTCACGATTTAAATCAGTTTAAATGAGAAAAATGTCGATAATTCTCCAAATTAGCCAAGCATTGCTGATCATCTTCTCACTTCTCGGTCTTTCCGCTCACGCAGTGGAAGAGGATCTTGCTCCCGAATCATCTACCGGGCTCTATCAAAGCGAAGCGATCGCAACCCAACAATCCTTAGTAGTCACAGCACACCCTCTTGCTACTCAGGCAGGCCTAAGCATTCTGCAACAAGGCGGTACAGCCGCAGATGCTGCCGTAGCTATTCAAGCTATGCTGACCTTAGTTGAGCCACAATCTTCTGGGATCGGTGGCGGCGCGTTTATGCTTTATTGGGATCAGGGGCAACAAACGCTTAAAGCTTATGATGGCCGCGAGACTGCACCCGCGAAAGCAGACTATCGATTGTTCCAAAAGAATAAAAGGCCGATGCCATGGGTAGAAGCCATGGTCGGTGGGCGTTCTGTTGGCACACCCGGTGTTTTAAAAATGCTGGAAGTGGCGCAGGAAAAACATGGCAAGCTAGCTTGGAAAGTTCTGTTTGACGATACTATTGAGCAATCTCGCAAAGGTTTTCCTATAGGCCCGCGCTTACATAAACTGATCGCCAGTGGCATCAACCCAGGACTGAACCGCTATAGCGAAGCGAGAAACTATTTCTACAACCCTGACGGTTCCCCACTGCCGATAGGCTTTATCAGAACTAATCCCGAGTTAGCCGACAGTTTGCAGTTAATCGCTGATAACGGCACACAAGCGTTTTATCTAGGCCCTATTGCAACCGCGATCGCAGATAAGGTGCAGTCCATTAAGGATAATCCAGGCTTACTCGATAAAAGTGACCTAGCTAGCTACCAAGCTAAAGAACGCGATCCGATCTGCCTACCTTACAAAGAGTATCGAGTCTGCGGTTTCCCGCCGCCAACCTCTGGCGGTGTCACTGTACTGCAGATTCTGAAACTGCTTGAGCAACATGACCTAGCAACCTTTGCCCCTGAGAGCTTGGAGTTTAACCATCTCTTCACCCAGGCATCACGCCTCGCTTTTGCTGACCGCGGCCGTTATCTAGCCGATAGTGATTTTGTCGATGTGCCTGTACAAGGCTTACTCGATTCAAATTACCTAAAAAAACGCTCCAAACTGATCTCGGTAGATAAAGACTTAGGCCAAGCTAAGGCAGGTAAACCTCCACATGCGATGGCTAACCTAGTTGATGCGCAATCCCCGGAACGCCCCTCCACTACTCACTTTGTGGTGGTCGACCGTTGGGGTAATGCGGTGTCGATGACCAGCAGTATCGAGATGGCGTTTGGCTCGACCCTAATGGCAGGTGGTTTCCTGCTAAATAATCAGCTAACGGACTTCTCCTTTAAAGGAATTAGCAAAGGGCAGATCGTTGCCAACCGCGTGCAACCGGGTAAACGTCCACGCAGTTCAATGTCTCCGTTTATGGTATTCGACGCGAATGGCTATCTACATGCAGCCATTGGCTCCCCCGGCGGCAGCCGTATCATCAACTATGTAGCGCAAAGCCTGCTGCTGATGTTCAATTCAGATCTAAGTTTGCAGAAGATCGTTAATCAGCCGCATATCAGTAACCGCAACGGCTTAACCGAGCTTGAAGCGGGTACACCCATAGATCAGCTGCAGCAGCCGTTAGAGGCGATGGGGCATCAGATTAAGGTAAGAGATCTGAATAGTGGCCTACACGGATTCCGTCGTCTTCCATCAAACGAATGGGAAAGTGCGGTAGATAATCGAAGGGAAGGTTTAGCACTAGGAGAATAACTAGTGCTAACTTTTGCGAAAAACGACATTAGTCGCGTGTAATACGGTTCACACTCTTCAAACGACGCAGCTTTTTCATCACGCGCGCCAAGTGAATACGGTCAGTCACTGTCACTTCCATATGGACATTCGCTAGCTGGCCTTCGTGCTCACTAATATCAATGGCAACAACATCCGCGCCTATGCCGGAAGCAGTAGTAGCAAGCTCGGCAATAATGCCACGGTGCGACTCAACCTGAACGGTCAGATTAACACTGAACTCTTCGTCTAAGTTGTCTGACCATTCCAAGTAGATACACTTCTCTGGATCATCACGCAGGTAGCCTATATTACGGCAATCGGTCTGATGGATAACTAAACCACGGCCGGTACTGATATGACCAATAATCGAGTCACCCGGGATAGGTAAACAGCATTTCGCATACTGCAGCACCATACCCTCGGTACCTTTAATCGACATCGGTTTCTGGCGGCGGTTAGACTCGTCGTCATCGCCACTCACTTGCAACTCTTCTTCCGGGCGAAGTCTACGCGCAACTACATACGCCATGCGATTGCCCAGGCCGATATCTTCTAGCAAGTCTTCCATGCTATCCAATTCAGCTTCTTGGAGGAGCTCACGCAGTTTGAACGGATCGATATCGTTTAAAGTTGCACCATAATTGGCGAGGAACTGATTTAACAAGCGCTGGCCTAGCTCAACAGACTCGTGACGCTGTTGATTTTTCAGGTAGTGGCGAATCGCTGTACGCGCTTTACCTGTGACAACAAAGTTGAGCCATGCCATATTTGGCTGAGCACTTGGAGTGGTAATAATTTCAACGGTTTGACCGTTTTCTAACGGCTGAGATAGTGGCGCTAATCGGCGATTAATACGGCAAGAGACGCAAGAGTTACCGACATCGGTATGGACCGCATAGGCGAAATCGACCGCTGTCGCACCACTTGGTAGTTCCATAATCTTACCGAGCGGCGTAAAGACATACACCTCATCAGGAAACAGATCGGTCTTAACGCTATCGATAAACTCCATCGAGTTACCGGCACTTTGGTGCATCTCTAATAAGCCTTGCACCCATTTACGTGCGCGCTTATAGCTACCTAATGCACTATCAGACGCATCTAACTCTTCTTCGTTCTTGTAGTGGCTATGCTCAGCAATCCCCTGATTGGCTACTGCATCCATTTCATGGGTACGAATCTGTACCTCGATGGTGATATCGCGTGCACCGAACAGATCCGTGTGTAGTGACTGATAGCCGTTGGCTTTAGGGATCGCGATATAGTCTTTAAAGCGGTCGTGCACCGGCTTATACAAGTTATGCACAGCACCAAGTGTACGGTAACAGTCATCAACCGAGTCGGTCACGATACGGAAAGCAAATACGTCCATGATCTCAGAGAAGGACTTACGCTGCGCCTTCATCTTGGAGTAAATGCTGTAAAGGTGTTTCTCTCGACCGGTAACTGTACCGCTCAACCCCTCTTTCTGGAGGCGTTTTTCGATCGTTTCCTGAATTGAGCTAATCACATCTTTACGCTGACCACGCGCTTGAACCACTGCTCGACGGATATGCTTAGCACGCATTGGGTAATGCGCTTGGAAAGCCAGATCTTCTAACTCCACCTGCACATCACGCATACCTAAGCGCGCGGCAATCGGTGCATAGATATCCAACGTTTCGCGGGCTATACGACGCTGCTTGTGCCCTGGCATCGCTCCCAAAGTACGCATATTGTGAAGACGGTCCGCCAATTTCACCAAAATAACTCGGATATCTTCCGCCATCGCCAACACCATCTTCTGAAAGTTGCTGGCTTGGGCTTCGGCTTTGGTTTCAAACTCTAGGTGGGTCAGTTTAGATACACCGTCAACGATGTCGGCAACGGCTTTACCAAACTGGGATTCTATCCCTTCGTAGGCAATCTCGGTATCTTCAATAACATCGTGCAGCATGGCAGCCATCAGGCTCTGATGGTCCATGCGCAGTTCTGCAAGAATATTTGCAGCGGCAAGGGGGTGAGTTACATAAGGTTCACCACTTTTACGCTTCTGACCATCGTGGGCCTGTTCGGCATAAAAATAGGAACGACGCACCTGCTGAATCTGCTCCAGATCCAGATAATCATTCAGGCGTTGAGAAAGTGCGTCAATGGTCGGCATTGCCCCTCCAGTGCTACAAACAAATAAATGCACAGTACATCTGATGATGCCGCATTCATTCTGCTAGGAAAAGACCTAATCAAGGAATTACTAACGAATTTACCAACAAGTATAAACACAAACGCCCCGCATGATAGCGAGGCGTTTGATGTAGCGATGATCTAAACGCTTAGTCGCGTTCGATTTCATCCAAAATTGAGCGGTCAGTGTGACCTTCTGCAATTTCACGTAGAGCAACAACGGTTGGTTTGTCGTTTTCCCACTCTACTTTTGCTTCTTTACCGCCAGTAGCAAGCTGACGTGCGCGCTTAGCAGCAACCATAACCAACTGAAAACGGTTATCTACGTTTTCTAGGCAATCTTCAACGGTAACTCGTGCCATGGGGGTAACCTCAGAATTCGGTACATTAAAAAGACCGCGCAGTTTACCTGCATATGCAGCTTATGACAATAGAGAACTCAACAGTTCGCGACAACGCTCTTGTTGCTGAGCGATCTGCATACGCTGCGACAGGAATACACCGTGCAACTCACGCAGTGCCTGATCAAAATCATCGTTGATCACAAGGTAATCGTACTCGCCGTAATGACTCATTTCGCTCGCCGCTTCAGACATACGCAGATTGATCACATCATCACTGTCCTGTCCACGGTTAGTCAGGCGTTCCTGTAGCGCTTCACGGGATGGAGGCAGAATGAAAATAGACAGGCATTCAGGCATCAGACGGCGGATCTGCTGAGCACCCTGCCAATCGATCTCTAGGATCACATCTTTACCTTGCTCTAGCTGATCCTCAACCCAACGCTGGGAGGTGCCGTACTTATTGGTAAATACTTCAGCAAATTCAAGGAAATCAGATGCTTCAATCATCTGATTGAACTCATCCATAGACACGAAATTGTAGTCCACACCGTTTGTTTCGCCCGGACGCATGTTCCGAGTGGTGTGGGATACTGATACGACAATATCATTATCCTGTTTTAGCATCGCCTTAACGAGACTGGTTTTACCCGCTCCCGAAGGAGCCGAAACAACATATAACGTGCCTTTAGCCATGTGATTTCTCATACTCAAATTGAAGCAGCAAACCGTCTTGCTGCAGGGCTATTATAAGATCTTTCCCCTTTTTCACCATGAAAACAGGCTAAATAAGCGATTTAAAACTACGAATCGTGAGGAAATACGGGCCTTTCAGCGATAAATACTATATGATCGAAAGTACTTATGACTCAAACTTTGTACGACGGTTTACTTTGATGCGCTGGATTTCAGCCTCAGCAGGTTTTGTAACAGCTTTACCCAAGCGTCACCAGCGCGCACTTATAGCCTTAGCAGCAATGCTTCTAGTGGCGGCTTTTCTACCCTCCGGCGATCGCCCTCATTCGTCCACACCTTTATCTTTAGAACACCTTGTGGACACTGAAGCTCCGATCTTCGAGCAACCAAAATTTAGCATTCGTCAGCTAAAAGCCCCTTGGGCTTTTGACAGCGTACCAGCCGCCGAAACCCTGCTGGTACCTGATACCGGCAGCAACGGTTACCAATACATCGTTCGTAAAGGCGATACCTTGGGTAAGATTTTTGAGCGCTTACACCTGCCTCAAAAAACCATGTACCAACTACTCGAAACCGACTTAAACGTTCTAGCATTGGATAACCTAATGCCGGGGCACACTTTAGTTTTTGAAAAACAGAATCAAAAACTGCAGCGTTTCGAGCTGCAATTCAGCCTTGCCCACAAAGTGGTTTATACCCGTAAAGGCGACAGCTTCGAGTTTGAAGAAGTGCGAATCGAAGGGGATTGGAAAGACAAGCTGATCCACGGTGAGATCCAATACAGCTTTACCGGTTCTGGTAAAAAAGCGGGTCTAACTCAAGCTGAAGCACAATCGATTACCCAAGTACTCAAACAACGCGTGGACTTCCGCCGTGATATCCAACGTGGTGATAAGTTTGAAGTGCTCGTTTCTCGGCAATATATTGATGGCGAAGCAACCGGCAACACAAAAGTTGAGGCGATCAGAATCAAGAACCGCCACAACATCAGCGCATTCCTATTTGAAGATAACTACTACGACGAAAAAGGCCGTAACTTAGAGAAAGCCTTCCAACGCTATCCGTTTAACGGCAAATACCGCCTATCTTCCAACTTCAATCCAAGACGTCGTCATCCAGTTACCGGCCTTATCCGCCCGCACAACGGCACCGACTTCGCCATGCGAATCGGCACGCCAGTAGTAACTACCGGTGATGGTGTGGTAACCCGTGTAGTTCGCCATAAATACGCTGGCCTCTATATAGAGATCAAACACGGTCAGAGCTACAAAACCCGTTACCTTCACCTACATAGATCCTATGTAGTTAAAGGCCAACGAGTTAAACGCGGTCAAAAGATCGCCTTATCCGGCAACACGGGCCGCTCAACCGGTGCACACCTGCACTTCGAACTACATAAAAACGGCCGCCCTGTGAACGCAATGAAAGCAAAAATTCCAATTGCAGTATCGCTCACAGGAAAGAAAAAGAGCGCGTTCGAACGCCAGCTTAAAGACTACATTGCTCGCTTAGATCAGCCTAAAAATGAGCAACAACTGGCTTTGAGTAATAAAAATGAGAAAAGCGTACAGAGTACGCTTTAATTATCACATTTACTCTACTCATTCCTACAAATCCAGCCCTATTGGCTAGTTAAACGCATTCCTAATTAGAAAGAAAACGCTTCACTTTTGCTTCTATTTTTTGCCCTAACCAGAAGCTACCCACAAAGCTTAGATGGTTGTTATCCTGATAAATATTTATCCCGTCAACTACAGTACGACATCTAGACATCGAATGATCGCAGATATAATCCGAAGGAATTATTGGCAACACCCCTTCACTTGCTAGGGATGAGATTACTGTATTAGTGAACTCCAATCTGGACATAATATCTGGATAAGCGACGTTATTTTCACAGCTTTCACCCACAGCGGTAACCCATTTAGGTTTAAGGTTACATCCCCTTATGTTCTTACCTATTAAAGGAGGCTGCGAGAAAACAATAACCTTAGACCCATAACTTCTAATTTTCTCTATGGTCAAAGGTAAACTCTCCCTAAAAACGCCTCTAGATCGTTCGTAAGAATAATCAGAATCGATTTCATCCTGTAAAAAGCGTCTTTTAAAGGTTTCAGTGCCATATCTGTTCGATTCAAAAAACCACATCCAACGGCTGGATATCACTACAACATCATAGCCTTTACTAATCTCCTGCTCCCATTGCAAAATGGCTTTTTTACATAATTCATCTTTAGATGTATTGCCTCTTTCAACAATGCGTTTAACTCCAAAAATAGGCAAACAACCTGGGTGGCTCATTGATGTCACTTCCCACTGAAAACTATCCGATAGAAAATGCATCGCACCATATAAATGTCTAGCGTGGCTATCACCTATGACCAAAACCCTTTCATTAACTAATTCAGCTTTTAAGATTGTTTGCCTAGTATTAAAGGAAGTTTTGATATCTTCGATTAAGTCTACATTTACAGAGAGTTTAAAATCCTTAGGATTTTTAGCATCAACTCTAAACCAAAGCCCATCAAACTTTACTATTAGAGAAGAAAGGCATATCAATAAAAGAGCAAATATTCCTATAGCATGAAAGAAAGCTTTTGGTTTTGGTAATGAAACATGTCCAGAACCTAATCTAAAAGGCTGCTCAATATATCTATATAAACCCCAAGCAGAAATTAACGAAAGAAATAGCAAACCAAATTTAACTGGGAGTAGTACGTGACCAACGTAATAATCAACAAAAACCCAAATAGGCCAATGAACTAAGTAAAGCGAATAAGATATCAAACCGATCCAGACCAAAGGCTTACACCCCAAAACTATCTGAATCCATTTTTCTTTTCGACAACTTATAATTAGTGCGGCTCCAACTGCAGGCAGAATTGCATTAAAGCCAGGAAACGGCATAGCTTTGTTAAAACCGACGATGGTAAAACAGGTAATTGCCAAACCTAGGAAGGCCCCTAAAGAATATACCCACCGTTTAAAATCAAACCGCTCTAGTAAAATACAAGCAGCCCCCAGGCTAAATTCTAAAATCCTAAAGGGCATTAAAAAGAAAACAGCATCTGGGTCTTTTTGAAGATAATACTCGCCGTAAACTGTAAATAAAAAACCTACAACGAGTAAAAACAGTATAGAAAAGCCGTAATTAGGCCTAATTTTATATAAAAGCAGCAGAATAAAAGGCCATATAAAATAAAACTGTTCTTCAACAGACAAGGACCAAAAATGTAAAAGGGGCTTTAAATCTGAAGAAACATCAAAATAACCCGATTCCGACCAGAAAAAGAAATTCGATAGCGAGAATAGAGCAAATATCGACGACTTCGCCGCCCTTAGCAAATCATCTGGAGTGAACAATAAACATGATACTAAAACAGTGATAACGATAGTAAAAAAAGCTGCTGGAAGCAGTCTTCTAACTCGCCGATAGAAGAAATTTCGAAGATCAAAGGTTCCTTTCTCTAAGTTTAATAGAATATTTTTCGTAATCAGATAGCCTGAGATTACAAAAAAAATATCAACCCCAACAAAACCTCCTTGAAAGAACTGAAATTTGAAATGAAATAATATTACCGAAATAACAGCAATGGCCCTAAGGCCATCAATCTCTTTAACATAAGAGAGAGTTCTTTTCGTTTCAGTACGCTTGAACTGAACATCACTTTCAGCCCTAGCACAAGAAGGTTTATGCATACTTACTACTTAACTCACTAACTATTTTCAAAAGTCTGATTTAATATTCGTTCTAAAATTAAATCACTCTATATTCTGGATCTGCTCACGCATCTGCTCGATTAGCACTTTCAGCTCAACCGCACACTGAGTCGTACTCGCAACAATCGATTTAGAAGATAGGGTATTCGCTTCGCGGTTTAGCTCCTGCATAAGGAAGTCTAAGCGACGGCCGATTGGGCCTTTTTGTTTTAGGACACGACGTACTTCTTGTACGTGTGTATCTAGACGGTCCATCTCTTCATCGACGTCGGCTTTTTGTGCTAGAAGTGCGATCTCTTGTTCAACGCGGCCTTCATCTAGCTCTACTTTTAGCTCCGCTAAACGCTGATGCAAATTATCGCGTTGGTTTTGCAGAATTTGCGGCATCTTTTCGCGAACTTCTTTGACGATTTCGCTGATCGCATCTAGGCGCTGATTGATCAGTGTAGCGAGCTCAACACCTTCGCGGCCGCGGCCTTCGATTAGATCTTTAAGTGCTGCACCGAAAAGATCTTTCGCAGATTTTTTAACTAGGTCCATATCTAGCTTGGTGTCTTGCAATACACCAGGCCAGCGCAGCAGTTCTAGGGGATCAAGCGCTTGATGTTCTTTCAGCATTCCTTGAATCTGTTCAGCTGCTTGTACAACTTCTTGTGCATAAGCTGGGTTAACCACCAGCTGTTGAACTTTGGCTTCTGGGTTGAAGCGCAGAGTACATTCAACTTTACCGCGGCTTAGATTTTTACGTAGCTGCTCACGCAGAAAACCTTCGAGCTCTTTTAGGTTTTCCGGTAAACGCAGGTGAGGTTCCAGATAACGATGGTTAACGGAACGGATCTCCCAACTTAGAGATCCCCATTCGTGCTCGGCTTCCTGTCGAGCAAAAGCTGTCATGCTACGTGTCATATTGTTCATTCTCGATTAAAATGCATCATTAATTCGCATTGTAACAGCCTAGCTCGGCAGTGCCACGCTATGGCAGACCAGAATATTGATAAAGGACAGGCATGAGTTCATCTATTTCAGAACAGCTGCAAACTCTTGGTATTAAGAAGCACCGCCCAAGCGGACGTGAAAATGATCAGATGCGTGAAGTTAAGATCACTCGTAACTTTACTATGCACGCTGAAGGCTCCGTTTTAGTTGAGTTTGGTAATACAAAGGTGCTTTGTACTGCAACTGTAGAGCGCGGTGTGCCTCGTTTCTTGCGCGGTTCTGGCCAAGGCTGGATTACTGCTGAGTACGGCATGTTGCCTCGTTCTACAACGTCTCGTAACGGTCGTGAAGCGGCTAAAGGCAAACAAGGCGGTCGTACTGTAGAGATCCAGCGTCTAATCGGTCGTTCTCTACGTGCTGCGCTTAACCTTAAAAAACTAGGCGAAAACACGATCACTCTAGACTGCGACGTTTTGCAGGCGGATGGCGGTACACGTACAGCGTCCATCACGGGTGCTTATGTTGCCCTTCAAGATGCGATTAACGTGCTTAAGCAAGATAAGAACGGCGCTATGAAAGGCGACCCAATGGTGCAGAAGATCGCTGCAGTGTCTGTAGGCATCTATGAAGGCGAGCCTGTTCTAGATTTGGATTACGCGGAAGATAGCAAAGCTGAAACCGATATGAACGTGATCATGACCGGTGATGGCGGCTTTATCGAAGTGCAAGGTACCGCTGAAGGCGCGCCTTATACTCAGGACGAGTTGAACGCGATGTTGGATCTAGCACGCAAAGGTATCTCTGAGCTGATCGATCTGCAGCAAAAAGCTTTGGCTGAATAAACCTTCAGCCCATTAAAAAAGGAGCCTACCGGCTCCTTTTTTGTTTTCTAAATCGTCTTAATCAAAATCGTAATCGATGATGATTGGCGCGTGTTCACTGAACATCTGATCACGATAGATCTGCGCATTTTTAACGGTCTTACGCAGGCTAGCTGAGGTGATCTGATAATCCAAGCGTGCACCTTCGTTCAACTTACGGGCACGGTTGTAATCAGGCCACCAGCTGAATTGACGTTCCGCTTTGTTGATCTGACGGAAAGCATCAATATAGCCCATCTCGTCAAAGATCTCGGCCATCCACTCACGCTCTTGCGGCAGAAAGCCGGAAACCGTCTGGTTAGCGTACCAGTTACTCAGATCGACTGGCTTGTGGGCAATGTTGGTCGTACCACAGAAGATAAACTCTCTACGCTTACGCAGGGTTTTATTTAGGTGACCGATAAAGTCGACCATAAAGTCTTCTTTCTGCTTTTGAGCCTCTTCACCTTTCAAACCAGAAGGCAGGCAGAATGAGCCAACACTGACATCATCAAAGTCCGCTTGAATAAAACGGCCGTGCTGATCACACAACTCGAAACCCAAACCTGTCATAATCGCTTTAGGAATGGTACGGCTGTATATAGCTACGCCACTGTAGCCATCTTCCCAGGCATCAAAGAAGTATGAGTGATAACCTTCTGGGTGGTAGCGTTCGTCATCAAGTTGATATTCTTTCGCCCGCAGATCCTGCAAGCAAACAACATCAGCATCTTGACGGACCATCCAGTCAAAAAAACCGTTTTCAGTAGCTTGTTCAATACCTTGAGCATTGAATGTGATGACGCGCATAGAAGGTGTTCCTGTCCGTTATCAGACTTATCTATTATTTTTAGCGATTGCTCGAATTGTATAGGGAAGTTAAGCAAATTGAAATTTTTTGAGTGTTCGTTGAACAATGGAGACTCTGTGCTTCGGCTGGTAGAATAGCCGCAAAATTTTTACCCCTTTCCCAGCGGAGTTTGCCATGCAGGATTACCAGCGCGAGTTTATTGAGTTTGCTATCGAACAGAACGTACTACGTTTTGGCGAGTTCACGCTTAAATCTGGCCGTACTAGCCCTTATTTTTTCAATGCCGGTCTTTTCAACACAGGTACTGCGCTAGCTAAGCTTGGCCGCTTTTACGCTCAGGCGATCAAAGACTCTGGCGTGAACTATGATGTACTGCTTGGCCCTGCGTACAAAGGTATTCCGCTAGCAGCAACAACAGCGGTAGCCCTATCTGATCAGCACGGTGATGATGTTCCTTACGTATTCAACCGTAAAGAAGCGAAAACTCACGGTGAAGGCGGTAGCCTTGTAGGTGCACCTCTAGAAGGTGGCGTGATGATCATCGATGATGTAATCACTGCAGGCACAGCGATTCGTGAAGTAATGGAGATCATCGATCAAGCGGGTGCAAAACCTGCTGGCGTTGTAATTGCACTTAACCGTCAAGAGAAAGGTAAAGGCGAGCTATCTGCGATTCAAGAAGTAGAGCGCGACTACAACATGCCAGTAATCAGCATCGTTAGTCTAGGTGATCTGATTGATTACCTGACTGAAAAAGGCGATATGGCAACTGAACTTGAAGCGATTCGTAAATACCGCGACGAATACGGTATCTAAGTTTTGCTTTAACGGAGCTGCTCTTTACTGGGCAGCTCTGATCACGACCTTCCTCGAAGCACCATCCAAACCAGTACCACCACAGTAGCCCGTGCTATCGATTGTCCAGAAATCACCTTCTGGCGATGTCACTGTCCGATAAAACACTTCTGATCGACACCCTTGCAGACCATTGATATTAAAGGTGTCGCTGGCGGCGGGCCCTGGCCAATAATCAACTTGTGCTGGAGGGCTCCCGACTGCAGCTGAAGCCACACAGCCAGATGCGCCGTTACCTAAACAGGTTAGTTCTAACTCTATCCCCGTTTGCGCTGCTGTAATCGCCCTAGCACCAAGAAATTCTTGCGCCGTCACATCTTGGCTAAGCGCAAAGAAACGGCTCATACCGGCAATGATGACCGCTAACACGGTGATCACGAAGATAGCCGAGATAAGGCCCAACCCACGCTGTTTAGATTTCAGTGCGACTACAGGCAGTTTATGGGACATTTCTCACCTGCACCTCAAATTGAACTCGGATACTTTCTCGTGTCGTATCCCTGCTGGTTAGTACCTGATCCTCTACAAACAGATCAAACAGAACAATGCCGTTACGCAGCAATGTCGCTTCACTGTAGGTAAAGGCATCGTTATCCGCCGGGCTTACAACATCACTGGCTAGCAGCGCTTCCTGTGGCTCTGCTAGATTGGCAAATAAAGTAGCGCCTGTAGGCTGGGTAATCGCATAAGTGTAAGCGCTACCACTTACTCCCTGAAAACGATAGAGGTCACTCCCCACCACACAAAAACTCACCGGCTCATCAACAATAAAGTAACGTTTTGAAGGTGAATCCGCAGGAAAACGGTGGGTAGAGGTTAATAATACATCCACCGTACCCGATCCTGAAGCCAATGCACTACTGACACTGATCATAGGTGAGATAATCGACCAGCTATCCAGATCGTAAATTGGGTTTTGCCCTGCAGGTCTGCCAGGTTCATCTACTGTATTGGTATCTATAGGGTATACAGCAACACGGCCGAGATCAGGCGATGTAGCAAAAGGTACTGAGCTAAATGCTGACGATGCCGAAACAGCCGTAAGCGGCACAGAGATATATCGAGAGGCCGCCAAAGCAGGAATAAACTCTAAACAATTCCCTGAATCACCGACACGGATACTATTCGGTAGTGCGTTTCTTATCTCTCGCGCCATACGTTCAACCGCAACTCGTGCCGCAGATGAAAGCTGATCACGCCGCGTCAGATCCGCATAGCCTTGCATGGTTGAAGTAATAAAGCCTACGGTTACCAGAGAGATAATCCCCAACAAGGTAATAACGACAATTAATTCAATCAGTGTAAAACCGCTTTGACGACGCATCAGTAGTTACCCCGCAAAGCACTAAACACCACAGGGCTCTGCCCCGTATTTGCTGGAGGCGTAACGGTAACGATAACTTGTTTGACTAACTCAGAATCAGAACCTGAGAAATAGCTGCTTCCGACATAAGTCACCTGAACAGAGACTTCATATCCTTCGTAAGGCTGAATTCCGCCCGGTGTTACAAGCGCATTGAATAAACCAACCGCATTCTCCGTTAAGCCATGATAGTCATCGACATCATCAAACTCTTCACGGGATTCACCATCTTTACTGGTAATCGGCGCACCTGCATTCACGCCAAATTGAGCTTCGGGTGTACAAGGGTCACAAGGAGGGCTACCACCTAAAGGGGTAAGTTCATCGTAGCGGCGTGACAAAATTTCTTCGAGGTAAGCCTGCCCAAGATAGGACACTTTAGTTTGCCACATGACATCAGCACTATGGCGGGCAATGGTGCCCCAACCTGCTATAGCTGCTGTGAGAGCTATGGCAATAATCACAATAGTGATGACTACTTCAACTAATGAGAAGCCTCGTTCAGCGACAGGTCGTTTCATAAGTATACCCTGTCAGTGAAAGACAATAGTCGCCATTGTCATCGGTAAATTGCAGACTGCTATCAACCTCTTGACTGTCATCAGGAAAGCTAGCAGCAGAATTTAGAACAACATTGTTATCAACTCGGATCATGTCGCCCAGTTGGTTATACATCACCACTAGGTTTTGCCCAGATGACAGACTGCCAGATTCTGAGCCCGATACTAAGGACGCAGTGTAGGATAAGACCGTATTCGCCGTGATCTCAGCATTGAGCGCGGGAGGGGTAATGCTTGTAGGTGGTGTTGCATCTGAAGTGTCAGCGTCAATCAACAAAGAAATCTGCCATTGAGTATTAGAAGAGCGTTCTAACACCCAATAAACGGAAGAGGCATGCTGCGCTAAAGCGGCTTTTTGCGCTAAACGCAGCGAACCCATGATGGCACTGCGCAACGCTAGTTCATCGTAACGAGCAACATTACCAATTCGAGGGATAGCAACAGCTGAGAGAATACCCAGCAGCACGATAACAACAGCAATCTCGACCAGCGTAAAACCACGCTGGCGAGATTTAGAGCAGCATTGCCTAGATAGATCAGGACCGTTACTGCTCATAAGGACTTTCTACTTATTGATCGGTACCAGTAACATCAACGTTACCGTTCTCAGAGTTGTAAGTAATTACGCGATCAACAGCTGGATCAACTGCTGTGTTTTGAGTGCTATACGTAAACGTACAATTAGGACCACCGCCAGCAGCTTGATAGTCAATACCATTACCTGGTGCTGGAGCGCCTGTAGAAGCCACTGGACGATTACCTTGTAATACACTATCCCAAACTTCCACACAGTCAGCTGCTTGAAGAACGGCTAGGTTAGCAGGAGGCGAGCCATCTTCGGCAACAGGGTAGCCTGTATTGTTCACAACAACACTTATATTACCATCTAACTGAACTGATGCTCCCGATGCAGCATTGTCTACTACAGCTCTAGCTTTTGCTAAAGCAACACCTGCAGCAAAACCACCTGCAGTACCTCTTACAGCTGCATTATGTGCATCGCCTGTAACATTAATAAATCGTGGTAACGCAACCGCAGCCAAAATGCCCAACAGAGCAATCACTACGACTAATTCAATGATTGTAAAACCAGCTTGCTTTTTCATGGAACTCTTTGCTCCTGGGTTTATTATGTTTGCAATTATTTGATTTTTAACAAATTAGCACTCAGTTGTATAGTTAATCTGCTTGCCAATCAAACTTATATAACGGCTTTAGAGTTGCCGCAGTGGCCAATCCTGTTTTAGAGGCGCCATTTTGCAAACGAATCTCGATCCTAAAAGGAATTAAATCAGCCTGCATAAATTTGTTTTCTAAGTTGTCAGTGCGTTTAGCCTTATAAACCAACCAACGCTTATCCGTAACAAAATACCAACGCTCCCCTTCTGCATTCAGCAGATCACTATAGGTCATTTCGCCGGCATAGTTCGATGGTTTGTGCTGTATAAAATCTACCGGATTTTGCTTGGCAATATCATCGGGCGAAACGACCTGTTGCTCTGCAAACCAGTAGGCGACTTTTAGCGTTATCTGCGCCTGAATATTATCGCGACTACCTTCAAATGAAACACGCTCGACATCTTCTATCAGCAGTTCCAATCGTTGCAGTGCAAATGCCATTAACACCGTTATGATAAAAATTGAAACCGTTAGTTCCAATAGCGAAAAACCACTACATCTCCGTTGCAATTTTTATCCTCCCTAACCATTAATGGTAGTACTTAACTCCCACAATGGCAGGAACACACCTAAGGCCAAGACCAATACCATAGCCCCTATTGCGATAATCAAAATAGGTTCGATAGCACTGGTTAAGTTCTTCAGATCGTACTCAACTTCCTGTTCGTAAAAACCTGCGGCCTCTTCAAGCATCTGATCTACTCGACCAGTTTCTTCACCGACCGCTAACATCTGCATCACTAGAGGGCTGAACATTTCCGTCTGATGAGCAGTTTGAGTAAAGGACTCACCGCGTTCAATCCCCTGGCGCATACCCGCAACTTTTTTTCCTATATAACGATTGCCAACCGCGTTAGCAACGATCGATAATCCTTGTTCTATAGGCACACCTGCTTTCAAAACGATACTGAAAGTACGAGAGAACCTACCGAGGATCACTCTGTAGAATATCGGCCCGACAATAGGAAACTTCAGTTTTCTTCGATCCCACGTCATGTGGCCTTTTTCTGTTCGCTTCCACCGATAGAAAGCAAACACACCCAGACTGATTCCGATAAGAATGGCGTACCACCAATCCACCGTAAAATCAGAGAGTGTAATTAACGCTTGTGTCTGCCAAGGAATTTCACCACCGAAGCTTTCGAATACAGATTTAAAAGCAGGGATTACAAAGATATTAATAATGGCTACAGCAGCAGAGATAGCAATCAAGACAAACAACGGATACCGAGTTGCTTGTTTAATATTTTTAACTGTCTGCCTTTCCAACTCGAGGTAGGCAGCCATTTGTCTAAACGCATCATCCAACTGACCGGTATTTTCACCTACGTGGATCATGCTGATATACAGCTCATTAAAGACCTTAGGGTGTTTGGCTAAGGCCGAAGACAGTGCATGACCCTTTTCAAGATCATCCGCCAACTGCGAAAGTGTTTCTGTCAGCAAAGGGTTTGTCACTGTATTAGCCAAACCACGCATGGCTCGGGTAATTGGCACACCCGCTTTGGTTAAGCTATACATCTGCCGACTAAACATGATCAATTCATCCAGAGAGATCTTCTGGAATAGTTTTATCTGGACCTCTTTACTACCCTTTTTCTCAACGACCTTTTCAGCGACTTTAATCGTAATTGGGATGATACCATCGGCATTTAACTGCGATGCAGCCAAAGACGATGTACCAGCTTCAAGCTGGCCATTCACTTCAACACCTTCGCGGTTTCGTCCTCGATAACTGTATATCGCCATAGGTTTATCTCGTTCGCTTATTCCAGTTCAAAACCGGAACTAGGTTGTGCTGGTGCGTCTTCAACAGATGGTGCATCAAGATACATCGATTCATCCAACTGTTCTGTCACTCGGAATACTTCCTCAAGAGAAGTAACGCCCGCTATCGCCAGATCTAATGCACTATAAACTAGCGGTTTATAGTGAGGATCTGTTTTCGCTGCCACAGTGAACGCAGAACTGTCATCACGTCTTAATGCATCAGCCATGGCATCATTGATCTCTAACAGCTCAAAAATACCGGTTCGGCCTTTGTAACCCGTATTATTACAGTAGGTACAACCGCGGCCTTTTTTCAATTCGATATCATCGAGGCCTAGTTCTTCCTGACGTTCGTTTAGCCACAACTGTTCTTGACCCGTTGGATGGTAGTGCTGGCTACAGTTATCACAAATTTTTCGTACTAAACGCTGCGCTAGAATGCCATTCAACGCAGACGCAGCTAGATAGCCTTCAATACCAATATCTGTCAAACGCATGGCACTGGATACGGCATCATTGGTGTGTAAGGTCGACAGTACAAAGTGACCTGTCATTGCAGCTCGCAATGCAATCTCTGCGGTCTCTTTATCTCGAATCTCACCAACCAAAAGAATATCCGGGTCCTGACGCAAGGTTGCACGTAATACCGTGGAGAAATCCAAACCAATATTCGGCTGCACCTGCACCTGATTAATACGTGGTAGGCGGTACTCGACCGGATCTTCTACGGTAATGATCTTTTTCTGATGACTGTTTAGTTCATTCAATGCGCCATACAAAGTGGTTGTCTTACCACTACCGGTAGGACCTGTTACCAATAAGATACCGTGAGGCTCATTAATCATCTTACGTAAACGCGGCAGCATATGATCTGGCAAGCCAACCTTATCTAAACCGATAATTCCGCCGGATTGGTCAAGTAGACGCATTACTACCGACTCACCGAACTGAATTGGCAAAGTAGACATACGAACATCAACGCTATGACCAGAAACATTGATGTTAAAGCGACCATCTTGCGGTAGACGCTTCTCCGAAATATTCAGAGACGCCATTAGCTTTAATCTGAGTACCAATGCAGAAGAGATACGTTTCTCTTTCATTACGTGCTCATGCAACACGCCATCAACACGCTGACGGATACGTAATACGCTTTCGTCCGGCTCAATATGGATATCGGAAGCACCAACCTGTACTGCGTCTTCAAATAAGCTTTTCAGTAACTTAACAACCGGAACATCTACTTCATCGGTTGCGGTAAGCGCAGCAAGATCAAAGGCATCATCAGCGATCTCTTCGTTTAGCTGATCAGCAAGGTCCTCAATATCGCTGGTTTTACGATAAAGCAGATCCATGGACTGCAGTAACTGGGCTTCTGATACCACCGCCTGTTCAATAGGCTTTGGCAAAGCTCTTTGCAACTCGTCAAACGCAAAGATGTCCATAGGATCGGACATACCCACCAAGAAGTGGTCAACGTCTTCTTTTAATACTAGGGCACGGAATCGACGAGCCTGAGTTTCCGGCAGGCGCAGTACATCTTCTTGATTAAAGGAGTAATGGGTTAGATCAACCAGAGGAATATTCAGCTGCTGCGACAGGAATTCTAAAAACTGCTGTTCCTGTACATATCCCATGGTAACCAGTGTTTTACCCAGCTTTTGGCGTGTTTCTTTTTGGCGGCCTAAAGCTTCCATCAACTGTGGTTCAGTAATTACACCATTCTGAACTAGCAAGTCACCAATTCGGATTTTCATTTTAGGTGCAGCCATTCAGCCCCTTCCTCCTAGCGCCCAGACAGCGCTTGTATACGCTGCTGTGCATATTGTTTCAAACTACTATCGATCGACGGAATCTGCATTGCACTTTGATATGCATTCCGTGCATCTTGGAAGCGCTGAGATTGCTCAAACGCATATCCCAATCCAACCCACCAACGAGGCACCTGATTGTTAAATTGCAAAAGCTGATAATAATTTTGCGCAGCTTTTGTGTAATTGCCATCCTGCTGGTACGCACTCGCCAATAATTCATAGAACTCAGCATCTTGATTCATCGCAGGCTTATCTTTTTCCAGTAAGGAAGCTGCTTGAGCCTGCTGGCCTGAGGTTAGCCAAATACGAGCCTGAAGCTTGCGCAAAGCGGCATCCGATGGAAATAACGCTAAACTATCAGACAATAAACGCTCTGCTTTGGATTGATTATTAGTCGACAAATACAGCGTCGCCAATAAACGCCTCGACGCTAGAGATTTGGTTGACTGCCCCGCTATGCTTTTCAGTAATAAGGTTTCTGCATCAGCCAGCTTACCTTGATTTATCAAACGTCTAGCTCGATCAGCAGACTGCTGATCCGACAGTTTTACCGTTGCTTTAGTGACAGGTTTACTTGGCCGGGTCTTTTCAACCATCGCATCGTTTGGGTGCGCAACTTGTAACTCTTCTCCCGATTTAATCCCGTTAGGCTTTTTGACAACCTCTTCTACTTGCTCAGGTACTTCAGTTTGCTCTTCTGAATTACTGTCTTCAGAAGCCACTTCTGTCACAGTAGCCCTTTCTACAGGTTTAACACTTGGCTCTTTAGCCATCACACCTAAAACTAGTGTTGTCGGTGCTTGTTGGACCCGGAAGGCGAACAGACTATCGCGCTGAGTTGTTACGGTAAGTAAAGCACGATCGGATTCGCTATTAAGGTCTACGCGTTTTACTAAGCCATTACTGACGCGAGGCACTGCTGTCTGTATGATCGCATCATCAAAAGCGATAACGATTACATTTTTATTTTGGCTGACCACTTGGACATCAGCAGAACCATCTAGACGAACAACAAGATCTCCACCTTGATTCGTCCCAGCCCACTTTATCTCAGTAATAACAGCACGACTTGGCTCAATAGGTTCTACTTTAGGCTCCGCAACGACAGTCGTAGCTGGAGTTGGCACAACCGCTTGGGTTATAGGCTGATCTGTAGTTTTTCCTAAAGATGGGGCTGATTGAACGTCATTATTAACAACCGCAGGCGACGAAGACTGATCTTGCCAAAGCAGCCAAGCAGTCATTAACAACGCACTCACCCCGATTACCCATAAAAATAATCGCGGCAAGTTATTGGGCTTATCCGCCTCAACAAATTGAGCAGCCTTAACACTCGACTGATTACCAGGAACACTGGCAGGGCGTTCATTGCGCTGTTCCAGATCCCTGAGCATATCGTTAACTAAGCTCACTAGTTAATACCCAAGTAAACGAAGGTAGCTGTTGCCGCAAACAGTAAACCAACAAGTCCCCAGATTAATGGCTGTGGGTTTTTCGGAATGGAGATACCTTGGGTATCATCAATCGCTCTAGAAACATGACTGCCATCAACTTTAAGGTCGCCTTTACCGTAGGCGGCCATCAGCGATTTATGACTCAAAATATTGATCAAACGCGGAGTACCCCCTGACGCTTGGGCAATTTTTTTTGCAGCATCACGCTTAAACAGAGACATCCCCTGAAAACCTGCTCGCTGAACACGCTGATCAATGTAATGCTCTACCGCTTCGCTATCCAGATGGCTGAGCTCATAACTAAAGGTGATTCGCTGCAACAACTGCCGCAAAGACTTTTTACCCAATAGTTCATCCAGTTCCGGCTGACCGAACAGCACTACCTGAAACAACTTTGCAGATTCGGTCTCTAGGTTAGTAAGTAAGCGTAATGCCTCAATTGTTTCTTCCGGAATGGCTTGCGCTTCATCGACCAGTAACACCACTTTACGACCCGTTTGAGCAAGCTCGATCAATTTGTGGTTAATCGCATTCAACAGATCAAAGTGTTCGACACCCGAAACATCTAAACCAATCTCTTGAGCAAAGCTCTTATGGAATTCATCGGGACTTAGATAAGGGTTTGGAATATAAGCCGTGACATATTCGTCACCTTCCAACGCATTCAGTAGCTTACGGCAAAGCAGGGTTTTACCTGTACCAACTTCGCCAACCACTTTTACAAAGCCATCCCCGCCGGCAAGGGCGACCATAATTAAGTTCAACGCTTCATGATGCGTTGGCATATTTAAAAAGAAATGCGTGTTTGGTGTCAGAGTGAACGGCAGTTCACTCAGACCAAAATGTTCAGTGTACATCCAGCACTCCTATTACATTGCTGGTGTAGATTGCAGACTCTGGAAAGATCGCAAACTGCGTTTAAGCTCATTCTGCAAATTATCGTGGTTTGCTAATACAGGTCGCAACATAATCACAAGTTCAGTTTTACTACCTGCTTGGCGTTTTTGCTTAAACAAGTTACCAACACCCGGAAGATCGCCTAAACCTGGCGTTTTAGCACGTAGATCACTGTCAGTAGACTTCATCAAACCGCCAATTACGATCACCTGACCACTTTCGGCACGGACAATACTGTCCGACTCACGAATAGAGCTTAGAGCCAATGGAATATTGAAATCATCTGTACCCACGCTGATCTGTTTCTGTTGATCTACCACTTCCGAAACCGTTGGGTGAATATGCAAAACGATATCGCCATTAGCACTGATCTGAGGTGTCACATCCAACGCAATACCAGAGAAGAAAGGTGTCAATTCAATACTCGGTGACGACGTTGTACTCGTACCTGTCGTTGTCGTGTTTTCAATTTCCGTTACAAAAAATTCATCAGTGCCAACTTTGATCACCGCTTTCTGGTTGTTAACGGTCGATACACGCGGGCTAGATAGAACTTGTACATCACCCTGGCTACCAAGCAACTCAATTACAGAAGTAAAGTCACCAATACTTAGATCGGCTTTGAATATACCACCAATACCATCATCATTATTCAAACCTACTGAAGACTGACTAAACAGAGCCGTGTTTCCTTCACCAGGTTTACCTAAAACTGACCAGTTTACGCCTGCTTGGAAGCCATTATTTAATGTTACTTCTAAGATTTTAGCTTCAATTACTACCTGACGATGCAGGATCAATTCGGCTTGGGCTAGATATTTGCTTACGGTAGAAAGTTCACTTGGAAGAGCACGTACTACGACAACACCCGTCTGCGGCGTAACCACTACCTTACGCCCTTCACCTGCCACTATTGTTTCTAACGTACTTTTAAGGTTACCCCAAAAATCGGTTGACGTTTTAGTGCTGATGCGGGTACCGATAACTTCCTCAGCACTGGAGTTTTCACCTGCTGTACTGACAGATCCTGCGCTAACCTGAGTATCAGAAGTGCCATCTCGCTGAATGTCTAGATAATTAATCTGGAACAGTTCAGTTTGTAGGGAAGCTGGCAGCACTTGATATAGGTTACCCGTACGCTCGAATTCATAACCGTATACACGCTGAACAGCTTGCATAACTTCAGCGACACTTACGTTTTTTAATTCAAGTGAGATGCTACCGCCAACCGCTTCATGAACGATCATGTTATAGGGCGTGCCTTGTACCAGCCCCATGAAAAAATCTTTTGCCGGTAACGCTTCAGCAGTAATATCAAAACGCTCTTCGCTAGGCGCTTGAGTGTTTTGTAAGTTAAGAGGCGGAATAAGCGCAGGAACAAGAGGTGGGGGCGGAGGTGCAGCAGTAACCGCTTTTTTATTCTCTTCAATTGCTTCTTCAATCGCAGATTCACCCACTTGTTTAGTGGTCGTGCCAGCAACAGGCGGAAGTGCCTGACAACCGCTCAAGACAAGAACACTGCCCATAGCAAGAGCATTGAAAATACGTTTCATCATTATTTCTAGCCTATTTCCCACTCTTAACTTTGCTGAAGCCTTTTCGTTCAGCTAAAGAGATCATCTGATATTCACTTCCCGTGTTCAACTTAACTCCTGTACGGCTGATTTCGACAACTTCGGCACCATCAACCAGATCACCCTGTTGCACACGCTGCCCATTAATAACCGCAGAGGGTGTTCGCTTTCCAACAATCAAAGAACTAAGCACATACCCCTGCTCAGGTCTTTTGATGTCACCAATAGCAACATGAGCAGCCAAAGGCTTTGTTGGATCGGCAGGTAAGCGCTCGGCATAGATCGAGCTACTGCCAAACAAAGTAAGTAATAAAAAAACTAATTTAGGCACCTAACCACCCCGCTTCAGAGCTTAAGGTATGAACTTTGATCTTCACTTTTGCAGAAGGATATTCATCGACTTTGTATTCCAAAGTATCCCAAAAGAACACACCATCCAACTGTTCTATTTTCTGCAAATAGTCATATAAACCCTGATAAGTCCCTTCCAACTCTAATTCAAACGGATGAATAAAAATTACAGCTTGAGGCCCTACTGGATTGGCCTCTTTTTCAGCATCTACAGACTTTTCATTTAGCTGTTTAGCAACGACAGGTTGGCTCTTTGCACTCACAAGCGCAATGCCTTGTTCGTTGGCTAATACTGATCTTAACAAGCTCAGCATCTGATCAGGCGAAACGAGGTTTGTCGCCGCACGTTTAATATCTTGGTTTGCCTCAGATAACTGGCTACGCAAACGTTTTAGCTCTGCTCTTGCCTCGATGTTAGGGTCTTTCGGCTCCTGATTCTTTAACAACTTCAACACTCGATCTTGAGCATCGATACTAGTGCGCATAGCTTCAATTTTACTTGGCACCTTTTGCAATACGATCATCGCAGGCTCGATTAAGAACACAAATATCAATGCTAAAGGCGCAATCAAACCGACTAACAGCAACATAACGCGTTCACGTGCAGTCAGTTCGCTCCATTTACTGTCCCACTCCTGCCAACGCTTATTCATAACTACGCAACTCCGCTATTGCTTCAAAGCGTACACCACTACTTTCAGCGTTCACATTAAGCGTATTAACACTCATACCCTGGAATTCTTCGGTATTGCCTATAGATTCAATCATGGAAGCTACTGACGGGCCATCGATAGCCCCACCGTTCATTACGAAGCTACGTTGATCATTATCGAGTACAAATTGACTTAACCAACTTTCAGCAAGTGAAGCATCTGCCAACGCATACAAGTAAGCAGAGAAATTTACGCTCTGCGCAGGTTGCACTTTATGCAATAAACTTTGTAACGCTTTCCGTGCAGCAATCTCGTCCTCTAAACGCTGTTGCTCCGCCAAAATTTCAGGTTGTACTTGAAGATTACTAAAGCGCGCTTGCTCTGTAGCGACTGCTTCGTCGATCTTAACTTTGTCCTGTTGCAGTTTAGCGAACGTGCTTTCCTGCTCAGATGCATACCACTTCAGGCCAAGACCGCATAAAAGAGTGAATGCAACAGCGGCGACAGCAACAGTAACGCTTCCTTGTAAACTTAAAAGCTCAAATTTCTTTTTAGATTTGTGAGGGTTATAGAGGTTAATCCGCTGTTTCACTTAACCACCTCAGCTTTAGCAAATTCAGTGCGGAGAGCCGCAACAATTGCGACGGTAGCCTGAGTTTGAAGAGATTCTGTTAGCTCTATCTGTGACGATATAAGATTATTCAAATCTAACGAATGAATATCCAATGCAAGGCTATATCTTAATTCGTTCATGAGCGGCGATTCATCCGCTTGCATCGGCATCACAAGTAAGCGCACACAAGGTGGTTTACCTACTTGGCTTTCGTAATAATCAAGAGAGCGCTGAAGTTCAAGTACAGCAGCAGAAGCATTTTCCGGAGAAGATGAATGGCTATAGCTAAGATTACGTGTGAAATATAAAGCACCATCGGAGAGTAGATTAATCGAACTCCCCTCTTCACCAATACTGAATACAGCTAACCCTGATTCGCTATCAGCTAGATCTTCCGTTAAATTAAGTAGAGCCAATTCAGGAACATCAACTGCAGTGACATCCAAACCAATCTCACTACACCAATCAACCCATAGATCTACCTTAGCCTGTTCGGCAGCAATCGCATAAACCATACGAGAGCGGCCTCGGTAAGCATCTTCTGGTAGCTCTATGTAATCGATTGCAGCCTGTTCAACATCAAAACTTACCAAATCTTTAACTCGCCAACGCAAAGCTTCGGCAAGTTCTTCATCCGGCACTTCAGGGCGCTCTACAAGATGAATCTGATAACTAGATTCTGGTAACACTAATGAAGTCTTTGTACCAAGAAGGTTGTTCGCTTCAATCAGATCTCTGAAGCGTTTGGGCTCAACGAGGGGGTTAGTCGACGCGTTGTACTCACAGCAGGTGAGTTCTGGCTGAGTGTTACCATCTCGAACATGTGCAAAAGATACTCCTCCCTTATTGATCACGAGGGAAGTTAAACCGTTTTCCGCAGACTTTTTCTTAAGAAATGAAAGCAAGCGTTAACTCCTGCACTATTCGCTTAATTCTCTAACAACAAATCTACCGAGCTTAAACGCTTGTTTCAATCGAAAAGCTCAAGATTAATGATTAAGTAAACATTCAGTAACCGTGTCGGCCATATAAGCAATAACTTAACAGAATCTATATGAATAAGCTGCCCTACAGCCTTGTTTTATCTGATTTTAGAGGCAAAAAGGTTACTTTATAACACTACAGATTATTGATCAATCGCTCACCTATAGAACGAAAGCCGAAAGAACTGAATACTGCCTAACCGTGCGGGCAAGCACGGTTAGGCAGACAACGATCAACCTACGATACAAACACCATGATCAACGTAATGGATCTGGCCGGTTACACCTTCGGAGAGAGGCGACATAAAGTAGAGGCAAGAGTTACCCACTTCTTCGATGGTCGGTAATTTACCATCGCAAGCCATCTCTTCATTATGCTGGAGCATGGCATCAAAATCTTTGATGCCTCCAGCAGCACGTGTCGCTATAGTCCCTGGTGAAATAGAGTTCACACGAATCCCCTGAGGACCAAGGTCACGTGCTAAATAACGAGTCGCTGCCTCTAAAGCCGCTTTAGCACAACCCATAATGTTGTAATCACCTGTAGCCAAGGCACTACCAAGATAAGAGAAGTTAATTAACGAGCCACCATTTGTCATAAGCCCTTTAGCACGCGCTGCCATATCAATAAATGAATAGCAGGAAATATCCATAGCCTGTAAGAAACCGCTACGTGAACATTCAGAGATAGGGGCATGTAGATCCTCTAACGGACAGAAAGCTAAAGAGTGAATCACACCGTCTAACTCACCCCATTTAGACTCTATCTCTGAGAACACAGCATCCATCTGTTCAGGTACAGAAACATCTAGAGGCATAAAAATTTCCGCTTCGAGCTCCTCTGCTAAAGGACGCACAAAGCGCTCAGCTTTATCATTAAGATAGGTAATGGCCAACTCCGCACCCTGCGCTTTCAAAACCTTAGCGCAGCCATACGCGATACTTTTATCATTAGCGATACCAACAACAAGTACTTTTTTCCCAGCCATTAACAAGTTAGACATTCCTTAAACCCTTATAAATAATCGAAACTGATTCCTATTTTACGCATACGCACAATACAAATATATGACGCTACCGGTAAAGGGGTCTGTAAGAAATAAGATGTTGATCTGAGACAGTTAAAGGTAGTTGCTAGTTGCTAGTTGCTAGTTGCTAGTTGCTAGTTGCTAGTTGCTAGTTGCTAGTTGCTAGTTGCTAGTTGCTAGTTGCTAGTTGCTAGTTGCTAAAAAGGGTATGTCGATTAAGCTTGGTGTAAATACTTCGTTCAGTATTGTTTTGTGTTCTTTAGCCCACAACGAAAAAACCCCGATCACAGTGTGACCGGGGTTTTCTCTTAATTAAATGCTTGGCGATGACCTACTCTCACATGGGGAAGCCCCACACTACCATCGGCGATGTTGCGTTTCACGTCTGAGTTCGGGATGGATTCAGGTGGTTCCACAACTCTATGGTCGCCAAGCAAAACTGTTACAACTTAGATCTGATTCTTCTTTTATTTGATCTAGATAAGCTTTCGACTGTAGCTCAACTACGCGCTAATTCGTTACTCTCTATCGTCTTACATATCTTACAAGTCACTTGCCAAACGCCTTGGGCGTTATATGGTCAAGCCTCACGGGCAATTAGTATTGGTTAGCTCAACGCCTCACAGCGCTTCCACACCCAACCTATCAACGTCGTAGTCTTCAACGGCCCTTTAGGGGAATCAAGTTCCCAGTGAGATCTCATCTTGAAGGAGGCTTCCCGCTTAGATGCTTTCAGCGGTTATCCCGTCCGAACGTAGCTACCCGGCAATGCAATTGGCATCACAACCGGTACACCAGAGGTTCGTTCACTCCGGTCCTCTCGTACTAGGAGCAACTCTTCTCAAATCTCAAACGCCCACGGCAGATAGGGACCGAACTGTCTCACGACGTTCTAAACCCAGCTCGCGTACCACTTTAAATGGCGAACAGCCATACCCTTGGGACCGGCTTCAGCCCCAGGATGTGATGAGCCGACATCGAGGTGCCAAACACCGCCGTCGATGTGAACTCTTGGGCGGTATCAGCCTGTTATCCCCGGAGTACCTTTTATCCGTTGAGCGATGGCCCTTCCATACAGAACCACCGGATCACTAGAACCTACTTTCGTACCTGCTCGACGTGTCTGTCTCGCAGTCAAGCACCCTTCTACTCTTGCGCTCATTGCATGATTTCCGACCATGCTGAGGGTACCTTCGTGCTCCTCCGTTACTCTTTGGGAGGAGACCGCCCCAGTCAAACTACCCACCACACAATGTCCCCGATCCCGCTTAGGGAACTGGGTTAGAACCTCAACATTACCAGGCTGGTATTTCAAAGGTGGCTCCACCCTATCTGGCGACAGGGTTTCAAAGCCTCCCAGCTATTCTACACAAGTAATGTCAAAGTCCACTGTGAAGCTGTAGTAAAGGTTCACGGGGTCTTTCCGTCTAGCCGCGGGTAAACTGCATCTTAACAGCTATTTCAATTTCACTGAGTCTCGGGTGGAGACAGTGTGGCCATCGTTACGCCATTCGTGCAGGTCGGAACTTACCCGACAAGGAATTTCGCTACCTTAGGACCGTTATAGTTACGGCCGCCGTTTACCGGGGCTTCGATCAAGAGCTTCGCGCAAGCGCTAACCCCATCAATTAACCTTCCGGCACCGGGCAGGCGTCACACCCTATACGTCCTCTTTCGAGTTTGCAGAGTGCTATGTTTTTAATAAACAGTCGCAGCCACCTGGTATCTTCGACCGGCCTCAGCTTAGGGAGCAAGTCCCATCACCAAAACCGGCGCACCTTCTCCCGAAGTTACGGTGCCATTTTGCCTAGTTCCTTCACCCGAGTTTTCTCATACGCCTTAGTATTCTCTACCTGACCACCTGTGTCGGTTTAGGGTACGGTTAGTCATAACCTGAAGCTTAGAGGATTTTCCTGGAAGCATGGCATCAACTACTTCAGTCCATAAAGGACCTCGTCATCGATTCTCGGTCTTAAAAGAGCCCGGATTTACCTAAGCTCTAAACCTACTATCTTAAACGCGGACAACCAACGCCGCGCTAGCCTAGCCTTCTCCGTCCCCCCATCGCAGTTATGAGCAGTACAGGAATATTAACCTGTTTCCCATCGGATACGCTCTTCAGCCTCTCCTTAGGGGCCGACTCACCCTACCTCGAATAGCGTTGGATAGGAACCCTTGGTCTTCCGGCGGGGAGGGTTTTCACCTCCCTTATCGTTACTCATGTCAGCATTCGCACTTCTGATACCTCCACGGTGCCTTACAGCTTCCGCTTCAACAGCTTACAGAACGCTCCTCTACCATGCACAAAGTGCATCCGTAGCTTCGGTGTTATGCTTAGCCCCGTTATATCTTCCGCGCGGGCCGACTCGACTAGTGAGCTATTACGCTTTCTTTAAAGGGTGGCTGCTTCTAAGCCAACCTCCTAGCTGTCTAAGCCTTCCCACATCGTTTCCCACTTAGCATAAACTTTGGGACCTTAGCTGACGGTCTGGGTTGTTTCCCTTTCCACGACGGACGTTAGCACCCGCCGTGTGTCTCCCGTGATTGAACTCATGGGTATTCGGAGTTTGCATCGGGTTGGTAAGTCGGGATGACCCCCTAGCCGAAACAGTGCTCTACCCCCCATGGTTAGACACGAGGCACTACCTAAATAGTTTTCGAGGAGAACCAGCTATCTCCGAGTTTGATTAGCCTTTCACTCCTATCCACAAGTCATCCGCTGGCTTTTCAACGACAGTCGGTTCGGTCCTCCAATGCATGTTACTGCATCTTCAACCTGCCCATGGATAGATCACTCGGTTTCGGGTCTACTCCTAGCGACTGGACGCCCTATTAAGACTCGGTTTCCCTACGGCTCCGCAAATGCTTAACCTTGCCACTAAAAGTAAGTCGCTGACCCATTATACAAAAGGTACGCAGTCACCGTCCGAAAACGGCTCCCACTGCTTGTACGTACACGGTTTCAGGGTCTATTTCACTCCCCTCACAGGGGTTCTTTTCGCCTTTCCCTCACGGTACTGGTTCACTATCGGTCAGTCAGGAGTATTTAGCCTTGGAGGATGGTCCCCCCATATTCAGACAGCGTTTCACGTGTGCCGTCCTACTCGATTTCACTTTAAAAGACCTTTCACATACGGGGCTATCACCCACTATGGCCACACTTTCCAGAGTGTTCTGTTAAATCTAATAAAGCTTAAGGGCTAGTCCCCGTTCGCTCGCCGCTACTTAGGGAATCTCGGTTGATTTCTTTTCCTCTGGGTACTTAGATGTTTCAGTTCCCCAGGTTCGCCTCTAATAACCTATGTATTCAGTTAAAAGATACCTATAAATAGGTGGGTTTCCCCATTCGGAAATGTCCGGATCAAAGGTTGTTTACCACCTCCCCGAACCTTATCGCAGGTTACAACGTCCTTCATCGCCTCTGACTGCCAAGGCATCCACCGTGCACGCTTAGTCACTTGACCATATAACCCGAAGGCGTCTGGAATCACAGTAACTTGTATTGCTAGTAACGATAGATTTCGCCGAATTGGCGCATGCAGTAAAACTACATGTCTTAAATCTAAATCAAATGAATCAAATCCAAATTGTTAAAGAGCGTTTAAAGCAAAAAAGCTTTAAAAGATAATGTCAAAACCGACAATATGTTTTAAAACTCTTCCTTCTCATCCCGAAGGATGATGGTGGAGCTATGCGGGATCGAACCGCAGACCTCCTGCGTGCAAAGCAGGCGCTCTCCCAGCTGAGCTATAGCCCCAAAGAAAACAGTAAGGCTATTATTGGTAGGCCTGAGTGGACTTGAACCACCGACCTCACCCTTATCAGGGGTGCGCTCTAACCAGCTGAGCTACAAGCCTACACCGTTGCTCTTAACTTCTCTGATCAGATAATTCGTGTGAACGCTTGCCGAGAATCGGCTTTCGTTTAAGGAGGTGATCCAGCCCCAGGTTCCCCTAGGGCTACCTTGTTACGACTTCACCCCAGTCATGAACCACACCGTGGTAACCGCCCTCCCGAAGGTTAAGCTAGCTACTTCTGGTGCAATCCACTCCCATGGTGTGACGGGCGGTGTGTACAAGGCCCGGGAACGTATTCACCGCGACATTCTGATTCGCGATTACTAGCGATTCCGACTTCATGGAGTCGAGTTGCAGACTCCAATCCGGACTACGACCGGTTTTCTGAGATTAGCTTACCCTCGCAGGTTCGCGGCCCTCTGTACCGGCCATTGTAGCACGTGTGTAGCCCAACTCGTAAGGGCCATGATGACTTGACGTCGTCCCCACCTTCCTCCGGTTTGTCACCGGCAGTCTCCTTAGAGTTCCCACCCGAAGTGCTGGCAAATAAGGACAAGGGTTGCGCTCGTTACGGGACTTAACCCAACATTTCACAACACGAGCTGACGACAGCCATGCAGCACCTGTCTCAGAGTTCCCGAAGGCACGAAACTATCTCTAGTAACTTCTCTGGATGTCAAGAGTTGGTAAGGTTCTTCGCGTTGCGTCGAATTAAACCACATGCTCCACCGCTTGTGCGGGCCCCCGTCAATTCATTTGAGTTTTAACCTTGCGGCCGTACTCCCCAGGCGGTCTACTTATCGCGTTAGCTGCGCCACTAAAAGATCAAGTCTCCCAACGGCTAGTAGACATCGTTTACGGCGTGGACTACCAGGGTATCTAATCCTGTTTGCTCCCCACGCTTTCGCACCTCAGTGTCAATATCGGTCCAGGTAGTCGCCTTCGCCACTGGTGTTCCTTCCTATATCTACGCATTTCACCGCTACACAGGAAATTCCACTACCCTCTACCGTATTCTAGATTGGCAGTATCAGGTGCAGTTCCAAGGTTGAGCCCTGGGCTTTCACATCTGACTGACCAATCCACCTACGCGCGCTTTACGCCCAGTAATTCCGATTAACGCTCGCACCCTCCGTATTACCGCGGCTGCTGGCACGGAGTTAGCCGGTGCTTCTTCTGCAGTTAACGTCACAGTTGCAAGGTATTAACTTACAACCTTTCCTCACTGCTGAAAGTGCTTTACAACCCTAGGGCCTTCTTCACACACGCGGCATGGCTGCATCAGGCTTGCGCCCATTGTGCAATATTCCCCACTGCTGCCTCCCGTAGGAGTCTGGACCGTGTCTCAGTTCCAGTGTGGCTGATCATCCTCTCAGACCAGCTAGAGATCGTCGCCTTGGTGAGCCATTACCTCACCAACTAGCTAATCTCACGCAGGCTCATCCAATAGTGCAAGGTCCGAAGATCCCCTGCTTTCCCCCGTAGGGCGTATGCGGTATTAGACCAAATTTCTCTGGCTTATCCCCCGCTACTGGGTAGATTCCTACGCGTTACTCACCCGTCCGCCACTCGTCATCAACTAGCAAGCTAGTCATGTTACCGTTCGACTTGCATGTGTTAGGCCTGCCGCCAGCGTTCAATCTGAGCCATGATCAAACTCTTCAGTTTAAATCATTGTTGTTACCAGGAATGTGGTAACGGGCTCTAGTACTAAACAACCGGATAACATTCTTAAGAACGTTAAACCTTTGTAAATCGCTTTAAATGAATTCACTTGGTTGCTTGTCTAGAAAAAGTTTGCTTCTTCTCAACAAGCGCCCACACGAATTATCTGATCAAATTGTTAAAGAGCGTTGCTTTTTTGACTCTCCGCTGACTCAGCGTTTCGTCTCAAGCGAGGCGCATATTCTACTGTGCGCTCATTCAAAGTCAACCGTTTATTTTGCAATTTTGTAAAATTTTTTACTCAGCAACCGGACTTTGAATCCTGCTCCGTAAGCAACCTAAAAACTAAACGTTTTCAATCACTTACTAAGCACCTCGCTTAGCTCAATCAGCCCCGTTTTGGCGGCCTCCCTAAGCAAGGACGGCGAATTCTACAGACATCTGAAAAAGGGTCAACACCCAATCTTAAAAAAAGTGAAAAAAAGATGAAAAAAGTGAATAAATATTCAATTTTGTTTATTACTTATACAGCATTGGTTATTTACTGTTCTACGGGCATAAAAAAACGGTGCTTATCTTTCAATAAACACCGTTTTTAAAATCAGCTATCTAGCTTTCAACTACTACTTACTATTCTCTTCTTGCTCTTCTTCTGCAGCAGTAAACTCATCAGCAATCTCTTCAGCATCTTCATTCTTTCTTACAAAGATAACACCCAAGATGATACCTGCTTCAAATAACAACCACATTGGAAGCGCTAATAAGCTTTGTGAAATCACATCCGGCGGCGTTAACAACATCCCTAAGACGAAACAGCCAACAATCACATATGCTCGCTTTTGTCTTAGACCAGATACAGTTGCCGCACCTGACCAGATTAATAACAGAGTAGCAATCGGTATCTCAAAAACGATACCAAATGCAAAGAACAGCTTTAGTACGAAATTCAGATAGCTGCTGATATCCGTCATTACCGCAACATTTTCTGGGCCAACACTAGTAAAGAAGCCAAAGATAAGTGGGAACACTACAAAGTACGCAAATGCGATACCAGCATAAAACAGAAAAATGCTCGATATTAACAACGGTATCGCAAAGCGTTTTTCGTGCTTATATAGGCCAGGCGCTATAAAACCCCATATCTGATGCAAGACAAACGGCATCGCGAGAAAGATTGCAGCGACAAGTGTTAGCTTAAAGGGCGCAAAGAACGGAGAAGTAACATCGGTCGCAATCATGCTTGTGCCCGATGGCAACAACGCAGTTAATGGCGATGATAGATAGGTATATAGGTCATTGGCGAAATAAAATAAGCCAAGGAAGAAACCTAAAATGATAAGTAGGATAAACATTAGCCTCTGGCGTAATTCAACCAGATGGCTAATTAATGGCTGTTCCTGATCGTGTTCAGGCTGCGGATTGCTCATGCTTTTCCTGTACTGCTATTGTCATCAGCCTTGCCAGGCTCATTCGCAGATTGAGGCTTTTCTTCTGTTGCTTCTGGCGGAACAATCTTAGAGCTAACTGGAACTTCTTCTTTTAATGCATCATTAAATGGCTGACGCATCTCATCAAGTTCTTTTTCTAACTCGTGTTTCTGAATAGCCGTAGTACGTTTTAACTCTTCTACTCTTAGCTCTTCGCTAATTTCTGTCTGTATAGAAGAGACCGTACGCTTTATACGCCCCATCCACATTCCGACAGTTCTTACAGCAGTTGGTAATTTATCTGGCCCAAGAACAACCAATGCAACCACTGCAACAATGAGTAGCTCGGCAAAACCGATATCAAACATAGTTAAAGCCTGTTACTTGTCAGACTTCTGCTCATCTTTTACGTCGTCAGCTTTTTTAGCCTCAGTAAAATCAGCGTCTTCCTGTTTGATCTGTTTATTTTCAGCTTCTTCTTTGGCTTTTTCTTCTTCTGTCATAGCTTTCTTGAAGCCTTTAACAGCACCGCCTAGATCACTGCCGATATTTTTGAATTTTTTAGTACCAAAAATCAGAATAATAATGGCCAAAATAATCAATAGCTGCCAAATACTGATACCACCTAAACCCATTTTTACTCTCCGCTATCACATGGCAATTGTCTTAACTGCCATCATAGAAATCTGTTGAAATGACCCAAATTACGCAACCTTCCGCACGTATTAGGATCTATATTTATTTTTTAGTGCGTGACGCTTTTTCTTCTAGGCCCGACAAATCAAATCTGCGCGCCAACTCATCTAAGACCGCCTGCGGCTCCTCACCTAGATGCGATAACGCAACTAAGCTGTGAAACCAAAGATCAGCTGTCTCATAGATAACATCTTTATTGTCACCGCTGGCCTGTGCGTCTTTAGCAGCCAGAATCGTTTCTGTTGCCTCTTCACCGACCTTCTCTAAGATCTTATTCAAGCCCTTAGCGTGTAAGCTAGATACATATGAACTATCTGGGGCTGCTGATTTACGCTGTTCCAGAACTTCACCCAGCTGAGTTAATACGTCGCTCATTTATTCACTCACTTTCAATTAAGACTAACTTACGTGCGGAAGCATACCCGATCAAAATTGCTTCCACCATCCCCTCCTAAAGGAGGATCACGAACGTTTCAACAATAGTACTATGCCAACACCTGCCAAAATCCAACTACTCGCTGGCAAATCACATAGCCATTCCAGTACATCTGGATTAGCAACAGTTATAGCACCCGCAATGAGCATCAACCCTAAATTGCGTCTTCTTGAAGCTTTATTTTCTAGTGCCTCTTTCGCTTGCTGATAAGCTCTAACATCACGCTGGCGTGCGCTATCTAAATTCCGGATCTGGTTTAGAGAATCAAAAATTAGTTGCGGCATATGCGGCATTTTCTCTAGCCAATCAGGTGCTTGTTGTTTAATCGAACGATAAACACCTTTTGGCCCCATTCGTTCTTTCATCCAATTCTCTAAAAACGGTTTACCCGTTTCCCAAAGATCAAGATCAGGATATAGCTGTCGACCTAAGCCTTCGATATTTAGAAGCGTTTTTTGTAGAAGTACTAACTGTGGCTGTACCTCCATATTGAAGCGGCGCGCTGTTTGGAACAATCCTAAAAGCACTTGGCCGAAAGAGATATCTTTTAACGGCTTCTCAAAGATCGGCTCACATACACTGCGGATAGCCGTTTCAAATGCATCGACATTAGTGTCTGCAGGCACCCAGCCTGAATCAACGTGCAATTGCGCTACCATACGGTAGTCACGCTTGAAGAAAGCAAGAAAGTTGCGGGCTAGGTAGCTTTGATCTTCTGGGGTAAGCGAGCCTATGATCCCAAAATCTACCGCGATGTATTGTGGTGAACTCGGATTATTACGAGATACAAAGATATTACCTGGATGCATATCCGCATGAAAAAAACTATCGCGAAACACCTGAGTAAAGAAGATCTCTACACCACGTTCAGCCAATGCTTTCATATCGGTATTTTGCTCATTTAACTGATCAACTTCAGCAACCGGAATACCGTGAATGCGTTCCATTACGAGTACATTAGAACGCGTGTAATCCCAGTAAATTTCCGGGATATAAAGAATATCGCTGTTTTCAAAGTTACGTCTTAACTGCGAGCCATTAGCCGCCTCTTTCCGAAGATCCAACTCGTCGAAGATTGTCTGCTCATACTCAGAAACCACCTCTACTGGGCGCAGGCGGCGCCCCTCTTCCCAAACCACATGAACAAGACGCGCCAAGCTGAAGAGAAGGTCCACATCCTTACGAATAGTTTTACCAATACCCGGACGGATAACTTTCACGACCACTTCACTGCCATCAAGCATGGTCGCTTTGTGAACTTGAGCAACCGAAGCAGACGCCATTGGCTCCACCTCAAACTCAGCAAATAGCTCTGAAACTGGTTTTTCTAGCGCTTTTTCAATCAATCCTTGTGCTTGAGGCCCAGAGAACGGCGGCACACGATCCTGCAGCTTTTTCAGTTCTTCTGCCAGATCATCCGGCAATAGATCTCGGCGGGTGGATAACATCTGACCGAATTTAACAAAAACGGGACCCAATTCTTCTAACGCTAAACGAACACGTACCGCTTGCGGTTGCTTTGCTGGAATAAATAAACGCCAAGGCAATAACCAAAACAGGCATCGAACATACCAAGGAAGGGCTAAACCCAAAAATAGAGTATCCAATCGATACCGAGCAAAAACCTGAACAATCTTCAGAATTCGCGATAGACGTTTCACAGCAGGGAAACCTTGTTGCTAAAAATTAATAGGTAAGTAGTGACGTTACTTAGTTCTGACTAAGTTACGGCCATCTTCTTTGGCTTGATACAACGCTTCATCAGCACGGGTAAAGACATCATCAAGGGAATCACCCTCTTTGATTTCGGTTACGCCGAACGACATTGTAATCCCCACGGGCTTACCATGGAAATTAAATGGACTGCTGGCTAAAGATTCTCGCAATTTTTCCATCGCCTGCGAGGCCTCTTCTGCACCAGTAGAAGGAAGGATAATAATAAACTCTTCACCGCCGTAACGACCAACGAAGTCCGTTACACGGATATTTTTAGTGATAACTTTGGCCACCAAACGCAGCACTTTATCACCCGCTAGATGACCGTAAGTGTCGTTGATTTTCTTAAAGAAATCCAAGTCGCCGACAACTACAGAGAATGAAGTACGGTAGCGCGACCAACGCTCATATTCCTGATCAATGTGTTCATCATAGGCAGCGCGGTTTGGTAAGCCTGTAAGAGGATCCGTACGTGCACGCAAGCGCTCCTCTTCCATATGCGCTTTAACCTTACGCGTTTCCTGCTCCATTATTTCAACTTTATCGATCAGGTCTTCATAACGACCTTGTAATCGCTGTTCGCGTTCTTCCTCTTTCTTTTTGAAGCTATCCATAGCACGAACAAGACCTGAAAGTTGCAGTGAAACCGCCTTCTTCAGGTCTGTAATATCATTGGTATTCTTGACCGTGTGGTGCAGCTTTTTAACGTCACGTCGCACTTGGATATCAAGATCACGTTGGTTCTGACCGATCTCTTGCTGCTCTTGGCGACTATCAACCACAAAAGTTTGGACCTCAGTTAAACGCGTGCTGAGCTCCAATAGATAATTTTCAAAATCTTCGCTGGTATTGCTGGTTGATTTGATCACCAACTGCACAACTTGATGAACGATCTCCGGAAGGTGAGGTAGCTCAAAGCCATCTTCGATGCGTTTTACCAGCTTACGCGCATTCGGGTTTTCCTCTTTAGGCACGTACAAGCCGCTGATAAGCTCTAATAACTCAGCACCAATACGCTTTAAGAGTAATTTAACTTCATCGCCCAACGCATCGGTTGAAGCAGTCGTATCTAAAGAGAAATCACTGTCACTGATCTCCGCGCGCTCTTCTGTACCCGTTTCGATATGGCTTTGGAGCTCAATCAGGTCAGCTAGAACAGCAGGTAGTTCGTAACCTTTCTCTTCGACTTCGTTACTGCGTCGTTCGAGGGAATCTAGTAGGTTTTGTGATCCGCTATTTTGCACTTGAGTGCGTAGCATGCGAATCCACTTAAGAAGGGCAGCAACTGTTTGCTTGGCAGTTTTTCCGCGAAGATCTTCACGATGCTGAACTTGTTTTTCAATACGACGACTGATTTTTTGTAAAAAACCGAGATGCTCTGTGCACTGTTCATGAAGTAATGGTTTTAATGCTGCAAGTTCAGCATCAAACTGAGGGTTATCGCCTTCTAATCCGATAGACATATAACCGGCTAGCTGGCGTAACTGCTGTTCAGTATCAACACTTTTACGCTCAAACTGCTCAAATTCTAGAGTCAGCTCCCGGTATTTTTTCTTCCAGTCTACCTGTTCTTCTGCCACACCAGTTCCTCGGAGTACACAACATCAACATCAGTCAGACTTCATGTTAGTCGAACTCTGTTCTTCGCACTAGGTCTGATATCAATCAGATATAAAAAAACGCCCTCTAGAGGGCGTTTTTCATTGAAATTCTTTATTACTTCGCAGTTGAGCGTTCTTTCTCAACAAGGAAATCAACGACTTCAAGCATCTTCTTATGGCCACCAGCCATACCTGCCGTCACATGGTATTTACCATTCACAACCATAGCAGGAACACCTTTAACCCCATATTTCTGCAACTGCTGACGACCCTGACGAATCTTTGTTTCAACAGCGAAAGAGTTGAACAGGCTCTGGAATTTACCTGTATCAACACCTAGATTGCCGTAATAATCAGCAAAATCTTCTTTACCTCTAAAACGACGACGCTCTACGTGAATCGCATGGAAAGTTGCTTCATGCGTTTTGTCCAACGTTTTCATAAATTCAGACGCATAAAACGCACGCGCCATCAGTTCCCAGCTTGGATTCCAAGCGACTGGCGTACGCACAAATTTCACGTCTTCGCTTTTGTTCTTTTCCCAATGCTTAATCAATGGCTCAAAGTTATTACAGTGGGGACAAGGGTAACCGAACATTTCGATAACTTCGATTTTACTTTTATCCGCCATCACACCGGCAACCGGGACTTTTGTGTAATGCACACCTTCTTTAAACGCTTCCGCCTGCGCCATAAAAGGCAGAAGCAACGCCACTAACATCAACCCAAACTTTTTCATTATTCTTTGCTCCGAAAACAATAGGACCGGGTGGTAGACAATAAAATAAAACCGAAGTTCCTACCACGTACAAAAAAGGCAGCCTAAGCTGCCTTTATTGAATCCAAGCTGAACTTACTTGCCCAGACCTTGAATGTAGCTAGAAACCGCTTTGATTTCGTCATCGCTTAGCTTAGCCGCAATATCCTGCATCATCTGCTGAGGATCGTTGTTACGTGCGCCTTTAGCAAAATCTTTTAGCTGCTTTTCAGTGTATGCAGCGTGCTGACCGCCGATACCTGGGAAGCCTGCTTGGCTGTTACCTTCACCTGTTGGTGCATGACAAGCTGTACAAGCAGCAACGCCTTTATCTGCGATACCTGCGCGGTAGATTTTCTGACCCTGTTCAACAAGATCTTTAGCAGCGTGGCCTACAGTACCAGTCTGCTTAGCAAAGTAAGCAGAGATATCAGCAATGTCTTGGTCGCTGTAAGAGTTTAGAAGACCAGTCATTTCTACAACTGTACGCTTACCAGATTTGATATCTTGAAGCTGTTTGATCAGATATTTTTCGTTCTGACCTGCTAGCTTAGGAAAGTTTGCGATTGCACTGTTACCGTCAGCACCGTGACAAGCAGCACACATTGCAGTCATTCCTTTACCTTTAGCAGCATCACCCGCTGCGTGAGCTACACCAGTGATACCAACGGTCACCAGCAAGCTAATCAGTAGTTTATTCATCGATGAACCCAGACTCTTGCTATTAAAATTAGACGGCCATAGGCGTAATGATGAGTCATTAAGCGTTGACCGATGTTATCCTCACTTCCCTGCAGACTAGAGCTTAGGCCTGTTCGCAGGTAAAATTGGCGCAATTATAAACCAATATCCACACAAACTGGAACGGCAATCTCTGTTCCTTTAGTAGCGATTTCTTAAAAAGCGACTTAAAAATATGTCTTCAGATCAAAAAACCGTTCACTACAACACCGCAAAATTCAATAAGAGTGCGGCAAAATTACACCAGTGTCCGGCGGATATAGGCGCAGAAGTCGCTTTCGCAGGCCGCTCAAATGCAGGTAAATCCAGTGCGATCAATACGCTGACCAATAACAACAAATTGGCACGTACATCGAAAACGCCAGGCCGTACCCAATTGATTAACTTCTTCGATCTAAATATCGAAGGCGTGCGTATTGTCGATCTACCGGGTTATGGCTATGCCAAAGTACCTGTCGCGATGAAACAGCATTGGCAGCAGCACTTGGAAGAGTACCTACAAAAGCGCCAATGCCTACAAGGCGTTGTGCTTGTAATGGATATTCGCCATCCAATGAAAGAGTTCGATCAGATGATGGTTGATTGGTGTCTAAGTACTGAGATGCCGCTACATGTACTGCTAACCAAATCAGACAAGCTGAAAAAAGGTCCGGCTCAGTCGACTATGTTGAAGATTCGCAAGGAACTAACTGCCATTCTAGGTGATCTGGTGACTGTGCAAACCTTCTCCGCGTTGAAGAAACAGAATGTCGATCAGCTAAGACAGCGTTTGGATCTATGGCTACTACCGGAAGATGACTTCGAAGAGGAATTTGAAGGCGAATAACAAAAGAAAGCCCTGGGAAACTTAGGAAGGGGAACTGTCAATTTCTCAGGGCTTTAACGCATGCTTGTTGTAAAGAGCCACAGCCATGGCACGATGAATGTGTAAGTGACTCTTAAGGCTGTTGACTCTCTATATTTTAAAAAGTTCCCTTTTGTTCAAAAAATACTCAAAAATATTTTCTGAACTTAGTGAGCCTGCTCCCAGTTTTCACCGACACCGGCTTCAACTAGCAACGGTACATCCAGATCGGCTGCTCCTGCCATCTGATCTTTCACTTCGGCAACGAAGGCATCTACCTGATCTTCACGTACTTCAAAGACCAATTCATCATGTACCTGCATAATCATACGTACATCAAAATCGGACTCGGCTAACCAAGCATCGACCGCCACCATCGCGCGCTTAATGATATCTGCGGCAGTACCCTGCATTGGCGCATTGATTGCGGTACGTTCAGCTGCCTGACGGCGCATCGCGTTTTTCGCTTTAATCTCTGGCAGGTACAAACGGCGACCAAACAGAGTTTCAACGTAACCCTGTTCCTGTGCTTTAGTGCGGATATCATCCATATAGTGCTGCACACCCGGATAGGTCTCGAAATAGTGTTCGATATACTGCGCGGCATCTTTACGGGCGATACCTAACTGCTTCGCTAGACCAAACGCAGACATACCGTAGATCAAACCGAAGTTGATCGCTTTAGCACTGCGGCGCTGATCATCGGATACCTGATCGAGTTCAACTTTGAAAACTTCTGCCGCTGTCGCACGGTGAATATCGGCGCCTTTAGAGAAAGCATCCAATAAACCCTGATCCTGTGATAGGTGCGCCATAATACGCAGTTCGATCTGCGAGTAATCGGCAGCTACAACCTTGTAGCCTTCTGGAGCGATGAAGGCGTGACGAATACGGCGGCCTTCCTGAGTACGTACCGGAATGTTCTGCAGGTTTGGATCCGTCGAAGATAGACGCCCTGTCGCTGTCACCGCTTGATGGTAAGAGGTATGAATACGTCCAGTACTTGGACTGATCATTAGCGGAAGCTTATCAGTGTAAGTCGATTTAAGCTTGCTCAAGCTACGGTGTTCAAGAATCAATTTCGGCAGAGGATATTCCAATGCTAACTCCTGAAGTACTTCCTCGGCAGTCGATGGTGCGCCTTTTGGCGTTTTCTTGATCACCGGGATATTCAGCTCTTCAAATAGAATCTGCTGCAACTGCTTTGGTGACGCCAGATTAAACTCTTTACCGGCAATATCGTAAGCTTCACGCTCCAGCTCCACCATACGTGCAGCCAGCTCGATACTTTGTTCACCAAGCATCGACGCATCAACCAAAGCGCCGTTACGTTCGATACGCGACAGTACTGGAATCAGCGGTTTTTCGATCTCATTGAAGACTTTGCTTAGCGTTTCATCTTGGCTTAGCTGGCTATCGATCGCTTGATGAAGGCGCAGGGTGATATCAGCATCTTCCGCCGCATAAGGCGCGGCTTGTTCTAGCTCGATCTGGTTGAACGTCAGCTGTTTTTTACCTTTACCGGCGATCTCTTCGAATTTAACCGTTTTCACACCCAGATAACGATCAGCCAAGCTGTCCATATCGTGACGTGTTGCCGTGGAGTTCAGCACGTAGGATTCCAGCATGGTATCGAACGCCACACCTTTTAGATCGATATCGTAACGAGCCAACACGTTCATATCGTATTTAATATGCTGACCGATCTTTTTGTGGTCTTCGCTTTCTAATAGTGGTTTCAGCTTAGTCAAAAGAACATCACGGCTGATTTGCTCTGGCGCGCCCATGTAATCATGCGCAACAGGCACATAAGCAGCTTTGCCCGGCTCTACCGCAAAGGAAACACCCACCAGCTCAGCTTCCATATAGTTCAAGCTGGTTGTTTCCGTATCGAAGGCAAAAAGTTCGGCTGTGGATAACTTTCCAATCCAGCTATCTAGATCAGCTTCATTAAGCACGGTTGTGTATTCAACATCTTTAGGTGCTTCTGGAGCAGATGGCTCTGAAGCATCAGCTGCAATAGCAGTACCGCTCTCACCGGATTCCAGCTCACGTACCCAAGTTTTGAATTCAAATTCTTTGTATAACTCGATTAACTGCTCTTTGTTTGGCTCTGGCTTAACGATCTCTGCAACTTTTTCATGCAGCTCAACGTCGGTTTTAATCGTTGCCAGCAGGTAAGATAGATCCGCTTCTTCACGGTTATCTTCTAGTTTCTTCGCCATGGTTTTCGAGCCACGGAAACCGAGATCAGCAATTTTATCTAGGTTTTCGTATAGATCTTTAATACCGCCGATACCTTGCAACAAAGCCAATGCCGTTTTTTCACCCACGCCCGGAACGCCTGGGATGTTATCGACCTTATCGCCCATCAATGCCAAGTAATCGATGATCAGCTCTGGCGGAATACCAAACTTCTCTTTTACACCTTCAATATCCATGATGGTGTCAGTCATCGTATTGATCAGTGTTACGTGCTGATCCACCAACTGTGCCATATCCTTATCGCCTGTAGAGATCAGGGTATCGATACCTTGAGCGCTGGCTTCGCGCGCCATCGTACCGATCACATCATCTGCCTCAACACCCGGTTCTACGATAAGCGGCATACCCAACGCTTTGACGATGTTGTGGATCGGCTCTACCTGACTACGAAGATCATCCGGCATCGGTGGACGCTGAGCTTTGTAATCGCTGTAGATCTCATCACGGAATGTTTTGCCTTTAGCATCAAAGATCACCGCAATTGGGCTGTCTGGATACTGTTTGATCAAGCTTTTAAGCATTGAAGTAACAACTCGGATCGCTCCTGTTGGGATTCCTGCAGAATTTCGCAGGTCAGCCTGTTGTGAAGCAAAAAAAGCACGGTATAAATAAGAGGAACCGTCGACTAAAATTAAAGGAGAGGAGTTGGCTTGCTGCTGTTCGCTCATCAGGAAATCCGGGTTGGTTATTCTTCAAAAACCCGATCATAGTCGATAAGCTCATCTGCCAAAAGAAATCTTGCCATGAAAGAGGAAAGAATAATGAAAAAGCTACTATTAGCAGCACTACTTGCAGTGACACCTGTAGCTTATGCCGAAGTTCCGCCGCTGGTTGATGAAGACGAACCACAGATCACGATCTTCCACGAAGAAGATAAAACCTATTACGAGTATCGCGTAAATGGTCAGCTTCAGGAGATTAAGGTAGTGCCAAAAAATGGCAAAGAATACTATCTTGTTCCAGCACCGGGTGACGGCGCATTTATTCGTCATGAAGAGTCACAAATGCTGATCCCTAAATGGGTGCTGTTCCGCTGGTAAGTCCGCTGGAACAAACGAATTCAATTTTACGAAGTGAGTAAAGCGCTTGGCTGTATATACGCAACTTAATGACACTGACCTAACCGCATTCCTTAAAGATTATGATCTGGGAGAGTTAGTCAGTTACAAAGGTATTGATGGTGGTATCGAAAATACCAACTACTTTGTCACCCTCGTAAATGAAGAGGTTGAAACGGAGTATGTACTCACTTTGTTTGAAGAGCTTAGCTACGAAGAGCTTCCCTACTTTGTCGAGTTATGCCAATGGCTATCACAGCGAAATATCGCTGTACCTTTTGCTATTCAAGATCGTAATGGAATCGGCCTAAAACAACTGAAAAAGAAACCAGCTGCGCTACAGCCAAGGTTCTTTGGTGAGCATGTGGGTCAGCAAGAACTCAGACCTGAGCACTGTGCTGCCATAGGCAAAGTCTTAGGCGAGTTCCACGTTGCTACTGAAGACTTCTATCTTGAGCGCCAAGCGCACCGTGGTGTGTTTTGGTGGCGCAGAGAGAGCGAACTCATTCGTAGTAAGTTGCCCGAAGATGATCAAACTATGCTACACGAAGAGGTTGCGCGCTTTGATCAACTTCGCGAACAGCCGGGCGATATCAAAGCAGGCACAATTCATGGTGATCTATTCCACGATAATGTGCTGTTCCAAGGGACTGAGGTCAGTGCCGTTTTAGATCTTTATAACGCTGCAACCGCCTATCTGCTGTTTGATCTGGCGATCGTGGCTAATGATTGGTGCTGCCGCCCAGATGGCTCGATTGATAGCAAACGCGAACAAGCGCTGCTAAAAGCCTACGCAAAAGCGCGCCCTTTCACGCAGGATGAATACGCAGCTTGGCCAGTGCTGACCTGTACTGCCGCGATGCGATTCTGGCTATCTCGTTTAATCCCATGGTTAGATGAAAACAGCGAACAGAAGCTGAAAGATCCAGAAGAGCTAAAACAGATCCTGATCTATCGCCGTAACAATCCAAGTCAGCTTCCCAACTAGCTGATTTCTTATACTAAGACTCCCCCCTTAGGAGTCTTAGTAAATCAACACTGCCCTCTTTTGCTAACACCCGCTATAATCAGCCACTGATTATTTATACAGTGAACAGAAAGCCGCTATGGACGTAACTCACATTATCGATTCTCTGAACGATGCCCAACGCAATGCTGTAACCGCACCGGTACAAAACTTACTAGTTTTAGCCGGCGCAGGCTCTGGTAAAACCCGCGTATTGGTACACCGAATTGCTTGGTTGATTCAGACAGAGGGAATGTCGCCCTACTCTATTATGGCGGTTACGTTCACCAACAAAGCTGCAAAAGAGATGCGTGGCCGTATTGAGGAGCTATTGGGCATCAATCCTCAAGGCATGTGGGTCGGCACCTTCCACGGTTTAGCCCACCGTATACTGCGTGCTCACTGGCAGGATGCAGGCTTACCTGAAAACTTCCAGATTATGGATAGCGATGATCAGTTGCGTCTGATTAAACGTTTAGCCAAAGAGATGAATCTGGACGATAAGCGCTGGCCGGCTCGCCAATTCCAGTGGTACATCAACGATAAGAAAGATAATGGCCTGCGCGCTAAACATATCGAACCACGCCATGACCTGAATGATCGCCAGATGCTCGCAGTTTACGAGGCTTACGAACAAGCCTGCGAACGTGGCGGCATGATCGACTTTGGCGAGCTTTTGCTACGCTCCCTTGAACTGTTCCGTGATAAGAACCCAGCTCTACTGGAGCACTATCAAGAGCGTTTCCGCTACATTCTGGTGGACGAGTTCCAAGATACCAACACCATTCAGTATGGCTGGCTGCAACTACTTTGTGGCGGTCAGAAGAAATTGATGGCCGTAGGCGATGATGACCAGTCTATCTACGGCTGGCGTGGCGCGAAGATCGAAAATATCCAGAACCTACCAGTTCACTTCCCGGGTACAGAAACGATCAAGCTAGAGCAAAACTACCGCTCTACAGAAACGATTCTGCGCGCTGCCAACGAAGTCATTCGCAACAACCAAGGTCGTTTAGGTAAAGAGCTACATACAGAATCGGGCGAAGGTGAACCGATCTCACTATATGCAGCCTTTAACGAACAAGACGAAGCACGCTTTATCGTCGATCAAATCGGTAAATGGGTACAAGAGGGCAACCTCCGTAAAGAGTGTGCGATTCTGTACCGCTCCAACGCCCAGTCCCGAGTACTCGAGGAAGCCTTGATTCGTAGTGGCGTACCCTACCGTATATACGGTGGCCAACGCTTCTATGAACGTCTTGAGATCAAAAATGCGCTTTCCTATATGCGTCTGCTAAGCAACCGCGACGATGACACCTCGATGGAGCGTGTTATCAATGTACCGACTCGCGGTATAGGCACACGTACTATAGAGATCATCCGTGAGCATGCTCGTAGCCAAGCGATCTCTATGTGGCGCGCGTCCAACGAAATTGTGGAACTGAAAAAGCTACCAGCGCGTGCATCTAATGCCCTACAGGCTTTCTTAGATCTGATTAATCAGATGGCGCAAGATACCGAAGACACCCTACTACACGAACAGACTGAGCACGTGATCCAACACTCAGGCCTGATCGAGCACCACAAAAAAGAGAAAGGCGAGAAAGCTCAATCCCGTATCGAAAACTTGGAAGAGCTGGTTACTGCGGCGAAGCAGTTCAACAGTCAGTGGGATGAGTTTCTGGATGAGGAGTTTAACTCCCCACTTGCGGCATTCTTAGACCAAGCAGCGCTAGATGCCGGTGATGCGCAAGCAGATGATTACCAAGACAGCGTGCAACTAATGACCCTTCACTCCGCGAAAGGCCTGGAATTCCCACAAGTATTCCTAGCCGGTGTAGAAGAAGGCTTGTTTCCGCATAAGATGTCTGTGGAAGAGCCGGGCCGTTTAGAGGAAGAACGTCGCCTCTGCTATGTAGGTATCACCCGTGCCATGCAGAAGCTGTTTATCACTTACGCTGAATCCCGTCGTTTGCACGGACAAGATAACTACAACCGACCATCCCGCTTTATTGGTGAAATTCCAAACGACTTGATGGAAGAGGTTCGCCTCAACGCTAGCGTTAGCCGTCCAATGACCAGCCGTCATAACGATAGCCAAGGCAGTAGCTTATTTGGTAGTAGCTCACTGAGCAGCAGTGATGTACCAGAGACCAATCTTGCTCTTGGCCAACGTGTGATGCACAGCAAATTTGGTGATGGCACTGTACTTAACTTTGAAGGTTCGGGGCCTAAGGCCCGAGTACAGGTTAATTTCGATTACGAAGGCAGTAAATGGCTGGTGGTTGGCTTTGCCAATCTAACGCCGCTATAACTAGCAATGATATCCAAGCCTTGAAGAAGGCGAATTCCCCAAAGTCACCTTATACTTAAACGGTTGAGGTTTTTAAGGTGACGGAGGGGATATGTATAAACTATGGAGCGTCTTCGCTTTCCTACTCTTTTCCAGCTCAGCCCTTCAGGCCAAGGAAGAGATCACCGTCCCTATCTACGATCAGGAACGCGCACCCTTAGCCTTACTTAATGAAGGGGAAGCCAGCGGTATCTACCCTGACCTTTTTCGCGAAATACTTAAAGGTGCAGATTTAGAACCAAACCTTGTACCTATTCCTCCAATGCGCCGACGCATTGGTTTCGAAACTCAACTGTATGCCGTCTCCTGCTGCGCTAACCCAGCATGGCGCCAACGGCCTCGCGAGCAAGAGGTTCAGATATTCAGCAAACCGTTTTACTGGACCAAAGATATTTTTGTCTTTCCAAAGGAGAAGATCTTTTCCATAGACAAGCTATCTGATCTATCAGATAAACGCGTTGCGACAGTACGCGGGTTTGATTATCGCGGCGCCGAACATTTTGGCGAACGTTTAGATTTTCAAAATGAGATCACTTTAATGCGGGCGCTGGCTTTAGGCCGTGCTGATGTAGGTATCGTCAACGAAGATATCTATGAAGCCTCTTCACAACGGAATTACCTAGCTAAAGGTCCGATCCACGATGAGGCTAGTCTACATATCAGGATTCATCGAGCGAGACTTGATTTGGTCGAACCGATCAACAAATCCATTGAAAACCTAATTAGCAGTGGTAAACGCGATCAGATCGTAAAGAAATACTTAACCCAACATAACGCTATTAGTGCCGCTGTTCCGAACGCTGCTCCCTAAACTGTTGCGGTGTAACACCCACCATGCGGCGAAAGAATTTAACGAAATTGGTCGCTTCACTAAAGCCCAACCAATACCCTACCTCTGCCACAGAGGCAGAACTATGAGCCAACATACGTCTAGCTTCCAAAGCGACACGGCGATCAATCACCACCTTAGCGCTATAACCCTCCACCTGAATGCAGGCTCGACTTAAAGTACTCTGGGCGTAACCGAGCTTTTCAGCATAGAAACGTAAGCTATGCTCAGTCCGGTACTCTTGCTCCAACAGATCGATAAACAATTGATAGGTTTTGCGGGATCGGCTTGTGACCTGATCGGTAACTCTGACCTTATTTTGCCAACGCGCAAAGCGGAGTAGCAGGTTCAATAGTTCATTGCGCAGAAGTGAGATATCTAACTCTGAGCCATCAAACCCTTCAAAATCGCGCTTTAAGCGTGAAATCGATTGCCGAATGTCCTGCTGTAAAAGCTCGGTCAGTAGCGTGCAATTTTGCCAATCTTGCAGAGCTAGCAGATCCACACCTTTAGATTTCACCCTTTCATCATTCGGTAATGCTGCAGGATCAATCAGCACGACCTCCGCTTGCAAATCGCGATAATCCTGCCACTCCTGAACCTGCCCTGGTCGCACAAACAAAAGAGTGCCCGGCCTTAAATCATAATCGATAAAATCGATGCAATGCTGTCCTTGCCCTTTGGTCACTAGAATCAGCATATAAAACTCTAGACGCTCAGGCACAGTAGGCAACTTCTGATAGAGATCTGAGAACGAGATAGGTTCAATCCCTAGAGTCGCTAAGCGTTTGTTCTCAAAAAAGGTGTGTTTAATTTTTTGCATCTAAACCAGCCTAAAGCATCCATCGGCAATCGAGTTTAAGTTCGTCGAATTTAAACAAGGACTGCTAGCTTAACAATTCCCATGCAACAAAAGTATTGGTCACTTTTTCACCATGTAGTATTCAGCTAATACCTATCCCAAACCAAGCCCTGTTACCTTGATAAGTATTGAGCAGCCATTCAAATAAAAAAGCCCAAACAAGGGAGCCCAATACAATGCAAAGCAAAAAGATTCTGATGATTACCGGTGATTTCACCGAAGATTATGAAACGATGGTGCCGTTCCAAACCCTATTAACGGTTGGCCATCATGTAGATGCAGTATGCCCAGAGAAAGTTAGCGGCGATACGGTTGCTACAGCGATTCATGACTTCGAAGGTGACCAAACCTACACTGAAAAACGCGGCCACAACTTCACCCTAAACGCGACGTTCGCAGATATTAATGTTGAAGATTATGACGCACTGGTGATCCCAGGTGGTCGAGCACCAGAATATCTACGTTTAAACAAAGAAGTGATTGAGATGGTGCAACACTTCTTCAAAGAGAACAAACCCGTCGCTGCAATCTGCCACGGTGCGCAATTGCTATCTGCTGCGGGCGTTCTAGAAGGTAAATCTTGCTCTGCATACCCTGCGTGTGCCCCGGAGATCAATCAATCTGGTGGTACTTACACTGACATTCCACTGGATGCAGCCGTGACTGATGGCAATCTAGTCACTGCCCCTGCATGGCCAGCACACCCTGCTTGGTTAGCACAGTTTATGGTTTTGCTAACTATGTAATAGAATTAGCGCAAGCTGCTTTCTCCCCAAACCTGAACCCGAAAGCAGTTTGTCGCTACCTATATAGTCAAATCAGTGGAGAGAGCTATGTGCAAACTGTTTATTAATGCCGAACCAGAACTTTGGAAAAGCAGCACCCGCTCAATCCGTATTGACGGTATGGTTACCAGCGTACGTCTGGAAAACTATTTTTGGACGACCCTGACAGCGATCGCAGAACGGGATGATCTAAATATTCCGCAGATGCTGACCCGCCTCTATCACGAATCGATCGATGCCGGTCACGACTTAGGTAACTTCACTTCATTTCTACGAGTTTGTTGTATGCGCTACCTGGCGTTGCAACTGTCAGGCGATATCCCAACGAATGAAACTGTGGCGATCAGCTCCCTAGATGCTGATGCGATTTTAAGTAACGAAATCGAAAAGCGTCACTAAATCTCTATGACTGTCGGATTCGGCGCTCAAGGGTTTGAGATCGCGATCTATATAGCCAATCGACCACCGATTGAGCCTTACCCCACTCTCGATCATCTTCGCCCACTCAGTTCGGGTGAGATCAAACATATTGCGGATCAAACTGGCAATCACTGGCGTAAAATTTTTAATGTCAGCGCTAAGTTTCTGTTTGAGCTACAAAGCGACGTAGAGTTTAAGACTTGGCAGATGTTGCGCGATCAGTCGCTGTATCAGGCAGAAAGCCCAATGGCCTTGCTGTTTTCAAAGCCAAATCTATCAGAGCCAAATCGTATCCATATCATTGCCGGTAAAACCTATGCCCAAGAACTCGGTCTAGAAAACTTGCTTTGGTTAGATCCGTACTTTGCGATAGATACAGACAACAAAGTGATCGTCTGCCCTTATTTGGATTATCGTCAGCTAAGCAATGCCAGAATCAACCAGTTGGTTGGGTTGGTAAAAAACCTAAGTCCTTAAAACCATCAAAGCGCTTAAAACAATTAAAGCCCTGAATAATCAGGGCTTATTATCTCGCAGAACTAAGACATTACTTAATTCAGAGTCGGATTCTGAATCTTTTCCCAATTCATATTAAATGTTTGCTGATTAGCACCCGCTGCAGTTGGATTATCCTCAGTCATACGATTGATCTCAGCCGCTTGCTGAAGCGATGGAGGTAAAATCACAGTGTCGATCACATGGATAATACCGTTGCTTGCATCCACATCAGCCGCAACTACAGTCGCCTGATTGATCATCACATTACCGCCAGCTAAGCTAATCGCGATATTTTCACCTTGTAGGGATGGTGCTGCACTTAAACCCATAGCCGTTTTTGCATCCACTTTGCCAGCTACTACGTGGTAGGTAAGTACCGCTTGTAGGTCTTTTTTGTTCTCAGGCTTTAGCAGGTTAGCCAAAGTTTCTTCTGGCAGTTTGGCAAACGCTTCATTGGTTGGCGCAAACACAGTATATGGGCCATCGCCTTGTAGGGCACCGACTAGGTCAGCAGCTTTTAGCGCCGTCACTAAGGTAGAGAAACTCTCATTACCCGCTGCAACATCGACAATATCTTTCTTCATTTCGTAGGAACCTGCAGTTGCCATTAATGGTACAGCTAGTAGAAAGCAGGCCAGTGTTTTTATAATTTTCATTGTTGTTCTCCTCGCGTTTATTCCTTAAGCAGGCCCTCTACTGCCTTAATGAGATTTTGCTTAAGTGCATCGTAATCAGTGCTACGGAGGTTCTTGAAGGGCAGATCAAAAAATGTACAACAAAATTTTCTTTTTCTGTTTTTATGCCTGTGAATAGAATATTCTTATTTTTAATAGCTCCACTTAACTCCCTGATATTGCGATAAATTTAAAAAGGTTTTTATGCTTCATCGCATCTGGCTAAGTTTTTTTCTAATCGCTTTTAGCGCAGCCCTCTATCAGTGGCTCTGGCTAGATGATTCCGCAGTATTCCAGCGTTTGGTTCAGTCGACCTTTGACATGTCGAAACTATCGGTGGAATTATCCATAGGCTTGATCGGTACCCTCGCCTTTTGGCTGGGCATCATGAAACTGGCGGAAAGTTCTGGGCTTGTGGATAAGTTTGCACGTGGGATAAGTCCGCTTTTCTGCCGTTTAATGCCAGAAGTGCCAAAAGGTCACCCAGCCATGGGCTCAATGACCATGAACCTCTCGGCCAATGTTCTAGGTTTAGATAACGCCGCTACGCCTCTAGGTTTGAAGGCAATGCGTGATCTACAGAGCTTAAACCCACATAAAGATACCGCGACTAATGCCCAGATTTTGTTTCTGGTACTGAACACCTCCTCGGTAACGCTATTCCCGATCACCGTGTTTCTCTATCGAGCGCAGCAAGGTGCCAGTGATCCTACATCGGTCTTTATCCCTATTCTAATTGCAACCTGTTGCTCGACACTTGCTGGCTTATTGGCGGTGAGCTTTGTGCAGAAGATCCGTTTATGGGAAAGAGTCTCTCTGCTCTATATCGGCGGATTTGTTGCACTATTACTCGCTTTTATCGGTTATTTCACAACACTAACGATCGATGAGCTACAACGGCAATCATCACTAGTGGGTAACTTAATGATCTTTTCGGCGATTATTGGCTTTCTCTGTATTGCCCACTTTAAAGGGGTGAATATCTACGAAACCTTTATTGATGGTGCAAAAGAGGGATTTGAAGTCGCGATTAAAATTATCCCTTATCTGCTCGCCATGCTGGTGGCGATTGGCGTACTCAGGGAAAGTGGCGCGTTAGAGGGGTTTATCTGGTTACTACGTGAAGGCTTTGCCAGCTTTGGCGCCGATACCCGCTTTGTTGATGCACTGCCCACTGCGATTATGAAGCCATTTTCCGGCTCTGGCGCCCGCGCCATGATGCTGGAAACCATGAATACCCATGGTGTCGATTCTTTCGCAGCTTACCTAGCCTCGGTTGTCCAAGGCTCAACTGAAACCACCTTCTATGTACTGGCAGTATATTTTGGTGCGGTTGGCATCAGGCATACCCGCCATGCTATCGCTTGTGGCCTTACTGCAGATCTAGCGGGAATTATTGCCGCAATTACTGTGGGTTATTGGTTCTTCGGTTAATACTTCTAGAACAGAAGAAAACCAAAGTTTGAATACTTATAGACTCTATACCTCGGGCATAAACACTCGCCATGCCATTGCTTGCGGCTTAACCGCCGATTTAGCAGGAATCATCGCCGCAATTACTGTGGGTTACTGGTTCTTTGGTTAATAAACCAACTTACAAAGAAGCACCATCAATCAGTTCGTAAGGTAGTGCCAATACATCCACACCATCGACACAGCCTAGATGCAAGCGGTAATGACCAGGTTTACGCAAGGTTTGATGGAAAGTGTAGATACCGCATTGCTTACAAAAATGATGTTTGGCGATATGGGTCGCGAACTCGTAAGTTGCCAAGGAATCATCCGATACCTGAATATCGATGTCGCTAGGGTCGACTACAAAGTTACCCATCATTGCGCCTTTCTTCTGGCAGATAGAGCAGTTACAACGCACACCTTCAACAATCTCTGGGGCATGAAAACTGAATCTAACATTGCCGCAATGACAACTGCCTTGATATACCGGCATAGCACTCGCCTCCACTTGGTTTAAGCAAAGGTCCGATATGATGCTAGCTCTCGTCTATTAAAAGACTACCATCCGGTTCTGTCTGACCTATGCCGTTATAAATAACATCATGACTCATGGCATCAATATCAAAGGCTTGCAACGTTGCCGGTGCAGAAGTACCTGCATACCCGACCGCTTCAGCAGCAACCGTTTCACCAAACACTAAAGATAAAACGGTAAACCCAAAGGCCTGCTTTTCTGAGGTCGACAGTTGTGGCCAAGCGCTGTGATAAGCCTGCCAAATCGCTGGCGCCTGACTTAAACCTTGCTGTGTACCCAACGAAAACTCCGCGAAGTGTCGAGCGATATAGCGCTCAACTGCGTGCATCGAGTCCTGATCCAGTAAGTTAGGTAAGTGCAACTCTGCTAAGCAGAATTTTAACGCCACTTCATATGCGTCTAGGCAAGATCGGCGAAAAACAAAGTCATTTGCCTGCACAATCACACTGTCAGTGTCAGATAGTTGTTCGTATATAGGTAACGGATCTGCGTGAGCCATATTTAACATCCTTGTTGTTATGGTTGATCTTAGAGGTAACTATAGCCGCTTATATGGCAACCGCCAGATCACGGATATGGCCGTGGCCATCAATGGCTACTTGCACACATTCGGTTTCGGTCACTTTTCGTAGTTCGGTGCCATCGGGGCAACAGCCCCAAGCTTCTACGTGGATACGCAAAGAACTGCGGCCACTTTCAATTAATTGAGTGTAGAAGGACATAATAGTTCCCTCTAGTACCGGTGATAAAAATGCCATCTGCCCAACCGATACGGTAGAAACGCGGCCTTTAGATAATTTAGCCGCATAAATCTCGGCTGCCTGTACGATTTTGGCGGACACCCAACCACCATAAACATCGCCAAACATATTGGTGGCATCGCTTGAAGCCGGCAGAAGTAGGCTTAATTCACCTGCTGGCTGGTGGCTATTTTCCTCAACATGCTCCATGGGATTTCCCCTCCTTTACTGCCATCCCCACTCCTTAGGGTAATGATAGAAACTGTGAATTTTGTATTTATTAGTCAGCTTACTCTAATACAAAAGGCTAATACCCTGAATATGTACAACGTAAAAATTCTTTTCTAAGTGTCACACTTTTGTCATTTAAGAAAATTATAGTGTTCGCATCTTAACTCATATATCTAATTTTAAGACTCTTTGGAGCCTATACATGAAACCAATGAAAAAGCTGCTTGCTGCTGTTGCTATCTCTGCAACTTGTGTAGCTGCAAACGCATCTGACCTGCTAGACAAGAACCTACCAGTTTACTCTAAGGCTTCTGGTGTTTCTGGTAACCTTTCTTCTGTAGGTTCCGACACACTAGCTAACCTAATGACGCTTTGGGCTGAAGAGTTCAAGCGTAACTACCCGAACGTTAACATTCAGATTCAAGCAGCTGGTTCTTCTACTGCGCCACCAGCGCTAACTGAAGGTACTTCTAACATCGGTCCTATGTCTCGTAAGATGAAGGACAAAGAGATCGCTGCATTCGAGAAGAAGTTTGGTTACAAGCCAACGCCTGTTGCTGTAGCAATCGATGCGCTAGCAGTATTCGTACACAAAGATAACCCAGTTGAAGGTCTATCTATCAGCCAGGTTGACGCTATCTTCTCTTCTACTCGTAAGTGTGGCGCTGCTGCAGACGCTAAAACTTGGGGTGATGTTGGTGTAGCAGGTTCCCTATCTGACAAGAGCATCCAGTTGTTCGGTCGTAACTCAGTATCTGGTACTTACGGCTACTTCAAGAAGAAAGCTCTATGTAAAGGCGACTTCAAAAACAACGTAAACGAGCAGCCAGGTTCTGCATCTGTAGTACAGTCTGTATCTACTTCTCTTAATGCACTAGGTTACTCTGGTATCGGTTACAAAACTGCATCTGTACGTGCACTACCTCTTACTAAGAAAGATGGCGGCGCATTCGTAGAAGCAACTCCAGAAAACGCGCTAAACGGCAAGTACCCACTAGCTCGTTCTCTATACGTATACGTAAACAAGAAGCCAGGTCAGCCTCTAGCTCCTCTAGAGAAAGAGTTCCTGAAAATGGTTATGTCTAAAGTAGGTCAGGAAGTAGTAGTTAAAGACGGCTACATCCCACTACCAGCGGCAGTTGTAGAGAAGCAGATGAAAGCGCTAGGCATGTAATATGTCTTGATCATCTGATCTTAGGAAAAAGGGGGCCATTTTGGCCCCCTTTTTTCGTTTATGACAGTCACTGTAATACAGATGTAACAAACTTTTCATATTGTATGCGCCGTCTTCTTAGTAAACTTCCGAGACCTATGTGCCATGAGTACAGAAAACACTGCAACGTCCGACCTGGATTTTAATACCGCGTCGGCCAAGCGACACAGAAACATACGTGCGTTGAAGGATAAACTTGCTTCAGGTGGTATCGCATTTGGTGGTATCAGCGTTATTGTTGCAATCCTTCTGATCTTCTTTTATCTACTTTATGAAGTAGCACCGCTGTTCGAATCTGCCAGCATTGAACCTTGGCAGAAAAATGGACAGGAAATTGCCCCTTACACTGTTCCCGGTGACGGCAAGACACTTTATCTGACAATGGAAGAACAAACAGAGATCGCTCTGCGTGTTACAGATCTTGGTCAGTTGGTGTTTTTTAACAGCCGCAACGGTGACGTAATCAAAACAGAAACTGCCAATATTCCAGAAGGTGCAACAGTAAGCAGCTTTGCTCTAGCTTCTGAATATAGCGGTATTTTCGCTTTGGGTTACAGCAACGGTCAGGCGCAGGTCTTCAAACACAAATACCGTTCTACTTACCCTGATGGCGTACGTGTTATCACGCCAGAAGTGGAATACCCACTGGGTTCTGAACTGATTCAGGTAAGCGATTCATCACTTGAGCTACTTGCAATCAATGGTGAAGAGGAAGAATGGACACTTATCGGTGGTCAGGCAGCAAACATCGCTGCGACTGAAGTTTCCCTTACCGAGAACCTGATTACTGAGGAAGTAGAAGCGGACACTAACCGCATTACGCTTCCTAATATGAATATCCCAGCTGAGAAACTACTGCTGATGCCAGATCGTCGTTGGATGATGATCTCTGGTGAAGGCGGCAAGTTGGGCATCGTTGATATGCAAGCAGACGGTGGCCCTAAAGTTACTCAGCTAATCGAGACGACCAAAAACAAGATCACCTCTTTTGAGCTACTGATCGGTGGTAACTCCCTACTTATCTCAGATGATAAAGGTGTGACTTCACAGTGGTTCTTGGTTCGTAACGAAAAAGGCGAATGGCTAATGCGCCAGATTCGCAGCTTCGAAAACGGCACTTCACCTATCAGCAGCATCTCTATTGAGCACCGCCGCAAAGGTTTTGTAACGGTTTCGGACCAAGGCGTTATCGATTTCTACAGCACAACAGCATCACGTAACTCACTTACAGCTGCCGTTGCTCAAGGCAATGTAGATATGATCGCTCTATCACCTCGTTCTAACGCATTGTTAGTTGAACAGGATGGTAAGTTAGCGCTTTGGGCGGTTCACAACGAACACCCAGAGATCTCTTGGAGCGCACTGTGGGAGAAAGTTTGGTACGAAGGTTACCAAGAGCCAGAGTACACATGGCAGTCTTCCGCTTCTACCAACGACTTCGAGCCTAAATACAGCTTGATGCCGTTAGCATTCGGTACGTTAAAAGCAGCGTTCTACGCAATGCTTCTAGGTACGCCGCTGGCGATCTGTGGTGCGATCTACACAGCTTACTTCATGGTGCCGTCAATGCGCCGTAAGGTAAAACCTTTCATCGAATTGATGGAAGCTCTACCGACGGTAATTTTGGGCTTCCTAGCAGGTCTATGGTTAGCGCCATTTATGGAGGTAAACCTAGCGGGGATCTTTGTCACCCTACTGGTCGTGCCTGCTGCCATTATCGCGTTCGCTTATGCATGGGCATGTGCACCTAAAACACTACGCTACTTAGTTCCAGATGGCTGGGACGCAGCGCTGCTGATCCCTGTTGTAATCATCGCAACAATGTTCAGCTTCTGGGTCGCTCCAGGATTAGAACAAGCGTTGTTCGGTACTGAGATGCGTTACTGGGTAACTCAAGAGCTAGGCATTCCTTACGACCAGCGTAACGCGCTAGTAGTAGGTATCGCGATGGGTTTTGCGGTTATCCCAACGATCTTCTCTATCACTGAAGATGCGATCTTCGCTGTACCAAAACACCTGTCTTACGGTTCTCTAGCACTAGGTGCTACACCATGGCAGACACTGGTACGCGTAGTAATGCCGACAGCGAGCCCAGGTATCTTCTCTGCAGTTATGATCGGTATGGGTCGTGCAGTAGGTGAAACCATGATCGTACTGATGGCAACAGGTAACACGCCAATCATGGACGTGAATATCTTTGAGGGTATGCGAACTCTGGCTGCAAACATTGCAGTAGAGATGCCGGAATCTGAAGTTGGTAGTACCCACTTCCGTATTCTATTCCTGGCAGCGTTCGTACTGTTCTTGTTCACTTTCTTCGTAAACACCGTGGCGGAAGTTGTACGTCAACGTTTACGTAAGAAGTACGGCTCTCTGTAATTTGTGCCTGATTGAGGAAATATAGTAATGCGACAGTCTTTTACTGAATGGTCAAAATCCGGCGCACCTTGGGTATGGCTTAATGCCGGTGCCGTAGCGATCTGTTTGATCATGGTTGTAGGTCTGCTGACTCTTATCGCAATTCGCGGTTTGGGTCACTTCTGGCCTGCAGATGTTATCCAAGCGACTTATGTTGATAAGGGAAACAGCGTTACCCTGATCGGTGAAAAAGTCCAAACTGAAGATGTTCCCGCAGCTCAACTACGCGATAGTGGCGTAGCGGTACCGGAAGGTGTTGAGAGCATGAAGCGTAACCTGATGAAAGTCGGTAACCGTGACCACGGTGGTACTGACTTCATATGGGTTCTGGAAGACTTCATTAAAGATCCTTCTAAACCAGAAATGCTATTCACTGCTGAGCGTCGTGAATGGGGTAACTTCTACGGTTACCTACGTGGCATCAAAGAAGATGGCAAACTGGTTTCTAGCTACGAAGGTTACGAAAAAACTGACGAGTACCTAGCACTTTGGGCGCTTTTAGAGAGCCGTATCGAGCGTGCGCTAGATATCCACAGTGACATCGAAGATATCGAAAAAGACCGTATTGGCTCTATCAACTACAAGTTGGAGCGTTTACGTCTGCAAGAGCGCTCTCTACAGCTTAAAAATGTAACTGACCCAGCTCAGTACAAAGAGATTGAAGAGAAGCGTGCGGCACTAGATGCAGAGTACGAAGGTCTGCAAGGTGATCTACTCGCACTTTACGAGAAATTTAACCGCGACACTGTGGTTGCTGAGATCGCAAACGGCAAAATCGTAGAGTTCAAAGTTGCACACGTTGTGCGTGCTTTCCTACCTAACGATATGGGCCTAGGCGGCAAGATCCTTCACTACTTCTCTAAGATCTGGGAATTCGTAAGTACAGATCCTCGTGAAGCAAACACTGAAGGCGGTATCTTCCCAGCAATCTTCGGTACAGTGCTGATGGTTATCATCATGTCTGTGATCGTAACGCCATTCGGTGTTGTAGCTGCGGTTTACCTACGTGAATACGCGAAACAAGGTTTTGTAACACGCGTTATCCGTATCGCTGTAAACAACTTGGCGGGTGTACCGTCAATCGTATACGGTGTATTCGGTCTAGGCTTCTTCGTTTACTTCTTGGGTGGTCACATAGATGACGCGTTCTTCCCAGAAGCGAAACCAGCACCAACCTTTGGTACGCCAGGTCTAATGTGGGCTTCTATCACACTTGCACTGCTAACAGTTCCAGTTGTGATCGTAGCAACAGAGGAAGGCCTAACACGTATCCCACGTGCGGTTCGTGAAGGCTCTTTGGCACTAGGTGCGACGAAGTTCGAAACCCTAATGAAGATTGTAATCCCAATGGCTAGCCCAGCGATTATGACCGGTGTAATCCTAGCGATTGCCCGTGCGGCAGGTGAAGTAGCACCGCTGATGCTGGTAGGTGTAGTTAAGCTAGCACCAAGTCTGCCATTGGATATGAACTACCCGTTCCTGCACTTGGATCAGAAATTTATGCACTTGGGCTTCCACATCTACGATGTTGGTTTCCAGAGCCCGAACGTTGAAGCGGCACGTCCGCTGGTATACGCAACAGCGTTTTTGTTGGTGGCAGTAATCGCGGCACTTAACTTGTCTGCAATCGCGATTCGTAACCACCTACGTGAAAAATACAAAGCGCTTGAAATGTAATAGAATTTTTAAAGGTTGCTACAATGACTAGCGAAGCTAAAACACACGCAATTGATATCTCTACAATGCAACGAGATAACCGTATTTTGAACCTTGAAGAAGAAACAATGGCTCTTGAGGTTAAAGACCTTAAATTGAGCTATGGCGATAACGAAGCGCTTCACGGTATCGACATGCACATCCCTAAGAACCGCGTAACTGCGTTTATCGGTCCTTCTGGTTGTGGTAAATCAACACTACTACGTTGCTTCAACCGTATGAACGATCTAGTAGATGATTGCAGTATCACAGGGGAGATCCTGCTGGATGACAACAACATCTACGACCGCAGCGTTGATATCGCAGAACTACGTCGTCGCGTGGGCATGGTATTCCAGAAACCAAACCCATTCCCGAAATCTATCTACGAAAACGTTGCTTACGGCCTGCGTATTCAGGGCGTAACTAAGAAGCGCGTTATCGACGAAACAGTTGAGTGGGCACTAAAATCTGCTGCGCTTTGGGACGAAGTTAAAGACCGTCTACACGAGAGTGCACTAGGCATGTCCGGTGGTCAGCAGCAGCGTTTGGTTATCGCTCGTACGATTGCGGTAAAACCAGAAGTTCTACTGTTGGACGAACCAGCATCTGCACTTGACCCAATCTCTACATTGAAGATTGAAGAGCTGATCCACGAACTGAAGAAAGACTTCACGATCGTGATCGTAACCCACAACATGCAACAGGCTGCGCGTGTATCTGATTACACTGCCTTTATGTATATGGGTGATCTTATCGAGTTTGGTGTAACAGATACGTTGTTCACTAACCCGGCTAAGAAACAAACTGAAGACTACATTACTGGCCGTTACGGTTAATTTGGGGAAGGAATCAGATCATGGAACTAAATACAGACAATTATTCCACGCATATTTCGGCTCAGTTCAACGAAGAACTAGAGCAAATCCGTACCCAACTGCTAACTATGGGCGGCATTGTTGAGCGTCAGGTACACGACTGTATCGACGCTCTACTAAACAGCGATGCAGACCTTGCGGAACAGTCGCGCAAGGTTGATAAGCAGACTAACGATATGGAAGTGATGATCGATGAGCAGTGCACAAAGATCATCGCACGTCGTCAGCCAGCAGCAAGTGACCTTCGTTTGATCATCGCTGTATCTAAAGCGGTATCAGACCTTGAAGGTATGGGCGATGAAGCTGCACGCATCTGCCGTCACGCTATCGAATTGGTAGACGAAGGCGAATCACCGCGCGGCTATCAGGAAGTACGTCACATCGGCAACCTAGTTCGCCAGATGGTTAAAGACGTATTAACTGCATTTGCCCGTAACGATACTGAACTTGCTTACCGCGTAGCGAAGATGGACAAATCTGTAGACCAGGAATACCGCTCTGCGATGCGTTCTCTAGCAACATTCATGATGGAAGATCCACGTTCTATATCTAGCGTAATGAACGTAATCTGGGTTCTACGTAGCCTTGAGCGTATCTCTGAACACGCACGTGCGATGGCTGCTCACCTGATCTACCTAGTGAGCGGTACTGATGTACGCCACGGTAGCCTTAAGCAGATCAAAAAAGCCGTTAAACCAGAAAACGAAGATTAATTATTTATTAATCTAAGCTACGGTTTAATAAGCCTTATCGATTTAAAAAGCAGCCTCTTTAGGCTGCTTTTTTTGTATTTATCGCCAAAGTTATTCGTATATTGGTCGATACTTATATGACTCATCTATCAACTAGGGCTCCCATGCTGCAATACACTGTATACGCCGACCTCAACTGCCCCTTCTGCTATGCCTTGCATGAGCAGTTGCATCAGTTTGGTCTTTTGCAGCAAGTGGACTGGCGCTTAGTTGAGCACGCACCTGATATCGCGATTTTTAATAAAACCGCCGAAAGTCAGGCCGAACTCGCCAGCGAAGTATTCGTTGTTCGAAGCCGTGTACCTAATATCGAAGTCGCGCTGCCTAAAGCGCGTAGTGACAGCCACTTTGCCAGCCTTTGTGTGATAGAAGCCGCTGAGCATGACGTTGAAAAATCGATCCACCTCCGCCGTCTACTCTACCGCGCTCTTTGGGTCGAAGGTAAAGATATAGCGGATGTTTCGGTTATCTACGATTGCTTGATGGAAGCAGGCTTGCCAACCGAGCTGGATATCGAAGAGCCACAAGAAAACAAACTGATCGAGTGGCAAACTGCGTGGGAGCAAGGTGATTTTAACCTGCGTATCCCAGTGATCTGCGCTGACGATGGCCGTATCTCGCTAGGTTTACCTAGCCCTGAAGATCTTAAAGCCTTCTTTAAAGGCAAAGAGATCGACTCTCAGGATCAACATCGAGAGAGCTGCCCGCGCTCGGAGCAACAAACTATCGCCATCTACTGCGATCACAGTATCGAGATCGTTTGGCCGGTGATCGCTATCTTGCGTAACGATTACAATATCTTACTACCGGCTAACCTAACCGAGCTGAAAAACTTACTGCAGGAAGATGCACCGGATCTACTCCTCCTCGGTACAGAGAATCAGTGGTCGGATATGTTCACGCTTTGCGAAGAGGTAAACAAAAATAAAGATGAGTTCCCGCTGCCGATTGCATTCCTGAGCCAACAGATTGAGGACCAACTAGAGCTGGATGCTTATCAAGCAGGAGCCGCAGATTTCCTCGCGCTAAACCGTGCGCCTGCTGTAATACAGTCACGCATTAAGATTCTGATGCAGCTAAAACAGTCTCAGGATCAACTGGCACGCTCGGCTCGTGTTGATGGTCTAACTCAGGTCAATAACCGCCGCGAGTTTGAACGCAATATTGAAACGGAATGGCGACGTGCGCAGCGCTCTAAGCGCAACCTTTCTCTTATCATGATCGACATCGACCATTTCAAACTGTTCAACGATGGTTATGGCCACCTAGCTGGTGACGGTTGTTTACGTACCATCGCGCAAACTATAAAAGCCTCCATTCAACGTGCGCAAGATATGGTCTGTCGTTATGGCGGTGAAGAGTTTGCGGTAATTCTGCCAGAGACAGATATTGATGGCGCACAGCTAATTGCTGAAAAGATTCGCTCTGCAATTGCCGAGCTTAAGATCGAACATAACTTTTCCAGTACAGGAAATACCGCAACGGTCAGTGCCGGCGTAGCCTCGATTAATCCGTCTAAAGGAGGCTCGCCGCATGAGCTGATCGAGCTGGCCGACCAAGCACTCTATCAATCAAAAGAGAATGGCCGTAACAGGGTCACTCTCAGTTAGAAAGACTCTAAGCCAGATTACTCTAGGCCAGACATCGGAATAAAACCTGGTAGTGCTTTAATGCGATCGATCCACTGGCCGATCTGTGGATAATCTTCCAACTTAATTCCACCTTCCCATGCTAAGCCTACATAAGGCATCACGGCACAATCAGCAATCGTCGGACGATCTAGCGCTAACCAGTCGTTATTAGACAGATGGGATTCTAGAAGCCCTAGAATTCTATCAGCCACCACCAGCGTCGCGTCTTTATTCAGTTCATAACCAAATTTATCAACTAGGCGAGCGGCACCCGGGCCATTTTGTATTTCATTTGCCGAAGTCGATAACCACTGCTGAATCTCAGCTTGCTCCTCTGGAGAGTTGCCATACCACTCTGGTGTTGCGTACTTCTGCGCTAGATACACCAAGATTGCATGGGAATCGCGTAGTACCGTGTCGCCATCCTCCAGTACCGGTACTTCACCCCACGGATTCAGATCAATCACCGGTGACTGCTTATGCATACCCGCCAAGAAGTCCACCGCCACCAGCTCTAGCGGAATATTGGTTAGTGATGCAAACAGTCGCGCTTTGTAACAGTTGCCTGATGGTTCCAAATCATACAGTTTCATTCTTATACTCCTTAAATTGATTCCCGCGCCCACTCAGTTTCTGTGAACCTAGGGGTAATATGCTTGGAACAATTCCAGTCAAATGCTTCCAGTTTAATATGAATAAACGATTCCGCTTTGGCCGAACTTTCCATCTGATCTGCATAGAGTTTTAAATGTTCTTCAACCGAGAGTAGCTTGACCCGGCCTAAGATCTTTAAGCGCCGACGATGGGGATAATCCATTAAAAATAGCGCTACTTTATCGTTTTTGGAGAAATGGCCTAAGCTTTGATACTGACCATTTCCGCTAAAATTCCCAAAAGCTAAGGTTTCTTCATCCAACACCTGTAGAAAGCCAGCCTCACCACCGCGGTGTTGAATATAGGGCCAGCTATCTTCCCCCACTGACGCCATATAAAAGCTGTCCCGCGCTTGGATAAAGTCGGCTTCACGCTCGGTGAAACGATCAAAATCAGGCATTCGCTGGCGTACCACAGCAGACTTTTCATAACTGCCGAAACGCTGCTGCATCGCCAGTACAGACTCGGTAAAGGTTATGTCGCTAAAACGATGGGCCATGAGAACACCTTGCTTCAACATTGATCATGTCATTCATTATGTAAAAAACAGATAACGCAATAAATAGAGCAAACTAGATTTCAATAATGCACTTTATGCATTAATCTGCAGATATGAATAAACTCAAAGCGATGGCGGTTTTTGTCAAAATTGTCGACTGCGGCAGCCTTAGTGCAGCAGCAGAAAAGTTATCCATGTCCCAATCTTCGGTGGTCCGAACGCTGGCGGCACTAGAGAAAGAGCTCGGTGCTCAGTTGCTCTATCGTACCACCCGTAGTCTCAGCCTAACCGAGGAAGGCGATGACTACTGTCAGCGCTGCCGCCAGATATTGTTGGAAGTGGAAGATGCAGAAAATGCCCTCAGCCAGCAGCAAACGATACCTAAAGGGGTGATTCGGATCACTGCGCCACAAACCTTTGGCCGCCTACATCTCAGCCCTGTGATTAATGAGTTTTTAGATACCTACCCAGAGATGGAGGTGGAGCTACTGCTGTTGGATCGTGTGGTCGATTTGATCGAGGAAGGTATGGATATCGCCCTGCGTATAGGCCCCCTTCCCGACTCTACCCTGATCGCGAAACAGGTCGGGGAGGTGAAATATAAAGTCTGTGCAAGTCCAGCCCATATTGCAGAGCACGGGGTACCGAATCACCCAGATGAATTAGAGCAGCTCGACTGTATTCACCTCACTGCGCTTAGATCTCACGCCACTTGGGGCTTCACTGAGGGTAACCAGCAATACAGAATCAATGTCCAGGGTAGCTTTAAAACCAATCATGTAGAAACTGCCGTGGATGCGTGTCGAGAAGGTCGCGGTTTCGGTCAGTTCTTAAGTTATCAGGTGAATCCGCATATCAGAACGGGTCAGCTGATCCCAGTCCTAGAGCAGTTTGAAAGCCCATCGATTCCGGTCAATCTGGTCTATCCACACTCACGCCGCCTCTCATCCAGAAGCCGCGCCTTTATTGAATGGGCAAGACCAAGGTTACAGCAACGCTTAAAAAGTGATTAGGACTCTACAGGCCAGTATTGGGCCAGGGGTGGGAAGCGCTCGATTAAGCCAGTACGCCCCATAGTTTCCATCAACGCCATATTGCGCTCTGGAATCTCATCTGGGTTCTTATAGTGCACCAACACTCGGCTCATCTGTCCTTCACGGATAATGTGAATGGTTGGAAACGGCGCACGGTTGGTCCAGTTGGTAATGTCATCCGCTTCAACCCCAGAGAAACAGTAATCAGGGTGGAAGCTCGCCAGTTGGAATACACCGGCTAGGCCTGCACGTTCAAGCATAGTTTGGCAAAGATCTAACAGATCCAGAAACGACTCAAAATCCACCGCTGTCTCGGTAAACGCAACTAAGGTTGTGGATAACTCTTCTTCAGGCGAGTCCTGAATTTTCGCAAGCTCAGCTAGGAAATCCTGCGCTGCATCGGTCATCACACTGGCATGAGATACCGCGTAACGGATGCTCTGATTGCGAACTTCAGGTGCCGCAAAGGGACATAGATTTAGGCCAACCACAATCGCCTCAACCCATTGTTGAGTTAACTGTTCTGCCTGTGCTGCTGGAAAAGAGAATTTATCAGTCGTCATAGCCGCTATTTTACCCCAGCTGCCCCGTCAATGCTCCCTTTTGGTGCCTATGATGCAGACCTCCCTTTCTGCTAATATAGCGCCACTCATCATTAGGAAGCTAAGTACCCCAGTGCCTATCAAGTCTGCTCTTACCACACAAAGTTTTGATACCCGTTGGTTGAAACTACGTCGACCACTCAAAACTGCGGTGCCTCACGAATGGCAAAGTTGGTTGCTGGATAGCGGCTCACTAACCCAGCGCTTGGTAAAACGCAGTCAGGGCAATTTCCGTGTTGAGGTGGTAAGACAAGGCTGGATGCGCCCAACCCGCTCCGAGGCCAATGCCTTAGGCATAGATCAGCGCCAATGCGCTCTAGTTCGCGAAGTTCAGTTGATCGGTAACGATGTACCTTGGGTATTTGCCCGTTCGATTATCCCAGCACAAACCCTAACCGGCCGCGAACGGCAACTACGCATGTTAGGTAACCGCTCTTTGGGGAGTCTGCTATTTACCGATCCAACCATGCGCCGCGATCCTATCGAGATCAGTCGTCTGCAACTGCAAGATAAAACCGAGATCTGGGCACGCCGTTCGGTGTTTTTCCTGTCCAATAAACCCTTACTGGTTTCTGAAGCATTTTTGCCTGAACTATTAGGCAAGTGATAATGCGGAGAATAGCCAGATGCGTTTACTTAATTTATTGATAAAACAGCCTTTATTTTTACTCGTTTTATTCTTAATTCTTAGCGCAAAGAGCATCGCTGCCGACCCGAATTCACCCTTCGATGAACGTGACTTTGATGAAAGAAGCTACCCCCATGAAGGTGACTACTTCTCTACGATCGCTTCAGGCCATCTAGAAGCGATCCGAAAATCACCCGGTACGGTTAGCGTCATCACCGCTGCAGAAATAGAAGCTATGGGTGCAACACATCTCGATGAGGTACTGGAAACGGTTGCAGGATTACATGTCCAGCGCTCAGATCTAAGTAGATTGGACCCGGTCTACAGTATTCGCGGTATTCAAAATGGGTTTTCCACTCAAGTGCTGGTTCTCTTTAATGGAATAGAGTTTAAAAACCCATTCAGTGGCGGCCTTCCCACAACATTTCGATTGCCCCTCAACGCAATTGAACGCATTGAAGTGATCAAAGGTGCTAGCTCTGCGTTATATGGTGCGAATGCCTACTCCGGTGTAATCAATATCGTGCCTAAACGTTCGCAAAATTTTGCTGAACCTATGTTTCAAGCCAGAGCGGGTAGCTTTGGCAGTCGTGATTTCACGGTACAGCACAGCGATTTTGATGGCTTTGGCAAAGGGTATTTCTTTTCACTCGAACAACAACAAAGTGACGGCGATGATTCCAGAATTATTACTCAAGACTTCCAGTCGCTTAATGACATATGGTTCGGTTCAAACGCATCATTAGCGCCCGGCCAGCTTAATAGAAATTACTCAGTCACCAATGCGATGTTAAATATCGATAGAGGTGACTGGAGCTGGAATAACTGGTTTTGGCATAACCATAAGGCTGGTAATGGCCAAGGCGGTGCTCGTGCCCTAGACAGTTCGGGTTATGAAGACACTTACTCCTTCATGTCACATCTGCAATATCGAGGTATTATCAACCCTCAATATTCCGTCGAGAACAACTATTCCTACCACTATCAAGAAGGTGAAAGCACCTTAATCCTGTTTCCTAAAAACAGTATCATTCCGATTGGCAGCGATGGAAACCCATATACTCCGGGAGGCAACTTAATCCGTTTTACAGATGGAGTCATAGGCATTCCTTCCGCCAAAATGCATAAATCTTACGTTGATCTCATTTTAAACTATGTTGGTTCACCCGATCATATTTGGCGCTTTCAGGTCGGGGGGCAATTTAGTAATTTCCGCAGCGAAGAAAGAAAGAACTTTGGTCCCGGTGTGTTAGACGGCACCGAAACGGTTGTTGATGGCAACTTAACCGACGTTAGCGATCAGCCTTACGTCTATTCAGAAGATAATGAACGTCATAATGCATTTTTAGCGATTCAAGACCAATGGACGCTAAATAAAAACTGGACCCTCACCGTCGGTGGGCGTGTAGATCATTATTCCGATTTTGGCCGAGTATTTAATCCGAGAATGGGCTTGGTTTGGGAGCCGAATCAAAAACTTACCGGCAAATTACTCTACGGTAGGGCCTTCCGAGCACCGTCATTCAGCGAACTATATTTAAAGAACAACCCCGGTGGACTTGGCTCGCCGTCGCTTAAACCCGAAAAGATAGAAACGCTGGAACTGGTTGCCGACATTAAACCTAAAGCAACGCTGCATCTACAAAACACGCTCTTTTACTACCAAGCCGATGATTTGATTACCAACCAATTTAACGGTGCTGTATATCAATTCCAGAACTCGATGGAACAGAAAGGTTACGGCGTAGAGATCGAGGGAACGTGGGATATCAGCCATGCGTTAAAACTGAAAACTCAATACAACTACCTCAATACAAAAAACTCGATGACGGGTGGCAGTGTTGCCGATATTCCAAACCACACAGGCTACCTAGCCGTAGATTACCGTCTCCCCAATCATTGGAAACTACACCTGAATAATCATTGGATCGGTTCAAGTAACAGGGCTCCAAACGACACACGCAAAAAACACAGTGGTTATTCATGGGCCAATCTAAAGCTTTCTAAAGAGCACAAACTAGCTGGGCTCAGTACAGCACTGATCATAAAAAATGTACTGGATAAAGATGCTACCACCCCTGCATCTTCAATCATCCCTAACGACTACCCAATTGAGGGGCGCAGCGTATTAGGTGAACTGACTTACCAGTTCTAGGTGATATTTCTTGGCAAAACACGGTTTTTTTTATGCGTGTTTTTCTAGCCAGTTTGTCAAATATGGCCAGAGCTTTTCAGATTTTTTACTAAAGAACTTCATATGACCGATCTCTTTGAGCCCCTCCTTTGATGGGTCCAGTTCAACGCGCTCTATCGGCATTTTTGTAAAGACCCGGGTCATATCATCTACGTTATGATTATTAGCGATACTATCGTCACTGGCATTTACCCATAAACTTGGGCAATCCATTTCGTAGAACCAGTGTTCTTGGATACGTTTACCAAAATCGGTTTCTACATAGCCTTGTGCATTACACCAGTGTCTCCAATCAGCAGCTACTTGCGAGGGCAAAGACTCTCCCATGCCGACCAATTCAGATTTGGTATATCCAAAAAGCTTATTACTGATCGGGATAAAAATATCTAAAAAGAATCTAGCTTGATACCGGAAAGGTGCCGACATCTGATCAATTTGCCCTGAGGAACAAGCAAAGTTGAATATAGAGCCAATTTTGTTCCAGTTTGGGATTAGGCCTAGGAGTTGACCTCCCGCACTGTGACCGACAATGTGGTACTTATGATTGGGGAAAGATCTCTGAAGTTCATTAAATGCGCCAGCTAAATCTAGGGTTCCCCAATCAATTAAGCTAGCTTTACAGTCTTTAATAGAACCCCGTAAGGAATCACCAACACCCCGATTTTCGAAGGTTAAACACGAATAACCTATAGAGGTTAAATGGCTTGCCAGACTGTTATAGAACCCACGTTTCATGCCGGTTGCAGGGGCAAAAAGAATGGCGTTTCCATTTGCCCTGACCTCTGCAGGAATATATTGCGTACCGGCTAATTCGCAACCGTCTTTGCATTGAAAGTTAAGATCTTTTTTATTTATTCCTGAAGTCATTATTTATCTAAGTATCGTATAGTTTGACCTTCAATATACGTTACGAGACAACCCAGACAATGGCATAAACAATCAAGAAAAGTTTCTTTTTTGAGCACAGCTCAGCTTATTTAAATCATAGAGCTGACCTACCAGTTCTAGGCAAGTATTACTCCCGCTAACCCTAGTTCAGGCTTTGAATTGGTGTAATACGCTTCGCTATTACACCCTGCTTTCGATAAATCGCGGACATTAATATTTAAGGCAACCACACATAGTCAGTTACTTCTTTTCACTTCTTCATAGCTGTATGAAGCCATTAGACCAAAAAAACCAACTACCGAGACAGCAATTGAAAAGTATTCCACCCAACTATCTACTTTGCTGTTTCCATCTATCACTGCGCAAATGATAAATACGGGAAGCATAAACATGGTTGGTAGTAACCACAGTTGAGATTTCTTTGCCCATACAATCTCTGCGCGACAAAATGGGCAAATAAAATTCCCAAGAGCGCTCCCTTTCTCAGCTGAGTTTGCATCATTCGCATTGATTAATTTTTTACAACATGGACAGTTAGCAGAAAGCATAAAAAGCCCCTATTCTCTATAGATTTCTACCGAATACTATTCCCGCTGCAGCAAGCATGAAAAATAGATTCATTCTTTTAACTATCTTCGATTGCTCTTCTGCAGGCATAGGTTTGTTAAGCAAACCAGCTGCTATGCACACACCAATACACAGTGAAATACCACCACCAGACATTGCCCAGTCCTCCTTGCTCAATGCGGAGGAATTCTCAAACAACCCCATAATGACAGCATAGATAATCCCCAAGAACGGAAGTCGAAGTATCCATACCATTACATTTGTCATTAGCACTCCTTACTGCTTCTCTTATCGCGTCAATTACATAGACGTAACCAGATTAAGGGCTAGTGTCCTTTATAAGCAACACTAGCCCTTACAAAACTTTCCTCGAATGACTCTACTTAATGACTTGTTCATAATCTACGGGAATTTCTCTGAATTTATACCTTGGGGATGTCCGCTATTGGCACAAAACAGAAGCCAATACATGCCCACGCTTTTCCTCTAGGCGCAGCCGTCCTCTAGCAGCGTAGCTGCGTCCTAAAAGCGAAGCGATCTCTAGCCGCGCAGCGGCGTCCTTGCCACTAGCTACTTCTTAAAGAACCAACTGCAACAACATCCGCAATCCCGTAATCAGCAACACCACCGCAAACACTTTCTTAAGCTTGCCTGCATCCAACTTCAATGCGATAGATACGCCGATAGGGGCGAACAGAACAGTCAGTGGCACGATGCAGAGAAAACCGATCAAGTTTACTAAGCCAAATGTGCCTGCAGGGGCATCGGCTGGTGTACTGCCCAGCAACAACATTGTTATAGCGCCCGGAAGGGAGATGATTAAACCGATAGCAGCGGCGGTACCTACCGCTTTATGCGCAGGGTAGTTGTATAGGGTCAGCAGAGGCACCGAAATCGTGCCGCCGCCGATACCTACCATCGAGCTGAAAAAGCCAATGGATGTGCCCATCGCCGTTTGCCCTGCTTTGCCCGGTAGTTGTTGGAACAGTGCAGATTTACCGGTTCTAAATAGCATGTTCAGTGCAGATAGCGTCGCGATCACGCCAAATAGCGCAGTGAGCCAAGTCCCCTCGACCCGTGTTACTAGCCAACTGCCAATCAAAACACCGACAAAGATAAAGACGGCCCAACGTTTTAGTAGATCAAAGTCGACATTACCTTTTTGGTGGTGGGAGCGAATCGAGCTGATCGAGGTGGGAACGATGGTCGCTAATGAGGTTGCGGTCGCCACAACCATGGCAGATTCTGGTGATACGCCAAAACTCTGAAAGAGGAAAAACAGCACCGGTACGATTACGATGCCACCACCAACACCGAGTAAACCCGCTAAGATGCCAGCGAATGCACCGGTTGCCAGTAGGGCTAAAAAGGAGGGGATATTGTTGATAAAGAATTCAGTGATATTCATTGAGGGAAGGTTCTATACAGTGGCTCTACCCTAAGGTTTATAGCCATAAAGCGATGGGGCCATAAGACCCCTTTTTTAAAATGAGTGTCGAGCTGCTTGGGTGAGACAGTCTTAAGCTGCCAACTCTTTTCTAACCAGTTCTGCACCCGCGCGCAGTGCATTCAACTTGCCTCGTGCGATCTCGCGCGATAGAGGTGCCATACCGCAGTTGGTGCAAGGGTAAAGTTTGTCAGCATCAACATACTTAAGCGCACCACGCAGGGTTTCGGCGACTTCTTCTGGCGTCTCAATGGTCTCAGTCGCGACATCAATCGCACCCACCATCACTTTCTTACCACGAATCAGCTCCAGTACTTCAAGCGGTACACGACCGTTGTGGCACTCCAAAGAGATGATATCGATATTGGATTTCTGCAGTGATGGGAACGTCTCTTCGTATTGACGCCATTCCGAGCCCAGCGTTTTTTTCCAATCGGTATTGGCTTTAATGCCGTAGCCGTAGCAGATATGCACGGCTGTTTCGCATTTAAGCCCTTCAATCGCGCGTTCTAGGCAAGCAATGCCCCATTCATTTACTTCTTCAAAGAAGACGTTAAATGCCGGTTCATCAAACTGGATAATGTCCACGCCAGCCGCTTCAAGCTCTTTCGCTTCTTCGTTTAGCACTTTGGCAAACTCCCAAGCTAGATCTTTACGGCTCTTGTAGTGATCATCGTACAGGGTATCAACCATAGTCATCGGCCCTGGTAGTGCCCATTTAATCGGCTGATCTGTTTGCGTACGCAGAAACTTAGCGTCTTCCACAAACACTGGCTTTTGACGACTCACTGGACCAACAACAGTCGGTACGCTGGCATCATAGCGGTTACGGATTCGAACGGTTTTGCGCTTTTCAAAATCAACGCCGCTCAGGTTCTCGATAAACGTAGTCACAAAGTGCTGACGTGTTTGCTCACCATCGCTAACGATATCGATACCGGCATTTTCTTGCTCTTGCAGGGTCACACGGAGTGCATCCTGTTTGCCGAATAGGAGTTCTTCACCTTCAAGTTTCCAAGGTGACCAAAGTTGCTCTGGTTCTGCTAGCCAAGAGGGTTTAGGTAAACTGCCAGCAGTTGAAGTAGGTAGTAAGTTTTTCATAATTTATACAACTCTATAATCTTGGCTTACGCGTAGTTAGCAGACCATTTTTCAAGAATTTCCCCATAGGGCTTAATAAAGTGTTCTTCCGCCCATTTGCCCTGTTCAACCGCTAAACGGCTGCGCTCTTCTCGGTCATACACAACTTGCGTTAGTGAGAAATCTTGGTGCTTCAAACTTGGTTTAAACACTTCACCGGCAAAAGCATTGGCGTTATAAATCTCTGGGCGATAGATCTTTTGGAACGTCTCCATCGTGCTAAGGGTGCTGATCAACTCAAGGTTGGTGTAATCGTTGAGTAGATCCCCGTAGAAATAGAACGCGTAAGGCGCCACGCTATTTGGCGGCATGAAGTAACGCACTTCCATGCCCATCTTTTTGAAGTACTGTTCGGTCAATGACGGCTCGTTTGGCTCGTATTCCGTACCTAAAACCGGGTGGGTATTCGCCGTTTTATAATAGGTTTTGTTATCCGACACACTCAGGCAGATCACCGGCAGTTTGTTGAAGTTCTGCTTGTAAGCTTCTGAGTTCACAAAGTCTTTAAACATGTTGCCATGCAGCTCGCCGTAGTTGTCCGGCACGCTGAATTGCTCTGCATCTTTGTTGTGATTCAACAACAACACGCTGAAATCATAATCACGCACGTAAGAGGAGAAGTTGTTGCCAACAATGCCTTCGATACGGCGCTCAGTTTTGTGATCAAGGATGTACGTTTTTAAGATCTCAATCGTTGGGAAGTTATCGCCATTCCCTTGCACATCAATATCAACATGGATGATCTCAAGCTCTACCGAGTAACGATCATTGTTTGGGTTATCCCAAGTCGCCAGCGTATTAAAGCTGTTATCAATCATCTTGATCGCACGGCTCAAATTTTCTTTACGCTGTTCACCACGGGCTAAGTTGGCAAAGTTAGTTGTTAGGCGAGTATTGCCTGATGGCTCATAGTTTTCATCGAAACTAATGCGCTCAATGCTGTATTCGAAACCGTTGCTCATAATCTGTATTCCGTAGAAATTAAGTCTGACTTTTCATCGCTCTCTGGACTGTTCACCTGCCTTAAATAAACATTGGCCGATATTAGGCGCAGTCTTACTTCTGGTGAGCGTTAAGTTAAGTTCACTTTTTACAGGGACGGCTTTATGAAAAAAATTGATTAAAATTTATGGTTTGATGACCTTTGCTCATGAATTGATTAAGGCAACGTTTTGAAGAGGCACTGCGAGGTATGTTTTTGCTGGATGAGCGCCCATTTTACGCAGGCTGCATCGGCATCGGTGATGCTCAGGATCTGGTTCTAGGTAAGCGCAGCGAATAGACAATGTATGAGGGAAACTAATTGATCAGTGAAAATTAACCATTTCTACTCATGCAATAAGCTCTTTAAGCTGCTTGGCAATCCGTCACGAAAACAGAATATTTAGGTTTGTTTATGAGTAACGTTGCCACAACCTACCCAGTCGTTTCTTACCCTTGTCAGGTTGTTAAGTTTGCCCCTTTGAGTAATGGCTCTTTTGATACAGATACATTTGATATTGAGCTGCAATCGCCAGCAGGTACAGAGCTTAACTATCATGCAGGACAGTATCTGCAGCTCGATTTAGATGTTAATGGCGATGGTCAGCTACAAACGCTCTCTTACACCATTGCCAGCAGCCCTGACTCAGAAAATCCTCGACGCCTACAGCTGTTTATCCAAAACGGTAGTGAGTTTGCTGATAAGGTTTTGAACTGCCTATCTCAACATTTAGAAAACCAAACACCCCTTAATGTAACGCTGGCAATGGGGAAAGCCTTTTTACAGACTGACCTTGCTCAGCCTCACCTATTAATCGCGGCAGGCTCAGGCATATCCAAAATTAAAAGCATCACCGAAGAGATACTAAGACGTAAACCTGATGCCGAGGTGAGTATTTACTGGTCGAACAAGCATAGCGAAGAGTTCTATCTGCTAGAGCAGTTCCAAACTTGGGCGGATCAGAATGTGAACCTCAGTTTCACGCCGATTCTCGAATCGCCAGACGATAACTGGAACGGCCGCACTGGCTATATCTACAAAGTGGTAAGCGAAGATTGTGATGCACTTGGAGACACTCAAATCTACCTCTGCGGCTCACCCAATATGGTTTACGGAACACTCGATCAGTTAGAGTCGAAAGGGCTTAAGGAAGAGAACTGCTACTCAGATGTTTTTGAGTTTGCGCCAAGGGGACAGATATCAGCTAGTTGAAGAGCTAATTAAGCATCCCTAACAAACCGGAACAGTTCTTTCTGTGGTAGAGGTTTGCTGAAAAGGTACCCCTGACCATAATCACAACCCAAATCTTTAAGTAGTCGGCACTGCTCTTCTGTTTCAACACCCTCAGCTATAGTTTGCAAACCAAGGTTTTTAGCCATCTGGATAATAGTTTTCACCAGGAGATAATCTTCGCCCTGCTCTTTCATATCTCTGACAAAAGACTGGTCGATTTTCAGATAATCAAAAGGGTAATGCTTCAGGTAACTCAAAGATGAAAAGCCGGTACCAAAGTCATCAAGCGCCAATGAAAACCCTTGGTTCTTAATATGATTGAGCTGCTCTAATGCCTCATCAGGTGACTCTATCATCAAGCTTTCGGTTATTTCGATACAAACCAAGTCAGGGCTCAAATCGTGTTGGGTTAGAATTTCAGCGGTGGTAGGCATCTCTCCTTTGCTAAAGTTGAACTCACCCGGCGAGCGGTTAACCGTGACGCCTACAGGGTTCTTTTGCTCGCGACTCAATTCAGAATTCAACTGAGCAAAAACCTGAACAGAGCGGTTGAATATCAATTCTCCTAACTTCTGTATAAGCCCAGTTGATTCTGCTATTGGAATAAATTCTGCTGGGGAAACCTGACCTAACTGCTCATCAGTCCAGCGAGCCAAGGCTTCACAATGATGGACTGACATATCTTTTAGATTAACAATCGGCTGAAAATACGGCTCAATCATGCCTTCAGAAAGCGCTTTGTAGAGCCTGTTTTCTACTTTGTCGTGTCGACGGGCCTGCTCTTCAAACTCCTGACTATAAAAACTATAGCCACCACGGAAATGCTGTTTTGCAAAACGTAGAGCGGTTTGGGCATTACGCATTAGAGCATCAAGATCTTCGGCATCCTCCCCCAATATACTAATACCGACAGAGCAAGAAGGAGATATATCGCCTGATTCAGTGTGAATAATCTCTGTGAATAGCTGCAAAGTACGTTTAATTTGTTTTTCCAGACGATGGAAGCTATCGAAGCCCGCCAGCAATGCAAAGTCATCACCGCCTAGGCGGGCCAGCACATCACTGTCACGCGTTTGGCTTTTAAGCTTCTCACCAATGGTTTTAACAACCATATCTCCAACGATATGTCCGTATGAAGAGTTCACCATATTCAGGTTATCAATATTCATACGAATCAAAGCAATATGCTGGCTAGCCCGTTGAGCCACAGCAATTGCTTTACTAGCATGGTCTTGGAACTCAAAGCTATTACTCAGCCCAGTCAGATAATCATGGGTAGCTTGGTGATAGAGCTGCTCCTGCAACTCCTTCTCTGAACTGATATCTCTAAAGCTGGAGATAAAATTGGATATTTCACCCCGATCATTTTTAACCAGAGAGATTGAACTCCATACCGGATAAGTTTCACCGTCCTTGCGACGATTCCACAGCTCACCCTGCCATATGCCTTTTGTGGAAAGGTCCTGCCACATCGCATCGTAAAAAGATTTCGGCTGTAGACCTGAATTGAGCATACTGGGGTTATTTCCAATCAGCTCTGCCCTGCTGTAACCACACATCCTTTCAAATGCGGCGTTTACTTCAAGAATATTATTGTTTTCATCAGAGACCAGAAGCCCCTCAGTCGTATGTTCAAAAACTCGATGAGAAAGATCTAACTGCTGATTTTTTTGTTGTAGAAGAGAGATCTGTTTCTGCTGTTCCCTCTCCCAGAGAGTTCGTTCTAATTCAGCAGAAGCGCGTATGGCGAAAAGATCGAAAATGCCCAAAATATCTTCGCAGGCCTGATCCTTTTGCTTAAACAGAGCAACCAATAAACCTATAGGTTTACCCTCAGCATCTTTTAAGCTTTTTCCGACATAACCTTGCAAGCCAAAGTCATCCAGCATTTGGTCGCCAGGGAAAAGCGTTGCTATATCACGGGGATAAACACATATGCCGCCACTGTAAACTTTGTCGCAAGGCGTCCCCTCCAGATCATAAGAAAGCTTTTCACCTAGCTGCCCTTCGCACCATAAGGAGACAGTATTTGCTTGGTGAGAAACAAGATCCAACTCACCGATCAGAACATAATCAGCATCAATCAGTTGAGCGAGACTAGTGACCAAGACATCAAAATACTGATGACCACTATGCTCATTTACCAGCTTAAGCGCTGCATCAACGGATTGATCAAATTTTAAACTCATACTACCAATATTCTTACTTAACTGAGTTCATTCCTGAGTGCTTTAAATTGCCCCATTCATCCTGATTGATGGCTTTGCTATAAAGGATAGACTTTGGCTGCCGGACATACGAATTAATGCTCGCTTCTGGATCATAGTAGAACCCAAAAAAGCGACTAACTCTAAGCTGAGCAGTTTGACACAAAAAAGCAGCCTAAAGGCTGCTTTCGCTCAATAAATCCGCTATTTACTACACTACTTCCCCAACATCCCATTCAACTCAGGGATACAGGAGCCGCAATTCGTACCGCACTTCAGCTTGTTACCCAATGCATCGAGTGAGTTACAGCCTTGTTGGATCGCATCTTCGATCGCGTGGCTACCTACTTGGTAACAACTACAGATGATCTCGCCCGGATCTTCTAGTTCGCAGCCAGTTACGCTGAGTAGGAAGCGGCGTTGATCCATATTCACTTCGGTTTCGGCAAAGAGTTGCTCCAACCATAGTGTTGATGGGATTTGGCCGTAAGGCATACGGAAGAAAGCCCACTCAAGCTGCTCGCCATTGAGACCCGCCGCGCGGAAGCTATTTTGGTTGGCATCTTCCAACCAGATATCGATTTCACCAAACTGCTCCTGACACCAGCTACGCATATCTTCGATTTTGTTGCTGTCTGCCAGATAGTAGAGCGATGCACTCTCTTTGGGCACGCGCGACCAATATTCCACCGGTAACGCATCATCGAGGGGCTCGCGAGTAATTAACCAACCTTCCCAAGCAGGGTTATACGGCTCGACATTTACCACCGCGTGCTTGCCTTCTGGTTGGCCCGAGAACGGATCGACCGCCGGTTGAACCAAGGCACCCATTCTTGCTTTAGCGCTGAACTGTTTGTTCCAGTGCATAGGCACAAAGATTTCGCCACGGCGCTGGTCGGTATCGACGATGCGAGCACGACCGATATATTCCGCCTGAATGTTTTTAAGTTTAACGAGCTCAGATTCTTTGATATTCAGTTTTTCCGCGTCCTCTCTGTTGAGCTCAACAAAGGGTTCTTCCCGGTGTTGAAAAAGGCGGCTGGTACGCCCTGTATGGGTCATTGTGTGCCACTGGTCACGAATACGACCGGTATTCATAACAAAAGGCATTTCGTCGCAAGGTTGCTGTAGCGGGTCGTGTGGATCAACCGTAATAAACTGCGCCTTACCCGATGGGGTAAAGAACTTACCGTCGGCAAATAGTCGCGCGGTGCCATAAGGCGCAGCATCGGTTACCGGCCACTGTTGTGGTTTCAGGGCATCGTAGCTTTTCAGATCCAGATCTTGCAGCTGGCTGATATCAAAGGCGCGGCTGCCGTTGTTTTCAAAGCCAGATAGTTCCGCATGTTCTTTAAAGATCTCGTAAGGGTGATCGTAGCTGAAGGCCTGCTCATAGCCCATACGCTTGGCCACTTCGCTGATAATCCACCAGTCCGGTTTAGCTTCGCCTGATGGCGGCAGTAAGCTACGCTGACGGGAGATACGACGCTCAGAGTTAGTTACAGTACCGTTTTTCTCACTCCAACCCGTCGCCGGTAAACATACATTGGCGAGTGCAACCGTATCGGTATGCGCCATACAATCAGATACCACCACCAGCGGACATTGTTTCAGGCTGCGTACCACTTGATCGGCATTTGGCAGACTTACCGCAGGGTTAGTACCCATAATCCAGATCGCTTTTACTTTACCCTCTTCAATTGCTTCGAACAGATCAACCGCTTTATAACCGGCGCTGGTCGCAACATTATCGCTACCCCAGAAGCGTCCTACTCGGTCGACCGCTTCGGGCGAATTTAACTCCATATGCGCGGCAAGCTGGTTCGCTAGGCCACCGACTTCACGGCCACCCATAGCATTTGGCTGTCCAGTGATAGAGAACGGTCCTGCACCCTCTTTACCTAGACGACCCGTCGCAAGGTGACAGTTAATAATGGCATTGGAGTTATCGGTACCACTTGCGGACTGGTTCACCCCTTGCGAGTAGAAAGTCACAACTTTTTCAGTTTTCGCATACCACTCAAAGAAGGTTCGCAACTGCATGATTGGTAGATCGCAGGCTTTAGCCACGCTATCAACATCAGGGAAGGTAAGCTCAGCATTAGCACGGGCATCAGCGAAACCTTCAGTAAAGTTGGCGATATATTCGTAATTTAGGTAATCATGGCGCGCTAGGTAAGAGAGTAAGCCGGTAAACAGAGAGCTATCGGTTTCGGCTTTTAGCTGAATATGCAGATCGGCGATATCACAAGTCGCGGTGCGGCGCGGGTCTACCACTACAATTTTCAGATTAGGATTCTTAGCTTTTGCCGCTTTCATGCGCTGGAACAAGATTGGATGGTTCCACGCAGCATTTGAACCGGTGATGATGATCAGCTCGGCTAACTCTAGGTCTTCATAACAGCAAGGCACAGCATCAGCACCAAAAGCGCGCTTATAGCCTGCTACGGCTGATGACATACAAAGGCGCGAGTTGGTATCGACATTGGCCGTACCGACAAAGCCTTTCATCAGTTTGTTGGCTATATAATAATCTTCGGTAAGGAGCTGGCCGGAGAGATAAAAGGCCACAGAATCGGGTCCATGCTCCATAATGGTGCGCTTAAAGCCTTCAGCGACTGTTTCAAGAGCACTATCCCACTCAACAATTTCACCATCGACGACAGGGTTAAGTAAGCGCCCTTCGGCCCCTAATACCTCGTTTAAAGAGGAGCCTTTTACGCATAATCGGCCAAAATTAGCGGGGTGTTCTTCGTTACCCTTTACTGCAACTACGCAATCGTCAGCAATTTCGGCCTTTACCCCGCAGCCCACGCCGCAGTAAGGACAGGTCGTTGTCGTTTGCATCTTTACCTCCAATAAAACTATCCAAGAGCAACGTAAATATTTGGCTTACTGGTCAGTTTTTTGGAATGCAGGCGCCTGCATACCCTAAACTGAAGAAAGAGTAAGCACGCACCGTTGCGCATCAAAATGTATTGCTCCTAGTACAGCAAAGCGCGTGCCATAAAGCGCCCGAATAACCATGGAACAAATATTGCTTTATGACAGGCTATCCAATTCCGGAACTGGATTAATGAGTAAAGTAAACTGTTTAAACGTGCTGTTGATCGATGACGAGCCCATTCGTGTGAATGCGCTTGAGAAGGCGTTAAATACGCTGGGGCACCATGTTGTCTGTCATCTACCTAACACCACTGATCTAAATAAGCATGTCGAGGAGAACCACCCCGACATAGTCATTATAGATATGGATTCACCCAACCGTGACACGTTGGAAAGTATGGCGACGATGAGCCAGAACAATCCACGCCCGATCGTCTTTTTTGCGGAACAACAGAACGACCGCAGGACGATGGCCGAAGCAATCAACGCCGGTGTCAGCGCTTATATAGCCGACGGCCTACAACCAGACCGCGTAAAAGCGATTATGGATACGGCGATTGCTCATTTCGATGCTCACAGTTTATTACGTGAAGAGTTGGAGAAAACCAGAAACCAACTGGCAGAGCGCAAAACCATAGAGAAAGCCAAAGGCATGTTGATGAAACATCAAGGCTGCGATGAAGAACAGGCATATCAAACCCTGCGCAAGCTTGCGATGGACCGAGGCCAGAAAATTCCCGATGTGGCACGAAATGTGATTGAAGTTTTACAACTGGCGAACGGCCTGAGTAAGTAAAAGAGATAGGAGCTGATATGTCAGATGCACTGACACTAGAAAAAACTGACCTGAAACTAGGTTTTGTGGCACTGCTCGATTGTACCCCTTTGGTTGTTGCGCGCGAGAAAGGCTTTTTTAAGAAACATGGTTTGAATGTCATCCTGAGTAAAGAGTCCTCTTGGGCCTCTATTCGCGACAAAGTAAGTTTTGGATTATTTGATGCAGCCCACATGCTGGCACCGATGCCGCTGGCTGCAACATTGGGCTTAAACGGTAACCCGACACCGATGATGACGGCGTTGTCCCTAAGCCAGAACGGTACGGCGATCACCCTATCGCAAGAACTTTATATGGCACTGTCCAATAAGATCTCTGATTGGGATGACAGTGAGCAGGTCGGCCAACAGTTTAAAGAACTGATCCAGCAAAGTGGGCGCAAACCGGTTATCGCAACCGTTTACCCCTACTCAAACCATCACTACCAACTACGTTTCTGGTTGAACCAGAACAACATCAATACCGAAGAGGATGTTCAGCTGGTCGCGGTACCACCGACCAAAATGCTCGATAACCTTTCCACCGGTTTGATCGATGGTTACTGCGTAGGTGAACCTTGGAATAGCTTAGCTTTAGTGCAACAGATTGGTGGCCTTGTGAGTACCGGCCATAAGATTTGGGGCTCCCATATGGAAAAAGTACTGGGCGTCACGCAGCAGTGGGCCGATGAACACCCAAATACCCACCGCGCATTGATTACAGCGATCCACGAAGCCTGTCTGTGGGCGGAAGATCCAAGCAATCAGGCTGAGATTTTGAAACTCCTCGCACTGCCACCTTATTTAGATCAGGCAGCAGAGCAGTTATCTAAGTTCACACCTCCTTATTCGATGGAGCAGCATTTCTCCGGTGAGAATGTGAACTGCCCCGATCCTGACCATGGGCTGTTCTTAATCGATCAGATGCGTAAATGCGGCCAGATTTGCGAGCTGGAATTTGATCAAGATGAGATCGTTCATAACGTCTATCGCAAAGATCTATATCAAAACTGGATTGGCGCTTAACTAAGCGGGGCAATCAGCACTTAAAACGAGCTCAGTTTTAATAACTGAGCTTTTTTTTCGGCAAATTTTCCCGACAAAAAACACCCTACCTTTCTAACAATCCCTTCTCCTTTTAAAGCCCCTTTTCTGACCAGACGCCCCAAAACATTTTTCGTTTGCCCTATTTTTGACCTCTCACTTTTGCACCAACTTAATGAACCAAAGCCCCATTGTGCACCGCAACAAACCACAACAAAAATTCCAAAAAACAAACGAACCAAACATAACTAATTGTTTTTTATAGATTTTAACAACTCTGGCACAGCACCTGCTCTATTAGATAGCAAATGAGGACACCAATGGCGGTGCACTCAAATAGTTAGAAACGACCCAGAAGGTCACAAAATTTGAAACTAGGCAAAGGCGCCTCGGCTGATCACATTGATGTGATCATGTTCGGCGCCTTTTTGTTTTTAAGATTGGGAGAACGATCCATGCTTAAGAAGAAAAAGGCTCTACTAAGTAAAGTTATCAGCGGTGCGGTTTTAGCTGCATCATTAATTACCGTCCCTGCATGGGCAGCAATTGGTGAGCCTGAAAAAGAAGATCTGAAGTTTGGTTTTATCAAACTGACAGATATGGCTCCTCTAGCGGTTGCGTATGAAAAAGGCTTCTTTGAAGATGAAGGCCTCTACGTAACGCTAGAAGCGCAGGCAAACTGGAAAGTTCTTCTCGACCGTGTCATTGACGGTCAGCTAGATGGCGCGCACATGCTTGCAGGTCAACCGTTAGGTGCCACTATCGGTTTCGGTACGCAGTCTCACATCATCACCGCATTCTCTATGGACCTTAACGGTAACGCGATCACTGTATCTAACGATATCTGGGATCAGATGAAAGAGTATGTGCCTAAACAAGCTGATGGCAAACCAGTACACCCGATCAAAGCCGATGCGCTAAAACCTGTTGTTGAGAAATATAAAGACGAAGGTAAGCCATTTAACATGGGTATGGTATTCCCAGTATCTACCCACAACTATGAGCTACGCTACTGGCTAGCAGCCGGTGGTATCCACCCTGGTTACTACGCACCGCATAACGGTGATACGTCCGGTACGATCGATGCCGATGCCCTACTGTCTGTAACACCGCCACCACAAATGCCAGCAACAATGGAAGCAGGCACGATCTACGGTTACTGCGTAGGTGAACCATGGAACCAGCAGGCTGTATTTAAAGGTATTGGTGTACCTGTAGTCACTGACTACGAGATCTGGAAAAACAACCCAGAGAAAGTATTTGGTGTATCTAAAGCATGGGCTGATGAAAACCCAAATACTCACCTTCGCGTCGTTAAAGCGATGATTCGTGCAGCTAAATGGTTGGACGATAACAACAACGCGAACCGCCCAGAAGCAGTAAAAATCTTGTCTCAACCTAACTATGTAGGTGCGGACTACGACGTTATTGCTAACTCAATGACAGGTACATTTGAGTACGAAAAAGGCGATAAGCGTGAAGTGCCAGACTTCAACGTATTCTTCCGTTACAACGCGACTTACCCGTATTACTCCGATGCGATCTGGTACCTAACTCAGATGCGTCGTTGGGGTCAGATCTCTGAACCTAAGTCTGACCAGTGGTTCATGGATATCGCGAAGAAAGTTTACCGTCCTGATATCTACGCAACAGCAGCTAAAGAGTTGATCGAAGAAGGCAAGATGACGCCAGACATGTTCCCAGACTTCAACACTGAAGATGGTTTCCGTGCTCCGCAGACTCACTTTATCGACAACATCACTTACGACGGTAAGAAACCAAACGACTACCTGAAGAAGTTCAACATTGGTCTGAAACCAGAACAGAAAATCTAATCTGACTGGTTAAGCATATTCCTCCCCCTCAGTTTTGGGGGAGGAATTCAGGTCAACGAGGGAGTAGCAAGTTATGAGTAATACATCCGCACTATCAGGCATCAGTGCCTTTTTTGAAAACCCGAAAGACAATCTACAGAAGTTCAGCAAAACCCTTCTGGTACCTCTGGTTGGTCTACTAATTTTCCTTTTCGTGTGGGAGATCGGCGCGAAAAGCATTAATACATCCTTGGGCGCTTTCCCTGGCCCTATGGCAGTGTATGAACAAACCATCAATCTGGTAAACGATCACCAGAATGAACGTAATAAAGAGGCTGCTTTCTACGAACGCCAAGAGAAACGTAACGCTAAGAAGCTAGAAAAAGATCCGAACGCTAAAGTAAAAATCCGTCCTTACACAGGCAACCCGACGTTCTTTGATCAGATCGGTACGAGCCTAGTAACGGTATTGTCAGGCTTTATTCTGGCATCCCTGATCGCCATCCCTGCGGGTATCGTGATCGGCTTAAACAATACTCTTTACTCTGCACTGAACCCATTGATTCAGTTGTTTAAACCGGTATCGCCACTGGCATGGTTGCCACTGGTTACTATGGTTGTCAGTGCGGTTTATGTCAGCAAGGACCCAATGTTTGCTAAGTCCTTTGTGACATCTCTAATCACTGTATCTCTATGTAGTTTGTGGCCAACACTGCTTAACACAGCGGTAGGTGTATCTAGCATCAGTAAAGATCTGCAGAACGTATCTCAGGTACTACGCCTAAGCTGGTTCGCACATGTCACCAAAATTGTACTGCCATCCTCTATCCCGATGATCTTCACAGGTTTGCGTCTATCACTGGGTATCGCGTGGATGGTATTGATCGCCGCAGAGATGCTGGCGCAAAACCCTGGTCTAGGTAAGTTCGTATGGGATGAGTTCCAGAACGGTAGCTCCAGCTCCCTAGGCCGCATCATGGTAGCCGTGCTTGTGATTGGTCTGATCGGCTTCATGCTAGACCGCGTTATGTTGTTCCTACAGAAGAAAGTGTCTTGGGATAAGACTGCGGTACTTAGATAAGTTAGGCGTTAATAGCAAAACGTTACATAGGACGTTAACAGAATTTAAAGCCTGAGAGGCCAAGCCTCTCAGCAGGAGAATTATCATGACTCAGCCTCCAAAGCATTTAGAACTAACAAAAGTAGATATTGATTTCCCAACCCCTAATGGCCCATTTAAAGCGCTACAGGATGTGAACTTAACCATCAATAAAGGTGAGTTTGTCTCGCTAATCGGTCACTCCGGTTGTGGTAAATCAACTGTACTGAATATAGTGGCAGGCCTTTATCAAGCGACTAAAGGTGGTTGCCTACTTGATGGCAAAGAGGTCAATGCTCCGGGCCCTGAACGTGCAGTGGTTTTCCAGAACCACTCCCTATTACCTTGGTTAAGCGCTTACGAAAACGTTGAGCTAGCCGTGAAACAGGTTTTCGGTAAGCAGAAATCAAAAGCAGAGATGCGCGAGTGGATTGAGCACAACCTATCGCTCGTACACATGGATCACGCGATGGACAAACGTCCTGATGAGATCTCCGGTGGTATGAAGCAGCGTGTCGGTATCGCTCGTGCACTAGCAATGGAACCCACCGTAATGCTGATGGATGAGCCATTTGGTGCCTTGGATGCCCTAACCCGTGCTCACCTGCAGGACTCTCTGATGGAGATCCAAAAAGATCTCAACAACACCGTGATCATGATTACCCACGATGTCGATGAAGCCGTACTGCTATCTGACCGTATCGTGATGATGACCAATGGCCCAGCTGCGACTGTAGGTGAGATTCTAGATATCGACCTGCCGCGCCCACGAGACCGTATCGCATTGGCGGATGACCCTCAGTACAACCACTATCGTCATGAAGTGCTGACCTTCCTATATGAGAAGCAACGCAAGCCTGACAGTGCGGAATCCGCACCAAAAGAGGATAAAAAGCAAGATCTGGCACAGGATGTGCAAGATGATAAATCAGAAAGCGAGGAAAAAGCTGCTTAAGCACTGAAACCCTACATTTCAACGGTGAATTCTAGGATTTGGTCAGACTAAAGCAGTGCATAGCTAAGAAAGCGCACCAACAAAGCGCACCTTGTTAGCTAGTCTGAGTGCTCCAACGATGGAGCGATAAATCCTCGCATAGAATCGAACAAAGGCGTTCATACCTCTCTCCCTAACCTACCACCCAAGGTTAAAGGACAGAGGTCTGAACGCCTTTTTTATTGCTTTTAAAACCTTACGAGGGCCTTAATTATGAGCGACACAGGAAAGCTAAATATTTTTGCTTTCAGCGGCAAAATGAAGATTTTGCACATGAGCTGGATGGCATTCTTTATTACGTTTTTTGTCTGGTTCAACCATGCTCCACTACTTGGCGCGATTGCCAAATCACTGAGCCTAACGCCAGCTGAAGTAAAAACACTTCTTATTCTTAACGTTGCGCTAACCATTCCGGCGCGTATCATCATCGGTATGCTGACCGATAAATACGGCCCTCGTATCACATACGCTGCGCTACTGTTTATCGCCAGTATTCCATGTTTCCTATTTGCCCTATCGACTGACTTTGCTCAGGCAGCAATTTCACGTTTCCTTCTAGGCTTTATCGGTGCGGGCTTCGTAATCGGTATCCGTATGGTAAGTGAGTGGTTCCCTGCAAATGAGTTGGGTACTGCAGAAGGTATCTACGGCGGTTGGGGGAACTTCGGTTCCGCTGCTGCCGCAATGCTGTTACCAACACTCGCTTTGATATTCGGTGGTGACGACGGCTGGCGTTATGCTGTAGGTCTTACTGGTTTAATGAGTCTTGCATTCAGTTTCATCTGGTATAAAAACGTAACCGATACACCAAAAGGTTCTACTTACTTTAAGCCTAAGAAAATTGGCGGTATGGAAGTAACTAGCAAAGGTGATTTCGTCTTCATGCTAATCATGAAGCTGCCAATGTACGCTGCCCTTTCGCTGCTAACGTGGAAGCTTTCTCCAGCAGGCGTATCTATCCTTTCTGATATGGCTGCCGTTGTAATCTACGTGAGCTTAGGTGCGATCCTTGTTTACGATTGTGTCAGTGCCTACAACGTTAACAAAGAGATCTTTGAAAAGCCGGTTCCTGAAGTTGAGCAGTATAAATTCAAACAGGTTGCGGTACTGAACGTACTTTACTTCGCGACGTTCGGTTCTGAACTAGCGGTTGTGTCTATGCTGCCACTGTTCTTCTCTGAAGTATTCGAACTAGATATGGTTTACGCAGGTCTTCTAGCCTCTGCTTACGCTTTCATGAACCTAATGTCCCGCCCAGGTGGTGGTTGGATCAGTGACCGTTTTGGTCGTAAGAAAACACTATTGATCCTAACAGCGGGTTTGGCTGCAGGTTATGCAACGATGTCTATGATTGATAGCACATGGCCACTATTCCTAGCCGTTGCTGCTGCTATGGCATGCTCTTTCTTTGTACAGGCGGGTGAAGGTGCTGTATTCGCAGTTGTACCATTGATCAAGCGTCGTCTGACAGGTCAGATTGCAGGTATGACGGGGGCTTACGGTAACGTAGGTGCAGTGTTCTATCTAACTGTGCTATCCATGGTTGATTACTCTACTTTCTTCACCGTGATCGCAGTAACTGCTGTACTTGGTTTCTTGGCACTACTACTGCTAGAAGAGCCAAAAGGTCACATGGCGGAAGTAAATGAAGACGGTACAGTGGAACTAATTAAAGTTTCATAAACTGTACTCTTTATTGCCCATAGAAAAGGCAAGCGACTTAAATAAAAGAGCTCGTAGCAATTTTGCCTTTAAGAGAGAGGCAAAACTTACGCAGCCCAATCTGATTGGGCTGCTTTTCTGATTCTGCGATAGGCATGAATATGAGTAATAAAACGTTATCTATACGCTTTGGCGGTAAATCAATTGCGGGGATAAAACCCGTCAATCAGGATGCGTTTGCAGCTCATATTCCAGACAATGCAGATCGGGAGTTTAAAGGGGCTGCGGCAGTGATTGCCGATGGTGTCAGTAGCTGCGCAGATTCCCATATCGCCAGCCAAACCAGTGTCACCAGTTTTATGCAGGACTATTTCAGTACCCCCCACAGTTGGAGTGTACGAAACTCTGTATCCCGCGTAATGACAGCCTTAAACCGCTGGTTACACAAAGAGAATAACCTTAGCCATCGCGAGCAGGACAATATGCTTTGTACCTTCTCTGCCTTGGTGATTAAGTCCAACACCCTACACATGTTCCATGTGGGAGATTCACGCATCTATCACTTCCAGCAAGGAGAGCTGGAGCAGCTAAGTCAGGACCATGTGCGAAAATCGGGTGGGCATAGCTACTTAGCCAGAGCTTTAGGGGGCGACCGCCATTTAGAAGTCGATTATTCAACTCGACCACTCAATGATGGCGACCTCTTATTGATGACCACCGACGGGGTGCACGATTTTTTAACCCGCGCCGAGATGAAAAAGATTCTCGCGAATGCTTTTTCTGATCCCGAAAAAGCCGCGGATACACTGATTAGCAGTGCTTTAGCTAAAGGCAGTGACGATAACCTCACAGCGCTGATCGTCTGTGTCGATGAACTGCCCGTAAAATCGCTGGAAGAGAGTCACCAACAACTGACTCAATTGCCTATTCCTCCAGTGATGAAAGTTGGCAATCAGATCGATGGCTATGAAGTACTCGACCTGATTTTTAGTGGCACGCGAAGCCATATGTATCTGGTGAAAGACAGAGAAACTCACCAGCAATACGTACTCAAAGCGCCATCGACTAATTTCTCCGATGATTCCTTATACCTAGATGGCTTTATCCGCGAAGAGTGGGTGGGGCAACGGATCGATCATCACCATGTGATGAAAACCTATCCGTGCCGACAGCAAAAGTTGTTTCTCTATTATGTCGGTGAGCACATTCAGGGGATGAACCTGCGCGAGTGGATGAACGACAATCCCAATCCACCGTTGGATGAGGTACGCAAACTTGCTAAGCAGATCATTCAAGGGCTAAGAGCGTTCCAACGCGCGGATATGGTGCATCAGGATCTGAAGCCCGAAAACATCATGATCAATCAGGATGGGCGAGTAAAAATTATCGACTTCGGTACCGCGAAAATAGCCGGTATCGAGGAGATGAGTTCACCTCTGGATAAAGCGATTCCACAAGGTTCGGTGAATTACATCGCACCAGAGTATTTGATGGGAGAATCCGGCAGCTTTAGATCGGATCTGTTCTCTTTTGCTGTCATCATTTACGAGATGATCACCGGTAAACTGCCCTACAAAGAGATGTCATCCTCTTCTGCAGAGATCGCTAACTACGCCGAGCTGGAATATATTCCGGCTCTGCACCATCGCAAAGATCTACCGCTTTGGGTCGAAGGCTGCTTACGTAAAGCGCTGCAACCTAATCCGCGTTTCCGTTATGACGCATTCTCTGAGTTTGAAAAAGATTTCACCCGTCCGAACCATGCACTTGAAGCCAAGATTCAGCACCAACCATTATTGGAGAAAAACCCAGTATTGGTTTGGAAGCTTCTAGCCGGAGTGTTGTTGATCTCCAATTTGGTTCTATTAAGCATGCTGGAATGATCCATGCCCTATTGCAGTGCACCATAACAGGTCACAGCGACAGATTTGTGCTTCAAATTCAAACCCTTATAGTGAGTATCAAACGCCCCAAAAACATTAACTATATGTTTTATAAGGATTTTATTTAAATTGGCACACCCCCTGCTATATCTATTGCGTAACAAAGATCTGTTGGGGTGATAATTCTGCAGTATTAGTTACAAAAATCGGGCTAAGAGAACAAAGGCGTTCTCCATCAGTACTTTCCTGAAGTGCTGCATGGATAACGCCTTTTTTTATTTTTTGACGTTGGGTTTGAGATGAAAAAACGACTAATCATTATTGGCAACGGCATGGCAACAGGCCGACTACTGCAATGCCTGAGCGAATCGGCGGCAGGCCAGTTTGATATTACTGTTTTTGGTGAAGAACCCGGCGGCAGCTATAACCGCGTTTTGTTATCTCACCTACTAAGCGGTGAAGCGCCACTGGAAAATATTATTACGCTGACACAGGAGTGGTATGCGGAACAGGGGATCCAGTTACACAGTGGCGATCCAGTAGAAGTTATTGATCGTGAGAACAAAAAAGTTATTAGCCAATCAGGCATCGAAGTTGAGTATGACCAGTTGGTGATGGCTACAGGCTCTTACCCGACTCGCGTACCTCTTCCGGGCCTAGATCTAGATGGTGTGATGAATTTCCGCACCCTGAAAGATGTAGATCGCATGAAAGAGATGGCTAAAAGCCATAAGCATGCGGTTGTGATCGGCGGTGGTTTCTTAGGTCTAGAAGCCGCAGAAGGTCTGCGAGTTCTGGGTATGGATGTCACTGTACTGCAACGTGCACCTTACCTACTAAACAACCAGTTAGATAGCACAGCGGCCGCGATGCTATTGAACTCTCTGGAAGAGCGCGGCCTTAAATTCCGCCTAGATGCGATTACCGATGCCATCGTTGGCGACGGACATGTGCAAGCAGTTCATATGTCTGACGGCGAGAAACTAAAAGCTGATCTGGTTATTACCGCGATCGGCGTGACGCCTAACAAAGCACTAGCTGAACAGAGCGGCTTAGCCTGTGAGCGCGGCATCTGTGTCGATAACCAGATGCGCACCAGTGATAGCGACATATTTGCACTGGGTGAGTGCTGCCAGTTTGATCAATTTACTTACGGTCTGGTCGCACCGATTTGGCAACAAGCCGAAATTCTGACCCGAACCCTATTAGAGCAGTCAGCGCAGTATGTTGAAGAAGCGGTTGCTACTCAGCTGAAAATCAGTGGAGTGGAACTGTTCTCCTGCGGTGACTTAAGCGACGACGAAAACACCGAAACCTTGGTTTATCACGATCTGAAGCTGAACCACTATCGCAAGCTTTGGTTACAAGACAATCGCCTGAAAGGTGCCGTTTTGTATGGCGATGTACGTGAAGGCCAATGGTATTTCGACCAATTAAAGAACAACACAGATTTGAGCGCCTGCAGATCGCAGCTGCTATTTGGCAGCCCTCTTTGCGACGAGGTTATCGAAGAACAAAATATAGGTAATTCCGCTATGACAAGCAGCCCTAAAAAACAGTTAGTCGTTATTGGTAACGGCATGGTAGGACACCACTTTGTCGAAAACTTTGTAACGGGAGAGAGCGCGAATGAATATGACGTTCACATCCTGGCTGAAGAAGATCGCGCAGCGTATGACCGTGTCCATCTTTCTGAATATTTCGGCGGTTCCACGTATCAGGATCTGTGTCTGGTAGAAGATAACTTTTATGAAACCCATAGCGTAAACCTTCACTTGAGCGAAGGCGCTACGCAAATCGATCGCGATGCAAAGCAGGTCATCACAGAACAAGGTACATATCCCTACGACACCTTGGTCTTGGCGACCGGATCTTACCCATTTGTCCCTCCAATTCCGGGTAATGATGGTGATGCCTGCTTTGTTTATCGCACCTTGGAAGATCTAGATAAGATCCAAGCGTGTGCAGAGTCTGCCAAAGTTGGCGTTGTAGTTGGTGGTGGCCTATTGGGCCTAGAAGCAGCAAATGCTTTGAAATCCCTAGGTCTTAAAGCTCACGTAGTTGAGTTTGCACCACGCCTAATGCCGGTTCAGCTAGACGAAGATGGCGGCGAGCTACTGAAAAATAAAATTGAAGATCTGGATGTAGATGTTCACTGCAACAAAGCGACAACGGAGATCGTTGCCGGTGAAGAACACACCTACCGTATGAACTTCAGCGACGGTACACACCTAGAAACCGATCTGATCCTGTTCTCTGCGGGTATCCGTCCACAAGATACGCTAGCACGTTCAAGCGATCTAGAGATTGGCGAACGTGGCGGCATCATGGTTAACGATCAGTGCCGTACTTCTGATGAAAACATCTACGCGATTGGTGAGTGTGCACTTTGGAACAACCAGATCTTTGGTTTGGTAGCACCGGGTTACACTATGGCTAAAACAGCTGTAGCTGCGATTGCGGGCGATGACAGTGCCTTTACCGGTGCTGATATGAGTACCAAACTGAAGCTTCTAGGTGTTGATGTAGGCTCTATCGGTGATGCTCACGGTCAGACACCGGGCAGCATCAGCTACCGCTACTCTGATGAAGACGAGCAGGTTTACTACCGTATCGTTGTCTCTGAAGATCGCACTAAACTCCTAGGTGCAGTACTTGTTGGCGATAACAGTAAATATGATACTTTGCTTCAATATGCACTTAACGGCATCGATCTACCAGAAAAACCACAAAGCCTAATCCTACCATCACTGGATGGTTCGGCTGCACCGGCACTAGGACCAGATGCGCTACCAGACGAAGCAACGATCTGTTCTTGCCTAAACGTAACTAAAGGCCAGATCTGCTGCTCTATCGATGAAGGTGCAACCTCGGTTGCAGACGTAAAAGATGCCACTAAAGCCGCTTCGGGTTGTGGTGGTTGTGCAGCGATGCTGAAGAGCGTTGTAGATTGCGAATTAGAAAAACGCGGTGTTGAAGTAAATACCGACCTTTGTGAGCACTTTGCATACACCCGTGAAGAGCTTTATCACATCATCCGTGTTGAAGGTATCCGCTCTTTCTCTGAACTACTAGAGAAACACGGTAAAGGCCTAGGTTGTGAGATCTGTAAGCCAACTGCCGGTTCTATTTTGGCGTCTTGCTGGAATGAGCACATCATGGAAGAGCCATTGGTATCTCTACAGGATACAAACGATACCTTTATGGCGAACATGCAGAAGAACGGTACTTACTCCATCGTTCCACGTGTTGCCGGCGGTGAGATCACACCAGACAAACTGATCGTGTTAGGTCAGGTTGCTAAGAAATATAACCTTTACACCAAAATCACCGGTGGTCAGCGTGTCGACCTATTCGGCGCTCAGCTACACGAACTACCGTTGATCTGGAAAGAACTCGTCGATGCTGGTTTCGAAACAGGTCACGCCTACGGTAAGTCCCTACGTACTGTGAAATCTTGTGTAGGTAGTACCTGGTGCCGCTACGGTGTAAATGACAGTGCTGGTATGGCGATCAAACTTGAGAACCGCTACAAAGGCCTGCGCTCACCTCACAAAATCAAATTTGCTGTATCAGGCTGTACTCGTGAATGTGCTGAAGCACAGAGTAAAGATATAGGTGTAATCGCGACTGAAAACGGTTGGAACCTCTATGTTTGCGGTAACGGTGGTATGAAGCCTCGTCACGCCGACCTATTTGCGACCGATCTAGATGACGAAACACTGATTCGTTACATCGACCGTGTCCTAATGTTCTACGTGAAAACAGCGGACCGTCTACAGCGTACGTCGGTTTGGATGGATAACTTAGAAGGTGGCCTAGATTACCTTCGCGAAGTGGTAATCGATGACAAATTAGAGATTGCCGCTGAACTCGAATCACAAATGAGCCATGTAGTAGAGACCTATCAGTGTGAGTGGAAGTCGACCCTAGAAGACGAAGAGAAACTAAAACGTTTCCGTACTTTCGTGAACACTGAAGAACAGGCAGATCCGCAGATCGTTCATATCATGGAACGTGATCAGATCCGTCCGGCATAACTAGCCATTAAGCGAATAGGAGCTTTTATTATGACAAGTCAAAACAACGCTGAATGGATAGATCTATGCAGCAAAAACGACCTTATCCCTCATTCTGGCGTAGCCGCTATGCATGAGGGCCAACAGATCGCACTGTTCTATATCCCAGAGTATGAGAACGAGATCTTTGCCGTAGGTAACAACGACCCGTTTAGCGGTTCTAACGTACTATCGCGCGGTTTAATCGGCGATCTGCAGGGCGAGCCGATGGTGGCATCGCCTTTATACAAACAACACTTTTCACTTAGCTCAGGTACCTGCATCGAAGAACCCGATGTCAGCGTACCTGTGTGGCCTGCTCGCGTTGTCGATGACCAGGTTCAAATCATGCTGTAATAACCGGTAGCTATAGATACAAGATGGAACGGTTGCACAGGGAAGTCAGTTTTTCCTCTCTACAGAGGAGAAAACTAGAGGGTAACCGCTCTCATCGCGAGTTAAGATTAACTCAGCGTTTCCAGCGACCAGCTGGAGAGGTAGAATGGCCGAAACCTTGTTAAGCAGAGCTTGATCATGGCTTCACCGAGCACCTCAACACCGATTTCGACCAAAGAAAAACTGATTGGTTACAGCCGCCTTATGCGCGTAGAAAAGCCAATTGGGATCTATCTACTGCTTTGGCCGGCCTACTGGGCACTTTGGATTGCTGCCGAAGGTGTTCCAAGCTATGACATCCTTATTATCTTTACCCTTGGGGTTTTCCTCACCCGCTCTGCCGGTTGTGTCATCAATGACTTTGCTGACCGTAAAATCGATGGTCATGTAAAACGTACCGCACAGCGTCCTATTCCAGCAGGTTTAGTGACCGCCAAAGAAGCCTTAGTGCTGTTTGCCGGATTGATGCTGATCGCGTTTATTGCCGTTCTCTTTACCAATCTCACCACCATTCTGTTATCCGGTGGAGGCCTTTTACTCGCAGCCTGCTATCCGTTTATGAAGCGCTATACCCATCTGCCACAGGTGGTACTGGGCGCTGCATTTGCTTGGTCGGTCCCTATGGCCTTTACCGCTGTAAATGAAACCGTTCCCTCCTACGCATGGCTGATCTATATAGCAACGCTGTTGTGGACCGTAGCCTACGACACTATGTACGCCATGGTGGATCGCGATGACGACCTTAAGATCGGGGTGAAATCGACCGCGATTCTGTTTGGCGATGCCGATAAAGTGATTATTGGCGTGCTTCAGGCCTCTACCCTACTGACATTTGTACTACTGGGAATGAAGTTACAACTGGGCTGGATCTTCTATGTTGGCCTTGCTGTGGCAGGCATTTTATTTGTTTATCAGCAGCTATTGATTAGAGATCGCGAGCGCGATGCCTGCTTTAAGGCTTTCTTGAATAATCATTACGCTGGCCTTGCGATTTTTATTGGCCTTGCGGGACATTATGCGGCCTTAGATTTACTGTAAAACACCCCAAAATCAGCTACTTTTTAACTGTTTATGGCGAATTGTTACTGTTTGTCATATTTGTGTAACACTATTGTCTTCTAATATTGGCGTCGATAAATTGAGTTGAAAAGGGCAATTACGCATGTCTCTATCCAAACGCGTCCTGATTGTTGATGATGAGGCGCCAATTCGCGAAATGATCGCTGTTGCGCTAGAAATGGCTGGCTACGACTGCTTCGAAGCAAGCAATGCCACAGAAGCACACGGCCTGATCGTGGATGACAAGCCAGATATGGTTTTGTTGGACTGGATGATGCCAGGCATGAGCGGAATCGAATTTGCGCGCCGTCTGCGCAAAGATGAAACCACTGCCGATATCCCAATTATTATGCTCACGGCTAAAACCGATGAAGATAATAAAATTAAAGGCCTAGAAACCGGTGTAGACGACTACATCACTAAGCCCTTTTCACCACGCGAACTTGTAGCCCGTCTCAAGACTGTACTGCGCCGTACAACGCCTAAAGGTATTGAAGAGCCAGTCACAGTGGACGGTCTAACCCTAGATCCTATTTCGCACCGCGTAACCTCTGATCAGTCACCAATCGAACTTGGCCCGACTGAATTTCGCCTACTGCAATTCTTTATGACACACCAAGATCGCGCCTACTCGCGCGGCCAACTACTGGATATGGTGTGGGGTGGTAACGTCTACGTTGAAGAACGTACTGTTGATGTTCATATCCGTCGTTTACGAAAAGCACTTGGCGAGCGTCATGACTATCTGGTACAAACTGTCAGAGGAACGGGTTACCGCTTCTCTGCCGATGTAGCCTGATTAGTTAGCAAGGAAAAGCCATGCACAAAAACCGCCACTCGATGTTTACCAGCTTATTGCTGGTGAGTGGATGCTCCTTTGCTTTGGGGCTATTAATTGGTTACCCAAGTTGGGCATTAGCGTTAAGCCTATTTGTATGGGCCATCTTTCAGGCACGCCAATTCAATCGTTTGATGCAGTGGTTCCAATCCGAAGTGGAACAGGAACCACCTGAATGCACGGGCCATTGGGGTGAGCTTTTTGATGAGCTGTCACGCCTGCAGCGTGGTCGTCAAAAGCGCGAAGATCGCTTAAAAAGCATTATCTCGCGCTTTCAGGACTCTACTTCTGCCCTATCCGATGCCATTATCATCATCGATAGACACCACAACTTAGAGTGGTGGAACAAGTCTGCTAACCATCTGTTAGGGCTTAATCAGGAATCGGACCGCGGTATGCCGGTCATGAACCTACTGCGTGATCCGCGCTTTGTTCGCTATTACAAACGCGGGCAGTACAACGACTCGATTACTCTACCATCACCAGCACACAGTGATATTCAGATTCAGTTCCATATCACACGCTTTGGTGATGAAGACCGTTTGTTAGTCGCACGTGATGTCTCTCGTCTGATGCGTTTGGAACAAACACGACAAGACTTCGTTGCAAATGCCTCTCACGAGCTGCGTACACCGCTTACAGTGATTAGGGGGTACTTGGAGACCTTCTTGGACCAAGCCCTGCCAAAACCGTTGCTGCGCGGTCTGAGCTCTATGCAAAACCAAGCGCGTCGAATGGAAAACTTAGTTTCAGACCTGTTGCTGCTTTCTCGCTTAGAAGCCAGTAATCAAGCATCGGACGAACACCCGATCCAGATCCGCAGTGTCCTGACTCATATTGTCGAAGATGCGGAGCAACTGGCGAAAACACTAGATAAAGATCATCAGATCACGCTCGATATCGACAACGCTTTTGACCTTAACGGCCAAGAGATTGAGCTACACAGTGCCTTTTCCAATCTGGTATTTAACGCCGTGCGTTACACCCCGGCGAACGGCAAGATTGAAGTTCGTTGGTGGACCGACGAACAAGGCGGCCACTTCTCGGTAAAAGACACAGGTCCAGGCATTGAAGCGATGCACTTGCCACGTCTAACCGAGCGTTTCTATCGAGTGGATGAGAGTCGTTCTTCTGCCAGTGGCGGCACCGGCCTTGGCTTAGCCATTGTGAAGCACGTGCTGGCGCGTCACGGTGGCCAGCTAACGATTAAGAGTAAGCTAGGGAAAGGCAGCACCTTTGCCTGCCATTTCCCAACAGAGATGATCGCACCGTCTCATGTGGAAGATGAACACTCCGCTTAAACTTATTTTGAAGAGATAAAACAAAACGGCCTGCTCAAAGTAGGCCGTTTTTTTATTTACGATTCCAGACGTTTTTGGTCCAGATCGATCTCAGTTGTTGAGTGGGCCTCGACCCAGTAGATGGTTGCACCAACTACCGCAGCAGGCATAAGGATCAAGTTCAATAATGGCACCAACATGCCAAGTTGAATCAAGCCACCAAAACCGATTGACGTTAGGCGATCAGATTTCAACATCAGCTTCATATTCTTGAAGCTAACTTTGTTGTTATCCATCGGATAGTCGCAGTACTGAATCGCCATCATCCAAGCGCCGAACAAGATCCACAAGAAAGGCGAGATCAGGTTAATCACCGGAATAAACGACAACACCAACAGAAACAAAACACGCGGCAGGTAATAAGCAAGCTTAGAAAGCTCGCGGCCAATCGCTCTTGGAATCAGCGCTACCACCTCTTTCCAACCATCGTCTGTGACTACATCACCACGTAGACGCTTCTCTACTTTCTCAGATAGGAAGCCATTAAACGGTGCGGCAATGATATTGGCCACTATAGAGAAGCCGTAATAAACGAAGACAATAACTAACAAGGCCATCACTGGCCATAAAACGTAGTGCAGGAACTGCAACCACTCCCAATCAGGTAGAAACGTTGTAATTAAGCTATCGACCCAAGCGCCAAAGTTACTAAACAATAACCAAATCGCGGTTACAAACAGCACAATATTGGTTAGTAGTGGGACAAGTACAAAGGGACGAATCTCCGGGTCTGGCAACATCTGCAAGCCCCGTAAAACATAGCTGCCACCTCTTACTGGATTTCCTTTCATAATTACCTTTTAGTAAGTTAAAAATACAATTAATTTAATCGCAACAGCACCTATCATCATCATAAGACCGACGCGGTTTACGTTAAATTCCCGCTTTGTCATGTCCATGGTAGGTTTCCAAAATTCCACCAGCGACTTAAAGTCTTTGGTGCGTCCAGCGTACATCGCTAGAGAAACCAAAAATACTAGCAAACCACCCCAAAATAAAAATTGCTCTAATATTGCCAGATACATCACATTCGCCTTTACTTATTGCCAGTAGAAAGTAACCCGTTTTATGCTTACGGCTCATTGATCAGATGACCTTTGAACCGAAAACGGTTCCCTAGCGTACCAAAAAACAATGTAGTCGGCTGCACTGCCTTGGTTGAGCAACTTATTTTTCCACCAGACCATAGCGCAGATTAACGACGCTAGTATTACGCAGCTGCTGGAGTAGTAAATGAAAGCGATACAAATTTCACAGTTTGGTTCCAACGACGTCTTAAAATATACCGAACTGGATAAACCTGAACTGAATTCAGGTGAAGTCCTCGTCAAAAACAAAGCCGCAGGCGTAAACCCGATTGATTGGAAAACTTGTTCGGGTGGTGGGGCTGCGCCGTTTATTGGCGAGTTACCTTTTGTTCCGGGTTGGGAGTTTGCGGGCACGATTGAAGCTGTTGCCGATGATGTCACTGAATTTAGTGTCGGTGATGAAGTCTTCGGTTTAATCCGATTCCCTGAAGCGGCTGGCTGTTTTGCTGAGTATATTGCTGCTCCAGCTGATCAGATTAGCCTTCGCCCAGAAGGTCTACCAGTTGAAGCAGCAGCAGGTTTAGGTTTAGCAGGTCTAACTGCATGGCAAGCGCTATTTGATAAAGGCCACCTACAGGCATCCCAGCAAGTGGTGATTCTGGCAGGTGCTGGCGGTGTCGGTCACTTAGCGATTCAACTAGCGAAATGGATGGGCGCGCGCGTTGCAACGACTGCATCGGCTAACAACCACGAGTTTTTGAAATCACTCGGCGCAGATCTAGTGATCGATTACCACAACGACAAAATCACTGATCATATCGACAACGTCGATCTGGTTATTGATGGTATGGGCGGTGAGATCGGTATCGAAGCACTTAACTGCGTGAAGCCTGGCGGTACTCTAGTAACACTGCCATCAGTGACCAAAGATGAGGTTATCGCGGCGGGTAAAGCGATGAAGGTGAAAGTGGAGCCTATCCGTGTAGAAGCGAATAGCGAACAGCTAGATCGCTTAGCAGGCCTTTATGCCGACCGTAAGCTGCAGTTACAACTGGCTGACACTTATCCGATTGAAAACGTCGGCAATGCTTTTGATGCCAGCAGATCTGGCAGAACGCAGGGTAAGTTAGTGCTGACTGTCTAATAACACATAGCAGTGGTGCAATAGGCTTCACTATTGCGCCCTGCTCACTAATCGTCAAATTCTAATAATGATAACGACAAGAGATGATCGTGATTGCTTGATCATCTACGGCGTAAACAAGCCTGTTTGTATCATCAATCCTGCGAGACCAAAAACCCGCTAGATTTTCCTTTAAAGGCTCAGGCTTACCTATGCCTTCAAAAGGCGAACGCTTAGCATCTATGATGAGCTTATTGATACGTTTAAGTGTTTTTCTATCTTGGGTTTGCCAATAGAGATAATCTCCCCAAGCTTCATCGGTCCATGATAAAAGTCTTGGATTACTCATCAATCAACTCACGCTCCTTAGCCTGACCCGCTCGATACTGTGCAATTGACCGATCTAAGTGTTCAGCATTTTTAGGGGAACGCAGAAGGTGAACAGTCTCCATTAAACTGTTGTAGTAATCTAATGACATGACCACCGCATCTTCGGAATCCCTCCGAGTAATAACAGTTGTATCCGCATCATTAACCACACCGTCCAAAACAGCCTTCAAGCCATTACGCGCTTCGGTGAAGGAAACAATTTTCATAAAGCATTACCTGTACAATTAATGGTACAAGTATAGGAAAGACATTCTGTAATGTACAGAAAGTTGAACATGTATGGGCTGATCTGAACAAGGGGCAATAACTTAGCTATTACCCCCTGATGGCTGAGTAGAAATAACTATTAAAAGCTCAAACCCTGATAAACATACATCGCGGTCACTTTATCCATACTGGTAGTGATCTTTTCTGCAGACCTCACCACTAAAGCTAACCGGCCTTTATCAGAAGCTGAATCCGATAGGCCCTTAAAACGTTTGAAATCCCGTTGAATTTTGTTCAATTCCGCTTTGATCTGATCGTTATTAAGCGGGTCGCCTTCGAGTTCTGACCTGTTCTGTTCAAACAGCTGTAGCGAGCTGATAAAGGCTTCGCTGTACTCATCTTGGAAACCCCATGCACGAAGCGCGTAGTGGCTAGTTACACGTTGTGCCAACATACGGACAAAGCCCGCTGTGCTAATGACTTTACCGAAGCGACTGTCGTTATTTTCAACGATCTCCATGGTAACCGCGCTCCACTGTTGCAGCAGCAGCTCGGTTGCTTGTCGTACTTCGGTTGCCTTCTCCCGTGTTGGCTTTGCAAGATAGAGCGGCTTAACCACTTCCCATTGCTCAGTTGCACGTTTTAAAGCCTGTTTCTCTGCATCCGTTTTGGCGTAAGCCAATATCAGCTTTTGGGTTTTCTCGTAATCTTTGATCGATTCAGCTAATTCTTGCTCTGCCTTGCGACCACGTACAGACAAACCGATCAGCATATAGTCCTTCAGCATCTGCTGAGTCAGCATACTCTGGTGAGAAGCTGTATTTATGGCATGCTCGATCGAAGTAATCTCAGCAGCACTATGGCCACTGAGAAAGAGAAAACTCATCAAAACATAACGAATCAAACGCATCAGATACTCCTTTTTAGACGCAAGCTTCAGCTAATAAGCTCTCCACCTGATCTAATAAATGGTTTTCCGACCAAGGTTTGGTCAGATACACATCGACTCCTGCATCCGTTGCCTCTAATCTATGTTTTTCAGTCGATCGCGAGGTGATCATTATCACTGGGATATGAGCCGTTTCTTCACGGTTTTTCAATATGGTCGATAATTCAACGCCTCCCATTCGAGGCATTTCCATATCGGTCAGAATTAAATCAGGCTGGCGCTTGCGTACCTGATTCAACGCATCCAAACCATCTATCGCTGTCATCACTTCATAACCTGTGTCTTTCAACAGAGTCTCAAGGGATTTCCGCGCACTCAAAGAATCATCCACCACCAGCAGGCGTGGAAGTTCTATATCTATTTCGTTGTCTAGTAGCATAGGCTGATCAGACAAGGTGGTACGTTGATGGCGAATACGGGCTGGCAAATCGACGATTGGCGCCGCTTCACCGTTGGCAAGAATAGTAAGGCCCGGAATACCTGGAAGATCAGGTACATATTCGCCCATTTGTTTAAAGGCCAGTTCTCGGTGAGCGATAATCTCTTTCACCAAAACAGCCACGCGCTCACCTTGCGCCATATTCACGATCAATACAGGGTGTACAGCACCCGGTTCAAGGTAGAGATGCTTACGTTGCTGCAGAAGATTTTCCAACATAAACACGGGATAGCTTTCGCCCTCGTGGATAAAGGAGAGCTCCTCTTCGGTTTCTTGAAACTTACCATCCAACGAGATCAAGCTTTGCTCAACACCATGCCCTGCCAATGCGAATACCTGCTTACCGCAACGAACCAGCAAGGTTTTAACCATCAAAGAGCTGGCCGGCATCGCCAAGGTAAAGGAGGTACCTTCACCTGCGGAGGATTGAATATCTAAGGTGCCTTGTAGACGTAGGATCTGCTGATACACCACATCCATACCAATGCCACGACCGGACAACTGGCTGATCTGATCACGGGTGGAGAAACCTGGAATAAGAATGAGTCGGTTAACATCATCCGAGCTCAGTGGTAGATCAGGCTCGATCAATTTCTTCTCGTGAGCCATCGCTAATACGCGCTGGGTATTGATGCCATCACCATCATCTTTACAGCTTACTTCGATCTGACCGTCATGAAGACCAAAACTTAAAGTGATCGTACCCTGCTCTGGTTTACCTCGCTGGCGTCTTAAACCTGTACTTTCTAAGCCATGATCAACCGCATTTCGAATGATATGCATCAGCGGGTCAGCTAGCTGGTTCAAAATATTGCTATCCACCAGCGTATCTTCACCCTGAATAACTAAACGCGCCTCTTTGCCGGTAGAACGGCATACTTGTCGTAAGATACGTTGTAAACGTGAAGAGATCGTACTGACTTCGACTTGTCGTGTACTTAAGACGTTGTCGAGGGTCTCTTTCTGCAAGCTGGATTGCGCAATATGCAGTGTACTCAAGCTATGGATATGCCCTTCCATCTCCTGAGTAACCTCACGCACGTCGGCTACGGCTTCTTGCACACGTGAGATAGTCGTGTGCATTTCGTTATAGCGGTCCATCTCGAGTGGATCGAAGTCATCCGCGTTTTCATCCAGATGAGGCTGTAGATTCATCTGTTCGCTGAACTGTTGTTCCAATTCAAAGAGAACACGCTGCAGGTTACGGTGACGCTCACGGTTAGTTCGAGTAAAGCCACGTAACTGAGTAACCTCTTCATCAAGCTGGGCGTTCAATGTGCTTGATTCACCCGCCAAACGGAACAGTGTATCCAATACGGTACGCGGCACTCGGAAGACCTGATTTTCTTCTCGAGAAGCGTCTGCTGCAGGAGTCTCTGCTTCACTCGCTTGTGTGTTTTCAGCCTGATCAGCGGATTCATCATCAATTGCAACCGCCGGATCTAAAGCGGTACGTTCTTGTTCTTTATCAAGGGCGTCCACACCTTCTGTTTTAAGGCGGTAATCCCAATCCATCATCAACTGCAGCGTAGAAAGCGCATTATCAGGTGCATTTCCGCCCGCGGTGATAGCTTCTGCCATTGCCGCAAGACAATCAGACGCCTCAAACAGATCATCCTTCAAACTACCGGTAGGTAGCTGATCCTGATCCGCTAAGAATTCCAGCACATCCTCTAGACGGTGAGCCAAGTTAGCCAAACCCTTGATACCGGCCATATTGGCCAAGCCTTTCAAGGTATGCACAGCACGTTGAGCACTACGCAAGGCTGGTTTGTGCTCTTGATCCAACAGCTGCTGGATACTGTCTAAATAATCATCCGAAAGCGTTGGCAGTTCGTTGTGGAGCATATCCGATAACTGAGGATCAATTTCCCCGGATTCATGCAACTCAACGTCTTCCGGTTTTGCTTCCTCGCGTACCAGATCTTCGCTGGTCTGTAGCGAAGCTAGCGCGAATAGATCGGTAATGTATTTAGTTTCGTCAGCCGTAGGCCTGCACGGTAGAGATTCATGGCTGAAGGCAGTTAACAATGCTTGTTGATGTTCTGCAGCTCCGAGATCAGAGAAGTAATCCAGTAAGCAGTTAAGGGCGTTATAAACTGCGTTAATTTTATCTTCTAGCAGCGGAATCTGATGTTGCTGTAAGTAGCTGAGATTCGCAATTAAACCTTCAACCAGCACTTTTGCACCATTAAGGTTAATAGTCTGGAGCGCACGGATAACGGTTTCTAGACCATCGATGCTCTCTTCTAACGTTGATGGCTCTATCTCAGTCTGCAGCCACTGACCGGATAGCTGCTGGACTGATTGCGACAGCATTGTGACAACCGCAGGGTCCACTTGAGCATTCCCCTGCTCCAACACGGCCTGGTCAATCTCACAGAAAGCCGGTGCTTCAGGAAGAATCGCGATACTTGGTTCATCGTCAGCAACCAGCGCTTCAACGGTGTCAGCTTGCTCATCAGATGGGTTGTTTGCGTTGATATCTGAGCGTAATCGTTCCAAATCTTGTGACAATAATGGTTTTAAGAACTCAGTATCTTCAGCCAATACAGGCTCTGACCAGCTCGACTCAACCATCAAGCTCAATACAGGTTCAATCTCTTGATCATCTAAAGACTGCAATAAATCTTCTATCGCTTGATGTAGCTGCTCCGCTATTGCCTGTTCTGATAATTCGGGAACTTGCAGTAAAAGCTCACCGTACAGTGCAAGCATGTCGGTAATACCGGTCCAATCTGCCTCAGAGTAATCATCAATTAACTCGTAGTATTGATCAGAGTGCAGCTCTTCAAAGCGATCAAGGTCTTCACCCATCTGCTGTAGTAAGGGAAGCAATTCGGGTAATTGATGAGTGATATTGCTTTGCTGAACGGTCTCCGGAAGCGGTGGGAGATCAACTTCGATAGGTTGCTCAAGCAATTCGCTTTGTACATCTTCATCAGAATCAGCACTTAGCTTCTGACAATCGTTCAATAACAGATCGCGAAGGAAGCTACCGTCCTCTTCCGGTACCGGCTCAACCCACGCTGAATCGCTCATCAGAGTCAGGAGTGAATCGATATTCTGCTCACACGGCTGCTCTAACAGACAAATAATAGCGCTATTTAACTTGGTCGCGATGTGAGTGCCATCGAGCTCTTCGAGTTGCTGTAATAGTTCGCCATACAGGGCCAACATATCAGCGATACCGGTCCAATCCTCTTCGGAATAATGATCGATTAGATCGTAGAACCGATCAGTATATTCGGATTCAAATAGGGTGATATCCGCCGCCATTTGGCGAAGCAATGGCACAAGCTCTGGTAAAGGTTGCTCAGCAGAATTATCAGATTCTGTTTGATCATTCGATGCTTCATATTCTGCGGCGGCCTCTTCTACATCAGCAGAGATAACTTGTGCTGCATTACCCGCTAAGGCTTTGCAATCACTCTGTAACAGATCGATTAGGAAACTCGTATCTTCATCAGCCACTGGTTCGACCCAAGCCGGATCTTTCATCAGAGCAAGTGCTGACTGGATCTGCTGAGAATCAAGGCTTTGTAGAAGGTTTATCAGTGCTGTGCTTAATTGCGTAGCGATCTGGGTATCTTCCAGCTCCTCCAACTGCTGAAGTAGTTCACCATAAAGCGCCAGCATGTCAGCCAGACCGGTTAAATCATCTTCGGAACAGCGATCAATCAGATCATAAAGGTGATCAGATTGTTCCTCAGCGAAATCCGGTAGTGCAGCAGCTATAGTCTCTAGAAGCTCAACCGACTCAACCGCGATCGAATGGCTAGATGATGCTGAATCGGTCTCAGAAACGTTCACTTCTTCAGCTTCTGCTGTCAACTCAACCTGTGCTACATCACTTGACTGCGATTGTAGTTGACGGCTGTCATCTTGTAGCAGTTCGAGTAGGAATTCAGCGTCTTCAGCAACTACAGGCTCTGGCCAATCGTCACTTTGCAATAAAGCGACTAAGCCTTGCGCGACTTCCTCTGACGGCTGGGAAAACAAACTCTGCAGTTTGTCAGACATCTCTGACATCACCGTTTCGGTTTGCTTCAGTTGAGCCTCATCTAAAGACTCTAACAGTTCAGCATACAACGCTAGAAAGTCAGATAGCCCGGTAAGGTTATGCTCACTAAACTGGTCGACATACTCATACAACTCGACCACCAGTTCAGTTAGAGGCAGCTCCATTTTCAGGCAAAGCTTCTGCTTCGCTGTCAGCCACTCGATGGCTAGTTTAGGATCAAACATTGATCTCTATCCCACCTATTCTCAGGATGAAGCGAGTTTAAATACACTAACTGATTTCTGAAGCTCATCGGCCGCATCTACCAGCTCATCTGATAGTTCAGCTTGCTGCTTCATCTCGGCGTTGGTCGCTTGAGTGGTTTCGTTAATGCTGTTTGCACGGGTACGTAGCTCTTCCGCTACTTTCGCCTGTTTCACCGAGCTGTGTGCGATACGTACTACGGAATCTACCAGAGTCTGAGTAGTGGCACGGGTCTCATCCATACGCTCACCCGCTTCTTCCGCTAGGCGCGTGCCCTCAACTACGTCGGTGATTACGTTGTTGATTACGTTAATCGTATCCGATGTCTCAAGCTGGATGTTATTTACTAGAGATTCGATCTCAGAGGTCGCTTCACGGGAGTTCTCCGCAAGACGTTGTACCTCATCTACTACCACCATCAAACCACGACCCGCTTCACCAGCTGACGCCGCGTGCATACTCGCGTTAAGGGATAGTACGTGGGTACGTTCCGAGATGTTGTTGATTAGGTTGACGATACCACCGATCTCTTGAGAACGTTCACCCAATCGTTTGATACGTTTTTCCGCCTCATGGATGGTCTGGCGGATTTTGTTGATACTGTCGATCGTCTGAGATACTGAGTCCATCGCCGTTTCAGATGTTTTGATCGCTTTCTGAGATGCGTTGTTCGACAGTACGGCCAGTTTAGAGATCAATTCCATTGCACGAATTGCGGAGTCCAAACCGTTCAATGTTTCACTGATCTCCTCTTTCTCTCGTTCCGCATAGCTCAATACCGTTTCAGACTGAGATTTCACCTGAACCGATGCATCATTTACACGGGTGGATACGCTGTTTACTTCCTGCAATACCGATTCGATCGACTCTACCAACTGGTTGATGGAATCAGATACCGCACCCGTTACATCTTCTGCTACAGGTACACGTACCGTTAGGTCTCGCTGGGAGATCTGGAATACGTTCTGGATCAAAGTAATGATCGAGCTGTTAAGGCGTTGGTTCTCTTGTTCCTTAACTTGAAGTGCGTTCTCTTTCTCATCAAGCATGTTATCCAATACGCTCGATAGCTGACCCAATTCGTCTTGCGTGTCCAAGCCACTTCGTGCTTCGACATCGCCTTCACGTACTTTATCTACCGCTGATTGGATAGTTTTCAGTGGATCGATTACGCCATATTTGATGATGGATAGAGAGATGGCCATCGCCACGATCATCAAGCCGATAGAGATCAAGAAGTAGGTCGCCATCTCAGTGGTATCGTCAGCAATCAACAGATCGTTTTGTACCTTGTAGCTTGCTGCTAGCTCGGTTACTTCATCAATCTTTGGAGCCAGTTTATCGATGATCTCTTGTAGGCTGGCAAACTGAGTTTGTTTACGCTCGATCGCTTCTGCTAGTTCGGTAACCAATAATTCAATCTGCTCGATATTGCCTGAAGCAGACGCACGGCTATCGGATAGTGATTTAACTTTACTAGAATCCAGGTGGGCAGTTTGGATCTGTCGCTTGATGGTATACAGGTCTGTTTGAATAATATCTAAGTCAACTTCCCGACCATCAGTAGCGATATATTTATCAAGATCGGTTTGCACAACCGACAATTGATCACGAACCCAGTTACGGTTGATCCATAGAACTAGAGGCTCTGTTTGTGAAATAAGGGTACGAATTTCCGCTGCTAAACCTTCGTTTTTGTTTACACCAATCTGAATTGCTGTTTCAGAAGCATCATAGAATACGTCCTGATACTGATCCATAATGACTTGGAACTGTTCAACTAGCTGTTTATCTTTATCGGTCCGTAGGTAAGCTTTAAGGCTCAGGATATCTTGATCCAATTTAGCCATTACATCGTTATAGATAGATAGACGATCCATCTCCTTTGCTACCTGAAAGCTCTTCTCCTGAAAACGCGCCTCAGCAACACTCTCCTGAATGTCTCGTACCAGTAGCAAGAAGCTATTTAGGTTTTGAGAACGTTGTTTTGCTTCCTCTTGCAGAACGATCGTCTGGTAGTAGGATGCACTCATAAAGAACAGACCGGCACAGAGCAATCCTAAAACGATTGCGAACTTAATCGGTATCCGTATGTTCTTAAATTCCCAAAAAGACTGCATAGCTCGCTCACTCCGTACTTTTTAAAACTGTTTCTTCAAGGCTAGGAACAATCGGTGATGATCAATTTCGACCCAGTGCTGGTCTTGATGTTCATATACCTGTCCTGCTGCCTGACGGATAACATCAGGCAGATCTCCACATGCTTGATCCAATAAAACTGGGTCCGTGATACTCTGAGGTGGTTGGGTCAACAAGACGCCAACGGTCTTCGGATGATCATCGATCAGCAATACCCAAGATTGTGGGGCTGTGTTGCCATCTAAGATTTGCAGGTACCTATTCAGATCGTAAACAGGCACCGTTTCGCCACGGTGATTCATAAATCCGGCGAACCAGTCTGGTGTAGATGGGATCGAACAAATTGAGGGCGCTTTCGCAACCTCTGCCCGGGTTAGTTCCGAGATAAGTAGTTGGTAACTACCGATCTCAAAACCATGCCGGATCTGGTGAATGCTAGGCTGATCATCCGCTTTTATATTTGTTGTTAGCTGAGCATCCATCGCGTATTTCTCAAGTTAACGCAGAAATCTGCGCCATTAGCTCTGCATCAGTGAAAGGCTTAGAAACCATGGCTGTAGCACCCTGTAGCTGCGCCCACACCTTATCTGCCTCTTCATTTTTACTTGATACAATCACTACTGGAATATGTTTTGTTGCTTCGTCAGACGTGATCTGACGACAGGCTGAATAGCCATCCATTTCTGGCATAACGATATCCATGAAAATTAGATCAGGATTTTCCGTCTTTGCCTTTTCAAGACCCTGCTTGCCATCATTGGCAGCTACTACTTCAACACCGCAAGAAGCCAATACTGTACAAATATGCTTCTGCTGAACTAGGTCATCTTCAACAACCAATACTTTTTTCACTGGATAGCTCCATTTACTTACGCTTTCTGAAATTCATCAACCCAATTGGATACTCGGCCGATCACCTTCTGAAACTCTTCGTGCACGATTGGCTTGGTCAGATAGGTGGAACAGCCCGACATAATTCCTTTCACCTCATCCATAGGTGAAGTCTTAGAGGTCAGCATTATGATTGGGGTTTTCTTTAAATCTGGACGTTTACGCATTTCTGTACAGGCTTCAAACCCGTCCATGCCAGGCATAACTACATCCAGAAAGATAAAGTCATAACTATGATCTGTTACATTCGCGAGTGCTTCTTCGCCAGAACCGGCAAAGTGCACGTTAACCGGTAGCGGTAACTGCTGTAACTCGGCATTTAGTGCCTGTTGCATCACATCGTTATCATCCACTACCAATACTTGATAACTGGTTCGACCACTTTCAACTGCTGCACTTTCCGTAGGCTCAGGTGCAGTGTATTTACTGAAAGTATCTTCTTTTTGCTCCTGTTTAGCGGACTCTAGATCCATCTCTTCATTTTCGTGCGTCATTTTATCTAGAGCACGTAAAACGCGAGAAGAAACCAGAGGGTAACCAAGATGAGCATGTTCCTCGCTTTCAGGCTTACCACGGCCGACCAAAATGATACGGGCATGGTAACTTTGAGGAATTTCCGCTAATTCAGGGTATATAGAGAGGTCAAATCCAAATACGAGCAACAGGTCAGGAAGCTCAGAAAAATCGGGAGTTACCAACGTATAACGGGTCTGTTTAGACAGCTTGAAAATCTTTTCCAGCTTAACCCGCTGATCGTTAGGAAAACCTATTGAACCTATCAGCATATCAGCCCCATACCCTTACAGATGAAGTGGGATATGCTAAAAGTCGAGGGGGAATCGGATGATCAATGCCACCCAAAATATCCATACCGCCCTGAGCCATCCCAGACGAACGCGGGATAATACACGGCGCTTGTTTCATTAATGCTGCAGTCTCACAACTTACTCGCTGTGAACTACCATTGCAGTAACACATGACTTCCATAAGCTAGTACTAGCAACCCACAGCATAAAAATGCGGTTGCCAGTCTCCATCTCTACTCTTGAATTTATTATTTTTATTAGTGACGTCTAAAAAAACGCCTATCTATATACACTACAGATTTTATTAGACGAATAAAACCTCTGTGCGCTAACAGTGTGCAGAGCTTATGTTAGAACTTTTTAAATTAAGATAGCAACTAAAAAAAACGGACCTTTTGGTCCGTTTCATTACTTTTCGCTGCAAAATAACTGCTGTTGTCTCATCAAGAGGCGACAACCTTCGCCTCTGACATCCCGGCTCCAACAGGCGTGGCGCGCCCATGATTTGTCGTCTTCAGTACGCTCTTCTCGGAATTCTGGTACATCCTTACAGAAGTTTTCGCTAGGTGATGCATTCTGTAAACAAGCTTTTAAAAATTTTCCATGCTTGATCGTACAACTAAACCCTGAGCATTGATTAAAGCTACTTAGCGCTTCTTCAAGACAAGTTTGCTGGTCGGCCTTTTGACCTAACGCTAATCCTCTTTGCTGAAATTCGTTATTCTGATCAGCAAGCTCCTGATTCCAACCCGGCAACCACTTATCTTGTGTTAGCCAAGCCAAGAAAATACCCGCTGCGAGCAGTAATAGAATTCCCCAAACAATCTTTTTAACCATTAGGCTTCCTTACGTGGACGCCAAAGCAGTCCTTTCATACACATAAATACACCCACAACCGATAGCAACATACCACCATTCACCACCAATGGGTGCCTTACTAATAAAGGTTTGAAAGGGTGTTCCCGCTCAAGATCACATTCAGCCAGATCATAGTTATATGAACCGCCTTGATCTAAGCATGCCTCAACAGCACTTTGATCGACATAGAAGAGAACCATCAAGGCGACTGATGGCAAAATCAGAAGTATTAAACCAATTCGTAGCATGAACTATTCGCTATCACTAATACCAAGATTACTGTAACCGTCGTTATGCGCTAGTTCACGTAGCTCTTGCAATGCATCACGACGTGGTAAGTCATCTTGGATGATCTCTAGGATATCCGCTTGGAAATCATCTTCTTGTACCATGAGGTCGTGTGTATTGATGAATCTAACCAGCTCATCATCAGAAATCTGATCGTCCGCGTTTAGTTCAATAAACGTTGCCACCGACTCACGAGACATATTGGCAACAGTCAGAACTTCGCTCGCATCTGCAGCGATTACGGTGTTAAGTGTAGAGAACAGTGCAACAACCGCATCCAAAGCTGGAGACGCGCCGTACATATCGAACTCTTCCAGATCAGGCATATTTTCTTCTACCTTATCCAGTTGAACTTCGAAGTTCATTTTTGCACCGGTATTGTTCAGATGATCCCAGACTGCATCCAGAATTTGACGCATTTTGCTGACATCACCAAACTCCATCAAACGAGCAAATAGAGCAAAATTAGGGAACATGCGTTCTGAGACTGCAGCGCAGTAGGCCGCTAACTGCCAATCTTTAAGATCGTAGAACTCTTTGTCAAAGCGCTGATCAGACATCTAATCCACCTGAACTATTGGAAAGTGTTTATTGTACCGGTTTTGCGGCTAATTGCAGTGAAATCTGTAGCTATTCTCGCGCCAGCATATAAGCGCGCTCTGAGATATCGTGCCAAGCCATCGCCTGCTGTCGAAAATTCTCAAAGGATTCGTAGATTTTGACTGCTCTAGGGTCTTTTTCTAGCTCTTGTTGGATCACTTCATGCGATGCCACGCGTAGCTGTTCCAACACTTCTTCAGGAAATTGTCGTAACTCGACCTTATGCACCTTTAACAACACTTCTAAGGCTCGGTGGTTCTTCGCAGTTAGCTCTGCCAGCATCTCTTGATTAGCCACTTTCATGGCATTAGTCACGATCAATTGCAGATCTTTCGGCAACTGATTCATCGCTTGTTTATTGACGATACATTCGATGGTTGTACCGGGCTCATGCCAACCGGGGTAGTAGTAATATTTGGCAACTTTATAAAGACCCAAAGCCACATCGTTGTAGGGAGCAGCCCACTCAGCAGCCTCAATCTCACCCTGTTCCAATGCGCGGAATATCTCATCGCCCGATAACAATACTGGTTCCGCACCTAGACGTTTCACCACCTCCCCACCTAAGCCGGGGATACGCATTTTAAGGCCTTTAAAATCATCAATGCTGTTAATTTCGCGGTTAAACCAGCCACCCATCTGCACGCCGGTATTGCCACAAGCAGCAGGGATCAGGTCGTATTCTGCGTAAAGCTCCTGCCAAAGCTCAAGACCTCGCCCTTGATACAACCAAGCATTCATCTCTTGCGCAGTCATACCGAAAGGCACCGCCGCAAAAAACTGCGCAGCCCTGACTTTGTTTTGCCAATAAAAGGCAGCACCATGGCCCATTTCAGCTTCGCCTTGGGAGACCGTTTCAAATACTTCAGAAGGGGCGACCTTTTCATGGGCACCATAAACCGATATATGGATACGGCCGCCACTCATCTCATTGATTAAGTTGGCAAGAAAATTAGCCCCCATGCCAAACCCCGGGAAGTTTTTAGGCCAAGTTGTAACCATACTCCAACGAAATTCAGGGATCAGTGCAGCATTGCTAAATTGAGGCGCCGTCGCTAAAGCGGCGGCAATGGGCAGAGAACCAGCTTGCTGAATAAACTTACGACGTTTCACAAATGGAAACCTTATTTATTTTTTTAACGAAAATAACATGCGATTTTTCACTCCGCAATTTACGACAAATGATGATCTGAGCGTCAGAAGGTTGTTATACTTAAAACTGTAGTATTAATTTATAAGTGCTAAGTGAGGTGTAGGGTTGAACTCGTTCAATCTGCTTAAGTCGATTGCGCAAGCGCGTGAAAACTTAAGGAAGTCAGAGCAAAAAGTTGCGGATTATGTTTTAGCTCATGCTAATGAAGTAATCCATATGCGTATTGTTGATCTAGCATCTGAAGCCAATGTCAGTGAGCCCACCGTGGTTCGTTTTTGTCGTGCCCTTAGCTACGACGGCTTCCAAGACTTCAAACTTACCTTAGCTCAAGGCTTAGCCAGTAATAATCACTTCGAGCAATTTTCCCTAAACTCAAAAGACACTGTGACTGAGTTTAAGGAAAAGATCTTCGATTCCATGATTGGTAACTTGCTCAATATCAAAGAGCAACTAGATACCACTACAGTTGAACGTGCGATCGCTGCGCTAGCTAAGGCTCGTCGCGTCGAGTTCTATGGCTTTGGCGCATCGGCTCCTGTTTGTACTGACGCCGCGCATAAATTCCACCGTTTGAAGGTCTCCAGCACCTCTTATTCCGATCCGCACATGCAAGCTATCTCAGCGGTATCGCTTGATGATCGCGATGTGGTAGTGGCTATCTCTCAGACGGGTCGAACAAAAGACCTTTTACACACGGTAAAACTGGTAAAAGAAACCGGCACAACGGTTATCTCACTCTGCCCTAGTGATACTCCTCTAGCAGACCTTGCGAGCATTCCGATCCATATTGATCTGGAAGAAGATAAAGATCTAAGCACCCTTATGTCTTCTCGCGTACTTCATCTGGTTGTTATTGATGTACTCGCTGTTGGTGTAGCTATGAAGCTAGGGCCAGGGCTGGTTGATCATCTAAAAACTATCAAACGTAGTCTCAGATCTTTACGTCAAAACGACAAACGCCCGAGCGCTCGCCCTGCCGATGATATGGACGAAGATTAAGCTATTTCTGTCACATTTGTGACATCTATTCTTCACCCTGTTGCAACATAGGCTTTTTAATATTCCTCTCGGAATTCGCCGAAAACTGTTTGATATTTGTTCAGAGCTATTATAAAACAGGGATAAGGCTGTATTAAAAAGCGTGTTTGATAGAAATCTTTTTATTAAGCAACTTCACCAGAGCCCCTCATAGAGGAGCGAAGGATTTATGCCTTAAACAGCATAAATAGATACTGCTTCGCTCGATGGGCCTTCTGACCGTTAAGATAAGATCAGGAGCTTACTATGCTGCATAAAACTGAAGACCTTAACGAAACCCAGGTTGAAGTATTCGATCTGTTAGTGGGTTTTGAAGAAGAAGAAAAACTTTCCCGCAAAAAACTCGCAACGCGCCGCGCGCTTAGAGCTCGCCGAGCCATCGAACAACACCAAGAAGAAAAAGAACTCGCCTCTCATATCGACGAATGTTGGTTTGATGAGTAACGAACAATCACTCGCTATGTTTACTTATAAATAAAACGCCAGTCATACGACTGGCGTTTTTACATGAACTTTTTACTAATACTCTGGATAGAGAATATTCAATGGTATAGATCGACTGCCTTCCACCACGATTGCACAGTGTTTACGCTTAAGCTGACGCGGCTCGGTTACACCGCAAGAATGTGCGATCATCTCCACCTCATGTACCAAATGGTCATGATAGTTCGCTACACGATCCGCTTTAACCATTGGCACTAATCCGCGCTGCAGGTCTGGATCGTGGGTAGTGATGCCGGTCGGACAGGTATTCTTATTACACTGCAAAGCCTGAATACAACCAAGAGCAAACATGAAGCCACGCCCCGTTACAGTGAAATCAGCACCCATGCAAAGTGCAGCACCAACATCGGTAGGGTTAATCAATTTACCTGAGGCAATGACGCGGACACGCTCACGCAGGTTATGAGCCATAAGCTTGTTCACCAAAATAGGTAAACTCTCTCGTAAAGGAAGGCCCACACTGTCCATCAGCGGCATTGGCGCAGCACCGGTACCACCGTCACAACCATCTAAGGTAATAAAGTCTGGTGCACTCTCTACACCACGCTTGTTAACCGACTCACAAAATTCATCTAACCACTCGGCATCACCCAATACCATTTTGAAGCCACAAGGCTTACCAGTGATGCGACGAACCTTCTCAATCATATCGAGCAGATCATCAATTGAAGCAATATCTGGATGACGGTTAGGACTCAAAGAATCTTGACCAACAGGAATGCCACGTACCGCAGCAATCTCTGGTGTTACCTTCTCTCCCGGCAGGATACCGCCCTTACCCGGTTTAGCCCCCTGACTCAGTTTTATCTCGAACATTTTTACCTGAGGAATATCACCTTTCTCTTTTAGCTTTTCCTCAGAGAAATTACCGTCTTCATCACGTAAACCATATTTCGCAGTACCAATCTGATAAACAATGTCGCAACCTGACTCAAGATGGAAAGGCGATACACCACCCTCACCTGTATTCATCCAGCACCCTGCTTTCTTAGCTCCTTGAGACAAGGCCTCGATTGCAGGTCGTGACAGTGCGCCATAACTCATGCCGGAAATATTAAAAAAAGACGCAGCATCGTAAGGCGTTTTACAATAAGGACCTATACGTAGGCTCTGCGTCGTTACCGCATCTTCCTTTAAAGTTGGGAAAGGACAGTTTAGAAAGTAATAGGTGCCTGGAATACGCAGATCTCGAGATGAACCAAAAGCGATAGTACTATCTACGTTCTTGGCAGCTCGATAAACCCAAGAGCGCTGCGCACGGTTAAATGGCATCTCCTCACGGTCCATAGCAAAGAAGTACTGACGGAAAAACTCACCGGCATGTTCAAACAAGTAACGAAAGCGACCAATCAGAGGGTAATTACGACGGATTGTTTGCGCGGTTTGATGCTTATCGATTTGGTATAAAACTACCGCCACAACGATTGCGACAACAAACAGCACCAAGAACGCAATACCAACAAACGCGATAAAATTTATAGCAAAGCTCGACATTGAATCATTCATGCTATGGACCTCCTATAGACATAGCACCGCCTCTTAATGAGGTTTTATCTTTGTTTGTATGCTGTATCGGCTTCTGTGTAAATAGATAAATAAAAATATCCTATAGTTATTAATAGGCTAGCTCTGATTTTTAACCTTACATGAGAAAGCCACGCTGTAACATTAACACCTTCTAAAATACAAAAAGACATACAAAAGCAAGGTATTTAAACGACAAAGGCAGATTTTATGCACTAAAAAGCGACTTTTTTTGCCTGATATTTGCCAACCCCCTTTATCAAGAGGTATGGTACGTCGCTCTTCTATTTTTTAGACTTTCAGCCTAAGGAATAGTACTTTTTTATAGGTCATATTTACGAATTGAACCTAAGCCTGACTCATTTTTGAACAGGCGCTTGTTTTTTCGTTATACGCCCCTATTTAACTAGGTATTGTTTAACGTAAGCCTATTTTTCTATACGTAAGAGCTTACGGATTCAGATTTTGATAACTACCGAATTGGAAGACCTGCTTCATGACCAACTTGCCTGACGTTACCAGCCATCAAAATCCTGAGATTCACGGCTCTCTGGACTGGGTGGGCATGAATGGAATCACCGTCCCTCTGCAATTTGACGATAGTAAACTAGGTGTAAACAGCATCGAAGCACGCGTTAATACCTACGTTAATCTGGTAAATCCTAAGGTTAAAGGTATCCACATGTCTCGCCTTTACCTTGCTCTAAGCAACTTTTTTGAAAACCAAACGCTGAATGTTCCAGCGTTAACAGATTTCCTATCGCACCTATTGGATAGCCATCACGATATCTCGACTCAGGTTTTCCTAAACTTTGATTTTGATTTCCTAATCAAGCGCGACGCCCTAAAAAGCGATAACAGTGGTTGGAAAAGTTACTCCACAACCCTACGTGCAACGCTAAAAGACGGTGAAGTCGTTCTGGAACTAGCAACACGCGTTCCGTACTCATCCACTTGCCCGTGTTCAGCAGCATTATCACGTCAGCTATTAGCTCAAGCATTCACTGATGACTTTGCCAACAAAGGCAGCATTAACGTTGAAGACGTAGAGAATTGGTTGAAGTCTGAAAAAGGCTCATTCGCTACACCTCATAGCCAACGCAGCCAAGCAACAGCTTGGGTTAAGCTGGATAAAGATATGGGTGCATTCCCATTAACAGATCTAATCGATCTTGTTGAAGATGCCCTAAAAACACCAGTACAAACAGCGGTGAAGCGTGCTGACGAGCAAGAGTTTGCTCGCTTGAATGGTCACAACCTAATGTTCTGTGAAGACGCTGCACGACGCGTTAAACAAGCGCTATTAAGCCAAAAGCAGTACGCGGACTTCTGGTTGAAGGTAGAGCACTTCGAGAGCTTACACGCTCATGATGCAGTTGCTCTTGCGTCTAAAGGTATTGCAGGCGGTTACAGCCCAGCTGATTACAGTTAAGCCTAAAATCCAATGATAAAAAGGCAGCTAAATAGCTGCCTTTTTTGTATCTGGAATTTATAGCTAAAAGAGCAACTATTCTGCTTCCAGCAGCCTTTTAAACTCCTGATCATTCATTTGACCCCAAAACAATGGTAAGTCCAGAATGATTCCTGACTCACCTCTTTGATTGACCTGATTGTTACTCACTTTGTTCACGAGATAGCTATCCTCATCACCACCCGCATCCACAAAAAATGAAAGACTGGGGCCTCCATGGTAATTATTAGGGCCGCTGCTTGCCGGGTACACTTGGTAAGTGTCCTTTCCTTGCCGATCTAAAAACAAAGCAAGTCCATTATGAGCTGATGCACCGAGGGAAAAGCTATGCCCCTTGGCGTAAAAATCGTCTCCTGCATCATCTAAAAAAATAGTCGCAGAGAGATCCCAAGCGGCACTGTTTGCTGCCCCAACCCAACTTTGATAATAATCATCACCGCCTTGATCCCAGAAAGAACCCAACGCCGAATGTGATGCAAAGCCTTGAGCATAGCGGGAGCCTTCATAAGCATCTGATTGTAGTCCAAGGTCGATTAAGGCCCCCCAGCCAAAGTAATAACCACCACCTTGAGAAAAGTTGCCAGCTTCGTATGCATCTTCACCTCCATCATCCAGCAACACACCGATCCCACCAGAGGCTTGATGTCGAAACCCAACACCAACACCCTGAGAAAACCCTTTGTAGATCCCAACACCATTAGAGTAACTTGATCGATAAAGGCCCGATGCATGATAGCGATCATCACCACCTTTAGAGATTAGAGCAGTAAAAGCACCAGGGCCGGCAAAACCTTGAGCAAAGCCCCCAGCATCAAACTCATCATCACCACTACCATCTACAACAGCAGCGAAGCCTTTCCCCAATGCGCTTGCTTGGGTAAACCGTATGCCTCGATACAGATCATCCCCACGTCGGTCGATCAGAAGACCCACACCGCTTAGGGCGCTCCCCTGGGCAAAGGGCTGATTACTGGTATAACGATCGTTGCCCGCGTGATCATAGAGAATCCCCACCCCCATAAAACCAGTGCCTTGGGCAAAGGCTTGCGTCGACTGATAGCGGTCATCTCCTCCAAGATCAATTAATAGCGCTATAGGCGAATCAGGCCGAGCAGCGGCAACAGGAACCCTGTATTGATCAGAGCCACCCAGATCGATAATGACAGGGAAGCCTTCTAGATATTGGTTGTTGCCACTCCCGGCAAAGAGAATCCCTTTTTCTGAGTGCCATAAGACCTCACCTTTTACCCCTTTCACTTTTACGGGGTCTCTTTGCTGCTGCTCAAACAGGCGCAAATCACTCTCGAGCTGTGATAAATAATCAGGCTCTATTGCGACTGACATCACTTCTGCAGCCGCTACTAAGGAGGCAATATCCACCTTTTTCAGTATTTTTAAAGCCTGATTATGCTGCTCCAAACGCTGAACATCGTCATCTAGGTAGAGAAATAAACGCTCAGCAAACTGCTCAGCTAAGGTAGGCAATACTTGAGCTATATGGTCCCGCTCTTCAGAAGTCAGTGCAGCAAACGCTTGATCAACCTGTAATTGCGCTAATCCGAGTAACTGCTCCAAATAATGACCATGCTCGGCAGCAGTCGCTCTTTTCAAAGGCCTAATTGGTAAATTAGAAAGAGCGGAAGTTTTAGGAAGGTCTAACTGTGATCGAGCTACCTTAAACAATTGGTCAAGATTAAGCTGCTTTCCTCTTTGGACCTGTTGTAATTCCATTCCTAACGATCGAGTAGCGAGTGAGAGTTTTAATGGGTCTCTATGGAGGTAACGCACTGTATCCAGTCGAAAAGGGTCATCAATCATCTGATCCTTTTCAAACCGTTTCAACAGCTCTTGATAACTCTGATTCAACGCTGTTTGAGAGGGAGAAAGCCGAATAACATTATGTACAAAAACTTCTTCGACTGAAATATCAGCTGTTGCTAGATCAGGCCGTAATATCGCATTACCCGGTAATTCCCTTTCTTCTGTTCCTGGCTTTGGACTTAATACTGTAGTGATCAGTTTTTCCTTCTCTGCTACGCGCCCTTCCAAAGTCACCTGCTGGTTAGGATAAGCATTTAGTAAGCGTTCCCAATGAGGAATAACGACTGAGCCTGCCAATCCCGATTGCGTTCTTTCTAAAGGCTGACCATCAACCGATAACTGATCTGAAACTGTGCGACGCTTTATTTTAAAAACGAGTTCAGTACCCACGCCAAGGTTTTGAATTCGGGATCGAAGAAAAGCGGTCACCTCTTTTCGAGGCCTTTCTATGGGTTCACCATCTAAAGAAACTAAAATATCACCTGACTTTAAACCGGCTAGATCTGCAGAAGAGCCGGGTACTACAGCGACTACACGGACAAGTGCTCGATCTTCTTGAACTTCGCCAATAGGCTCGGCCGCCATAATAATGCCGAGATAACCAGGTAGCTCAGTTTTAGATAATGGCGCGTGCGGTAATTCAGTAGGCGGGACGATCTGAGAGCAAGCACTCAGAATGAGGGCCGCAAATGCTAATAACGCCACTCGCTGAATAGATCGGGAAAGATAGGCCATGTAAGTTCCGTTTAAGACTTAAAACCGTCTGTCTTTAACGCTTACATTAGCAGGCGATCAAGGCAGATACCATCTCACCCTATTTCAACCATGCTCATCCTTATACTGCTGCATTTAGTGCTTAAAGTAGGCAATCACTTGCCTAACTTGTAGTAACTCTGCCATTCAGATTCAGGAACCATACTACCGCCTGTAGCCCAGATGATATGGGTTGAGTTATCCAACTTACTCTGCAAGCCATGATTCTGAAGGTAGCTTTCGCCCTGCGAAATCAGATTTATAATGCCTGTCGCTCCCGCCAAAGCCGATGGTTCCAGCATGATATTCTCACTCTCATAAATTTCGGCCAATAATTGATAAAGTGTTTTGTCCTCTACGGTATAAACCCCACTTAACAATGGCTCCATCACCTTACCAACAAAACCGGAAGCACGGCCTACTGCGAGGCCATCAGCACAAGTTTGGTTGTCGATGCCTAGCTCCTGAACACTGATCTGATCATGTAGCCCAGTATACATACCCACCAGCATACAGGGAGAGTGAGTCGGCTCAGCAAAGAAGCAATGAACATGATCACCAAAGAGCAGTTTCAAACCAAAAGCAATACCACCCGGGCCGCCACCGACACCACAAGGCAGATAGACAAACAAAGGATGTTCAGCGTCGACCTGAATTTTTTGCTCTGATAGCTGCTTAGCTAAACGCTCTGCAGCAACCGCATAGCCTAAAAACAGGTCATTTGAGTTCTCATCATCCACAAAATGACAACGCTGTTGGCTGAGCGCTTGTTTACGCCCCTCTTCTACCGCTTTACTGTAATCATCTTCATATTCAATGACCTGCACGCCTTTGCTACGTAGTAGGTCTTTCTTCCACTGCCGAGCATCTGCAGACATATGAACCGTCACCGAAAACCCTAAAGCAGCCCCCATAATTCCGATACTAAGACCAAGGTTGCCGGTTGATCCCACCACGATTTGATACTGACTAAACAGCTCGCGACAAACATCACTATTCAGCTTGCTGTAACAACTCTCTTTGGTGATAAGACCGGCATCTATAGCAACGGTCTCGGCATACTTAAGTACCTCATAGATACCACCTCGTGCTTTTATCGAACCAGATATAGGCAGATGGCTGTCGCACTTCAACAGCAGACGACCAGAGAGAGTTTGATTGGCCCTTGCCTCTAACTGGCGATGAAATTGAGGCACCTCCCGCAACGGCGATTCAACCATGCCTTTATTGGCAGCGGTTTCCGGAAACACTTCCGCAAGATAGGGAGCAAAATGATTCAATCTTGCTGAAGCATCGGAAACATCAGTTTGCGCTAATGGCAGGTGCGCAGATACTGCAGAAAAGTCCGTGATTTTAGAGTTTAGCCAAAGCAACGGCTTAGTTTTCTGAAGCCGCTCCAATAAGGGAAACTCACGTATCAGATCATTTATTTCCTGTCTGTTTAACCCCATAAAACCAGCTCCAATCGAATAAATTTTGTTAATTCCAACTAATGAAATTAGGATAAAAGCATTAAACCAGTGCTTATAATTTACAACAAACCATAAAAAACCATCCATGGATTAATATGGCTAATCTGAAATCCTCTCACTTGAACAGCGCCGTTCTCGCTAACCTGCAATGCTTCAGCAGCGCAGCCAAGCACCTTAGCTTTACCCTCGCTGCAGAAGAGTTAAATCTTACTCAAGGGGCCATTAGCCAACGTATACGTAAATTGGAAGAACAACTCGGTTTTGCCTTGTTCTTGCGCTATAACCGTCGCCTAAAGCTCACCGCCGAGGGCGAAAGGCTCCTGATACAAACCAATAACAGCCTGATAGAGCTCGATAATCTGATTCGGGATATCCATAGCCAAGGGCTTGCCGGCGAACTCTCACTCTCAGTTCCCCCTTCTTTTGCTTCGCAATGGTTGCTGGAAAGACTGGCAGACTTCTCTCAGCTCTTCCCTCAGATTTTTATTCGTATGGAAACCCATAGCCGTCTGATCGACTTTTATGCCGAACGGATCGATCTAGCGATCTATTATGGTCAGGGCGAGTACCCGGGGTTGGTTAGCTTGCCACTCATGAATGAACAGCTCATTCCCGTTTGTACCAAAGACTTCGCAGATAAACATGACTTATGGGATAAACCAGAAAAACTAAACCACTGCCATTTACTACATGATGCTCAAGCATGGCCTGAAGCTGGCCCCTATTCAGAATGGTCCTACTGGGCGAATCAACAAGCATTAAACCTCAATCTAAAACAGGGTCACTGCTTTGATAAGTCAGAACATGCAGTGAAAGCTGCTAAATCAGGTTTAGGCATCGCTATGGGGCGTAAACATCTAATCGAAAAAGCGCTAAACAGTGGGGAATTGATAACCCCATTTGGAGAATTACAACCAATCCAATCTCAACAAGGCTATTTTCTGGTCACCCACGAAGACAGGAAGGAGCAGCCTATTATCAGGGCATTTAGGGAATGGACTCTGGAAAGAATACAGGCCCACTGATCAGTGAGCCTGTTATAGAGGTCTTATTAACTCAAGCCGTTACTCAACCGTTACCGACTTAGCCAAATTTCGTGGCTGATCCACGTCTGTACCTTTCAATATTGCGACATGATAAGAGAGCAACTGCAGCGGAATGGTGTACAGCACGGGCTGCATAATCTCATCACATACTGGCATATTCAGTACATAGGTGCCCTCTTCTGACTGTAGTTTCTCACAACCCGCAAAGACAAACAGTTCACCACCACGAGCACGTACTTCTTGAAGATTCGCTTTCAGCTTATCCAACATATCGTTCTGTGGAGCCACTGCGACGACAGGCATATCTTTATCTACCAACGCTAACGGGCCGTGTTTTAGCTCACCTGCTGGGTAAGACTCCGCGTGGATATAGGAGATCTCTTTCAGCTTAAGCGCACCCTCTTTTGCCACAGGATACAAAGTGCCGCGGCCGAGGAACAGTGAATGATTCTTTTCAGCAAAGGACTGTGCCATCTGCTCAATATCACTATCCATTGCTAGAGCTTGCTGAACCTGTTCAGGAAGCTTTTTAAGCGCAAAGATGATTGCTGCTTCAGTTTCTTCGCTTAAGCCATTACGACGGCCAAGTGCGATTGTCGTTAGCATCAACGCCACTAGCTGTGTCGTGAACGCTTTAGTCGACGCTACACCAATCTCTGGACCCGCATTGGTCATCAAGGCCAGATCTGATTCACGCACCAAAGAGCTACCCGGGACGTTACAGATAACCAAAGAAGCCAAAACGCGATCCTGAATTTCACGCAGTGCAGCTAAGGTATCTGCTGTTTCACCAGACTGTGAAATGGTCAGGAATAGCGTGCCTTCAGGAATCACCACTGAACGGTAACGGTACTCACTGGCCACCTCGACCATACATGGAATACCGACGAGATCTTCTATCCAGTACTTAGCAATCAAACCGGCATGAAAGCTTGTACCACAGGCAATAATTTGTACCTGCTTAACCTGATCAAACACTTCTGCTGCTTTAACACCGAAGCATTGCTCCAACAGTTTGTCTTCGCTGATGCGCCCTTCGAGACACGCTTTGATCACCTCTGGCTGCTCATAGGTCTCTTTAAGCATATAGTGCTTAAATTCACCTTTATCCGCAGAGCTTACACCATGTTCAAATTGGCTGACTTCACGCTCTACTTTTTTGCCTGAGATATCCGTAACAGTGATATCTGCAGCCGTTAGGGTCGCAACATCACCATCTTCCAAAAACATAAAGCGGTCAGTTACTTGTAAAAGAGCAAGCTGGTCGGAAGCGATAAAGTTCTCGCCAATACCAACACCGATCACCAACGGGCTACCTTTACGCGCAGTAACTAGCTGTGATGTATCTGCTTTTTCAATCACGCCTAGCGCGTAAGCACCTTCAAGCTGACCAATAATATTGGCAACAGCCGTATGCAAAGAGCTGGTTGATTTAAGCTCTCTTGCAAGTAAGTGTGCAATTACTTCAGTATCCGTTTCTGAGCTAAATTCATAGCCATCATTTTGCAGATTGGCTTTTAGCTCTTCGAAATTCTCGATAATACCGTTGTGCACTACGGCCAATTGATCGCCGGACATGTGCGGATGAGCATTCGCTTCACAAGGTACGCCGTGAGTCGCCCAACGGGTATGTGCGATACCTGTCGTACCCACTAAAGGCAGCTCTTGTAAAGCATCAGAAAGGGCTTGAACCTTGCCATTACGACGACAACGCTGGATACCAGCTTCGGTCTGCAATGCAACACCGGCTGAGTCATAACCCCGGTATTCCAAGCGGCGAAGACCTTCAAGCAAGATTTCCTGAACTGGCCTAGCTGCAACAGCACCTACAATTCCACACATAATTAGTTTCCTTTCTTCTTAGGACGCGGCCAGTTTTTCAATTCAGTTTGTTTTGCACGAGTAATCGCAAGCGCATCATCAGATACAGGTTTAGCAATCGTTGAACCTGCGCCAACAGTCGCCATAGCGCCCACTTTAACCGGAGCAACTAGGGCGGTATTGGAACCAATAAATGCGTTGTCACCGATTTCTGTCAGCGACTTATTCACGCCATCGTAGTTACAAGTAATAGTACCTGCGCCGATGTTTACATCTTTACCCAATACCGCATCGCCCACATAGGACAGGTGATTGATCTTGCTTCCCTCACCCACAATCGCTTTTTTAGTTTCAACAAAGTTTCCAACCTTCGCTTTAGCAGCAAGCTGAGTGCCTGGGCGTAAACGTGCAAACGGACCAATATCACAAGATTCTGCAATAACAGCATCTTCAATCACTGTATTTGCCTTGATATGGGTGCCAGCTGCAACAGTACAGTTTTTGAGATAGCAGTTTGGTTCGATTACAACATTGTCACCTAGTACAACATCGCCCTCTAAAACAACGTTTACATCGATCAGTAGATCCTGACCAATAGAGACATTACCGCGCACATCAACACGCGCTGGGTCAGCTAAAGTCGCGCCATTAACCATCAACCATTCAGCACGTTGTAACTGGTACCAGCGTTCTAGTTCAGCCAACTGAACGCGGTTGTTAACCCCTTGAACTTCCTCTTCAGCTTCTGGCTGAATCGCGCTGATCTTAACGCCACCATTAGCAGCCATCGCGATGATATCTGTCAGGTAATATTCGCCTTGCGCATTTTCAGAGGATAGCTGTGGTAACCAATCAGCAAGATACTGACTCTTAACCGCTAAAATTCCGGTATTTACTTCATTGATTAGGTGCTGCTCTGGCGAAGCATCTTTATGCTCAACAATCGCCACAACTTTGTCTTCGCTATTACGTACGATGCGGCCGTAGCCAGTAGGGTCTTTTAGGTTTACTGTTAAAAGAGCCAGATCACCAGTGGCAGCAATATCGACCATTTGCTGCATAGTTTCAGCTTGAGTCAGAGGCACATCACCATACAACACTAATACAACACTATCTTCAGCTACTTGAGGCATCGCTTGCGCTACAGCATGACCAGTGCCTTTCTGTTCCGCCTGCAAAGCAAAGTTAAGTTCTTGCCCTTGCAACTCTTCACGTAATTTGTCCGCACCGTGACCGATCACCACATGCGTATTCACCCCCTGCAATGACGATGCGGTGTCGATTACATGTTGCACCATCGCTTTACCGCCAACCTTGTGCAGTACTTTAGGGAGTTTAGATTTCATACGGCTACCCTGACCAGCAGCCAAAATGACAACGTCTACGGACATAGTCTTACCTTTCCTTGTATAGGTTTTCGCTTTATTTTCACCGAACTTTAAAGTAAAACTGTAACGATACAATCCCTTTTGTCACAAAATTTATGACAATTATGAATAACGACGTTTTTAAAATATTGGGCTTAAACTCAAGAGAAATAGCAATCTATAAAGCCTTATTAACCCTGGGGGCAAGTTCTATACGAACAATTGCTGACAAATCAGGGGTTAATCGCGGTAGTGCTTATGAAAGTCTCAAAGATATGCAGCAAAAAGGTATCGTGACCTATCTACCCAAAGGCAAACGACGTTTATTCGCCCCTGTAGATCCAGATATTCTTTTGCAACTGGCTGAAGATCGCCGACAGAGCTTAGATAAAGCGATAGATGAACTAAAACAGAGCATTATTCCTGAACTGCAACACCTTAAACCTGACTTTAATACTGCCAATGTCAGCTTCTATGAAGGCGATGACGGTATAGAGCACGTCCTGAAAGATATTCTTGTAACAGTATCTAGCTCCGATGCTGACAGCTACTCAGTGTTCTCCTCCAAGCCGATCAGGAAACATCTCTATCGACCCTTCCCTAACTTTACTAACCAGCGCATACAGCGTGGTATTAACGTACGCGCCATTGCAATCGGTGATGGCGGTGAAGACGCTCTGCTATCAGAACGTAAGTGGATCAAAACGGAAGGCAAAGTCGATGCCGCCTACATTGCTATCTACCCACCTAAATGTGCAATCATCTCACTCGCTTCAGAAAACTATCCCACAGCGGTGGTGATTGATTCACCGGAAGTGGCCGGTGCGCAGAAAATCATCTTTGATACGCTTTGGCGACTGCTGTAGCTCACCTAAAGGTCCCCTTCTTTCATTAAAAGCTAAACCTTAATTGAATTACCTTCTTTGAATAGAGTTATATTATAACATTACACTTCATGTCATAATTGGCCGGTTTTATAGCCACTCTCCCGAAGTACGAGACACAGAGGTATTGCAGCAATGAATGACACATTGATTAAGAACGCGATCATCATCAATGAAGGTGAACAAAGAGAGGTCGATCTAAGAATTAAAGACCAAAGAATCGATCTAATTGCTGCTGATATCGACGCTAAATCAACCGACACGGTTATCGATGCTAAGGGGTGCTGGCTGCTTCCGGGAATGATCGACGATCAAGTACATTTCCGTGAGCCAGGTTTAACTCATAAAGGTAGTATCGCAACTGAATCGCGTGCAGCCGTTGCAGGAGGCATCACCAGCTATATGGAGATGCCGAATGTTAACCCCTCGACGACAAATGCTGCTGCACTAGAGAATAAATATAATATTGCTGCTCGAAACTCCGCAGCGAACTACGCTTTCTATCTAGGGGCTACTGAAGACAACTTAGATGATATCAAAGCGCTAGACCCGACCAAAACCTGTGGCGTAAAAGTGTTTATGGGTGCCTCTACCGGCAACCTACTTGTCGAAAACCCAACTGCTTTAGAAGGGATCTTCCGTGAAAGCCCTGTTTTAATCGTTACTCATTGCGAAAGCGGCCCGGTTATTGCCAATAACCTAAAACGTGTTCAAGACACCGGACGTAAAATTACGATCCACGACCACCCTATTATTCGTGACGATGAAGCCTGTCTTGCTTCCTCCTCTTATGCGGTAGAACTAGCAAAGAAATATCAAAGCAATCTTCATGTTCTACATATCACAACAGAAAAAGAGCTGAGCTTATTCCTGTCAGGCCCTATCCAAGGCAAGAAGATCACAGCAGAAGCTTGCGTGCACCATCTATGGTTTAGTGCTGAAGATTACGAAACGCGCGGTAATTTAATTAAATGTAATCCGGCGATTAAAACCCTACAGGATCGCAATGCGCTGCTAAATGCACTTAAGACGGGGCAGATCGATATCATCGCAACGGATCATGCTCCGCATACACTCACCGAGAAGCTGGTTGATTATTCAGATGCACCAGCAGGCCTTCCCCTTGTCCAACACGCTCTACTAACCTTATTAGAGCAAGTTAATTTAGGCCGTATGTCGATCGCACAAGTTGTCGAGAAGGTATGCCATAACCCTGCGATCCGTTATGGTGTTTTAGAACGTGGATTTATTCGCGAGGGTTACTTTGCCGATCTAGTTCTGGTTGATCCAAAAAAATCGACATTAGTAAGCCATGCGAATAGCCTATACCACTGTGAATGGACTCCGTTTGACGGCCTAGAATTCTCGGGTCAGATTAAATCGACTTGGGTAAATGGACACCTAGTATATGATGGTAAACAGACACTAGTTCAGGAAGGCATTGCTAAACCATTAGCCTTTTCTGGTCTATAACAGTCTAAAGATACGCTTAACTTCTAATATACAATAACAAAGCCTCTTCGCCTTATAGAGGCAACAGTTAGGAGCAACAATGCTTAGAAAGTGCCCGGCGGGCTACTACCCAGAAGTGTCAAACAAGGCCTTTATTGACCCTACTGCCATTATTTGTGGCCGTGTGATCATCGAAGATAATGTGTTTGTCGGCCCTTACGCTGTAATCAGAGCCGATGAAGTTGATGCATCAGGTGAGATGCAACCTGTACTGATTAAACAAGGTTCAAACCTTCAAGACGGCGTGGTGATTCACTCTAAAGCCGGTGCCGAGGTTGTGGTAGGTGAACGTACTTCTATCGCTCATCGCTCGATTGTACATGGCCCATGTACAGTCGGTGACGATGTCTTTATCGGCTTTAACAGTGTCGTCTTTCGCTGCCATATAGGTGATGGCAGCGTGATTAGACACAATGCCGTAGTCGAAGGAGTTGATCTACCTGAACGCTCTCACGTGCCGCCTATGACAGCCATAGCGCATGAATCTGACCTAGCATCAGTCGAAAAGGTATCGTCTGAATTCTCTTTGTTTTCAGAATCCGTCGTCTCAGCCAACCATGTGCTAGTCGCTGGTTATAAAGACCTAGGCGACGAGCTCTAACAGCTTTCAATCTTTACTTTTAGCACCATCAAATAAGGCAACCATCCGGTTGCCTTTTAGATCAAATCGTTTGTAGAAATTACTTAACTCTAATTTTCCATTTATTTGAGGAGGTGATTTTGTCAAACGCGCATCCCTCGTGAAACGATGATTTCTCAGATCTCCAAACCACTTTTACACCTGCAAGGCTCTCGTCAGAGTTTTCTACCAGTCTATTTTCTGAAAGCTGATAGCTCTTACCCCCAAAGTGTTTGTTGTATTTCTTAGATACTTTCCTTACGTGCTTAGTCGCCTTGTGGATAAGGTCCTTCTCAAGAAATTTAGGGTCTACAAACGTTAAGAGGGTTGTTATGTCATTCGCGAGCTTAGCGTTTCTGTATTCTGAGCACTTTTCAATAAAAATAGGATCTTGGTTATTAGATGCAACAAACCCAAAATTATCAGTACTAGCAGCCAACAGCTCATTGCTTAATAAAATTAAGCAAACAGAAAGTATTTTCTTCACTTTAATATCCATACAACAAAGCTAAAAAGTTCTTGTACATTTTTACATTAATTTAGCATCAGCCCAAACCACATAACATAGACATTGTAGTTGTGGGTATTCTGTAGGCGCAGCCGTCCTCTAGCCACATAGTGGCGTCCTAAAAGCGTAGAGATCTCTAGCCGCGAAGCGGCGTCCTGGCTACTAACAAGCGAAGCGATCTTTTTTTGTTTATGGCTCTGCCAGAAACAAAAAAGGCAACCCGAAGGTTGCCTTTTAGAACTAATGATTTGTAAGAGTCAGTCTTAACGACCAAGCTTCTTACGAATCTGCTGTAGGGTACGAAGCTGAGCCGCAGCTTCAGCCAGCTGACTCGCTGCTTTAGAGTATTCGAACTCTGCAGTTTTATCAGACATCGCCTGTTCAGCATGTTTCTGTGCTTCTTGAGCTTTCGCTTCATTAAGGTCTGCAGCATGTAGAGCAGTGTCTGCAAGTACAGTTACCTTATGAGGCTGAACTTCAATGAAGCCACCGGATACGTAGAAGATATCCTGTTCGCCACCCTGTTTGCGTAGCTCGACAGGGCCTGGTTTTAGTTCCGTCAGAAGCGGAGCGTGACCTGGATATACACCCAGATCACCCAGGCTACCTGTTACGGATACGAATTCAATAAGGCCAGAGAATAGTTCTTCTTCAGCACTTACGATGTCGCAATGAACAGTCATAGCCATATTTATACCTCGTAAAGGTTAGCTAAAGGCAATTACATGCCTTTAGCTTTCTCGATCGCTTCGTCGATACCACCGACCATGTAGAACGCCTGCTCTGGCAGATCGTCGTACTGGCCTTCCAGGATGCCTTTAAAGCCGCTGATAGTTTCTTTCAGTGGCACGTATTTACCAGGAGCACCGGTGAATACTTCAGCTACGAAGAACGGCTGAGATAGGAAACGTTGCATCTTACGAGCACGTGCTACCAGAGCTTTATCTTCTTCAGACAGTTCGTCCATACCTAGAATCGCGATGATGTCTTTCAGCTCTTTATAGCGCTGTAGTACACCCTGAACGTTACGAGCGATCTCGTAGTGTTCTTGACCGATTACTAGTGGGTCTAGCTGACGAGATGTAGAGTCCAGTGGATCTACCGCAGGGTAGATACCTAGCTCTGCAATTTGACGAGACAATACTACTGTTGCGTCAAGGTGAGAGAAGGTTGTCGCTGGAGATGGGTCAGTCAAGTCATCGGCTGGTACGTATACCGCTTGGATAGACGTGATGGAACCAGTCTTAGTAGAAGTGATACGCTCCTGAAGAACGCCCATCTCTTCTGCTAGAGTTGGCTGGTAACCTACCGCTGAAGGCATACGACCTAGAAGTGCTGATACCTCAGTACCCGCTAGTGTGTAACGGTAGATGTTGTCTACGAACAACAGTACGTCACGACCTTCGTCACGGAATTTCTCAGCCATAGTCAGGCCAGTCAACGCTACACGTAGACGGTTACCTGGAGGCTCATTCATCTGACCGTATACTAGAGATACTTTATCCAATACGTTGGATTCTTTCATCTCGTAGTAGAAGTCGTTACCCTCACGAGTACGCTCACCTACACCGGCAAATACGGAGAAACCTGAGTGCTCGATCGCGATGTTACGGATCAGCTCCATCATGTTTACGGTTTTACCTACACCCGCACCACCGAACAGACCAACTTTACCACCCTTAGCGAACGGACATACAAGGTCGATTACCTTGATACCAGTTTCTAGTAGTTCGTTAGATGCAGACTGCTCATCGTAAGAAGGCGCTTTACGGTGAATAGGCATACGCTCTTCTTCACCGATTTCGCCACATTCATCAATTGGGTTACCCAATACGTCCATGATACGACCCAGTGTTGCTGTACCAACAGGTACAGATACTGGAGCACCAGTGTTTGCAACTTCCAAACCACGGCTTACGCCTTCTGTTTGGCCCATTGCAATCGCACGTACAACACCATCACCCAGCTGTTGCTGAACTTCAAGTGTCAGGCCGGTTTTAGATACAGTTAATGCATCGTAAACCTTCGGTACAGAGTCACGTGGGAATTCCACGTCTACTACCGCGCCGATAATCTGAACAATAGTTCCGCTACTCATGTTCGGATCCTCTTAAAATTTAACCTGTGACCTGTTATTAAACAGCTGCAGCACCACTAACGATCTCAGAGATTTCCTGAGTAATCGCTGCTTGACGAGCTTTATTGTAAATCATCTCTAGCTCGTCAATCATGTCGCCAGCATTGTCTGTTGCGTTCTTCATCGCCAACATACGTGCTGCCTGTTCACAGGCATTGTTCTCAACCACGGCCTGGTAGACCAAGGACTCAACGTAACGAACCAGCAAGCTGTTTAACAGCTCTTTAGCATCTGGCTCATATAGGTAATCCCAATGATGGTTAAGCTTTTCTTCGTCGTCTTCCGCCTTCAGTGGAAGCACCTGATTGACTACAGGCTGCTGTGTCATCGTGTTAACGAAATCGTTAGATACGATGAACAGTTTATCCAGCTTGCCTTCGTCGTAAGCATCTAGCATGACCTTAACTGACCCGATTAGATCCGCCACTTCTGGCGCATCACCTAGGTGAGTTTTTGCTGCTACTACATTGCCGCCATAGTTCTTAAAGAAAGATGAGGCTTTGCTACCTAGCGCACAGACATCGATGTCGATGCCTTGGTCATGGAACTCTTTCATGCTTTTAACAGCTGCTTTGAACGCATTCACGTTCAAACCACCACACAAGCCACGGTCGGTTGCAACAATTACAAAACCAACTCGCTTAGTCTCACGCTCCTGCATGTACAAGTGTCTGTACTCAGGGTTGGACTTGGCTAGGTGCTGGATTACACCACGGATACTCCGCGCGTACGGGCGAGAAGACTCCATGCGATCCTGTGCTTTACGCATCTTAGAAGCAGCAACCATTTCCATAGCGCTGGTAATCTTCTTAGTGCTCTGCACACTCGCAATTTTTGTCTTAATCTCTTTTCCGACTGCCATAGTTCCGCCTATATAGCTTTGTGTTAGATCTGCATGACTAGCATGCAGATCGATCACTCAAAACGAGTTCTTACCAAGCTTGTGTAGACTTGAACTTCTCGATACCAGCCTTGAACTGAGCAGCAATCTCATCAGAGTAGTTGCCAGTTGCGTTGATGTCGTTCATAAGATCAGCGTATTCGCTGTTGAAGAACGCAATCAAAGCTGCTTCGAAGTCCAGTACTTTATCAAGTGCTACACCTTGTAAGTAACCTTCGTTAGCAGCGTACAGGCTAAGACCCATGTCAGCGATAGACATTGGAGAGTACTGTTTCTGCTTCATCAGCTCAGTTACAGACTGACCGTGCTCAAGTTGTGCACGAGTAGCGTCATCAAGGTCAGAAGCGAACTGCGCGAATGCTGCAAGTTCACGGTACTGTGCAAGTGCTAGACGAACACCGCCACCTAGTTTCTTGATGATCTTAGTTTGAGCTGCACCACCTACACGGGATACGGATAGACCAGCGTTGATTGCTGGACGTACACCAGAGTTGAACAAGTCAGTTTCTAGGAAGATCTGACCGTCAGTGATGGAGATTACGTTTGTTGGTACGAATGCGGATACGTCACCACCTTGAGTTTCGATTACAGGCAGAGATGTTAGGGAACCAGTCTGGCCCTTAACTTCACCGTTTGTAAACTTCTCAACGTAGTCAGCGTTTACACGCGCAGCACGCTCAAGTAGACGAGAGTGCAAGTAGAATACGTCACCTGGGTATGCTTCACGACCTGGTGGACGACGTAGCAATAGGGAAATCTGACGATAAGCCCAAGCTTGCTTAGTTAGATCATCATAGATGATCAGAGCGTCTTCACCGCGGTCACGGAAGTATTCACCCATTGTACAACCAGAGTATGGAGCCAAGAACTGCATTGCTGCAGGATCAGCGGCACCAGCAGCTACAACGATCGTGTGATCCATTGCGCCGTGTTCTTCAAGCTTACGTACAACGTTAGCGATAGTAGACTGTTTCTGGCCTACTGCAACGTAGATACATTTAACGCCTGTACCTTTCTGGTTGATGATAGCGTCGATAGCAATCGCAGATTTACCAATCTGACGGTCACCGATGATCAACTCACGCTGACCACGACCGATTGGAACCATTGAGTCGATCGCTTTAAGACCAGTCTGTACAGGCTGATCTACGCCCTGACGCTCGATTACACCAGGTGCAACCTTTTCAACAGCGTCAGTTAATTTAGTTTCTACAGGGCCTTTACCATCGATCGGGTTACCCAGAGCGTCTACTACACGACCCTGCAGTTCCGGACCAATTGGTACTTCCAAGATACGGCCAGTACAACGTGCAGTAGCACCTTCTACTAGATCCTGGTAGTCACCCAGTACTACAGCACCAACGGAGTCGCGCTCAAGGTTAAGCGCCATACCGTAGATACCGCCAGGGAATTCAATCATTTCCCCGTACATAACGTCAGCAAGACCGTGGATCGTAATGATACCATCGGAAACGCTCACTACAGTGCCCTCATTACGGGCTTCTGAAGTCACATCAAGAGTTTCGATGCGCTTCTTGAGAATCTCACTGATCTCAGAAGGATTCAGTTGCTGCATGCTTTTATTCCCCTAGGAATTCATCGCTTCGGCCAACTTCGCGAGTCGCGCGCGAACAGAGCCGTCGATCACCAAGTCGTCAGTGCGAACTACTACACCACCCAAGATAGACTTATCTACTTGTGAGGTCAGTGCTACATCGCGACCTAGTTTAGTTTTCAGTGCCTGAGCAAGTTTTTCTTGCTGCTCGTCCTGTAGTTCAAACGCCGTAGTCACTTCGATATCCAGTGACTTTTCCTGATCTGCTTTCAGTTTATTAAACTGAGCGCTGATCTCAGGCAGTATCTCTAGGCGTTTGTTCTCAGCTAGAAGCTTAAGAAAATTCTTACCCGCGTCATCTGCTTCTTCGCAGATATTGATCATCAGATCAGCTTTCTGCGTATCTGTCAGTGCAGGGTTACCCAGTACACGCACTACGTTCTCTTCTGATGCTGCAGCAGCAGCCAGAGCTAGCGTAGCGGACCACTGATCGAGGTTACCCTTATCCATCGCGTACTCGAAAGCAGCTTTGGTATAAGGCCGAGCGACAGTGTTGACTTCAGCCATCGTTAAACCTCGCTTTAAAGCTCAGCGGCCAGTTTTTCAACAAGCTGCGCGTGTGCCTTCTCATCAATAGAAGCTTCTAGTACTTTCTCAGCACCAGCCAATGCAAGTGTAGCTACCTGAGCGCGCAATGCTTCGCGTGCTTGGTTAACTTCTTGCTCTAGTTCAGCTTCTTTAGCCGCTTTAACACGGTTAGCTTCGTCTAGAGCCTTGTCTTTAGCTTCTTCGATAATCTGGTTAGCCCGCTTGTTGGCCTGTTCAATGATGGCGGCTGCTTCTTCTTTGCCCTTACGCATATTTTCAGTGGCTTTTTCTTGAGCCAACTGCAAGTCACGCGCAGCGCGTTCAGCAGCGTCCAGACCTTCAGCAATCTTCTTTTTGCGCTCTGCAAGTGCAGCCGTAATTGGCGGCCACACGTACTTCATGCAGAAAACAACAAAGATAAAGAATGCGATTGCCTGGCCAATGATGGTGATATTGATATTCACGCCATTACCTCTCGCGGTTGTTAATTAAGTAGAACTCGATAGTCGTTGCTTTTACGAGTGACTACTTATGCAACTGCGAACATTAGGTACATGCCAAGACCTACACCGATCATAGGTACCGCATCAACAAGACCCATTACGATGAAGAACTGAGAACGTAGTAGTGGTACTAGTTCAGGTTGACGTGCAGCACCTTCCAAGAATTTACCACCTAGGTTACCGATACCTACAGCAGCACCAATAGCAGCAAGGCCCATTAGAACCGCAGCAGCCAGGAATACTAAAGCGTTAGCCATTTCCATCAGTTTTTCTCCACATTTAAGTTTAAAAGTTAAAGTTTAAAATTTGTTAAAACAGGTTAAAACAGTACTTCAGTTCATGAATTACTTATTAGTGATCGTCATGTGCCATCGCAAGATAAACGATAGTTAGCACCATGAAGATAAACGCCTGCAAAGTAATTACTAGAATATGGAAGATTGCCCATGGCACAGATAGTACCCACTGCGCCCAGAAAGGAAGCAGAGCAATCAAGATAAAGATCATTTCACCCGCATACATGTTACCGAACAGTCGTAGCGCCAGAGAGATTGGCTTAGCCAGAAGGCCTACAACTTCAAGGAACAAGTTGAAAGGAATCATCCATTTACCCATTGGCTGTAGAGACAGCTCAGCAAGGAAGCCAGAAACACCTTTCTGCTTAATGCTGTAGTAAATGATCAAGAAGAATACGCTGAACGCCATACCAAGAGTAGCGTTAGGGTCTGTAGTTGGTACGATCTTCATGTAACCAACGCCCATTTGAGCAGCGATGTAAGGAACCCAATCGATTGGCACAAGGTCCATAAGGTTCATCAGGAAGATCCAGACGAAAATTGTTAGCGACAGAGGCGCGATAACAGGGTTCTTATGGTGGAAAATACCTTTAACGTTATCGTCAACAAATTCAATGATTGTTTCGATAAAGTTCTGGGTGCTTCCAGGTACGCCGGACGTAACTTTTTTCGCTACGCTACGGAACAACCAAAGGAAGAAAATACCCAAGCCAACAGACCAAAGCATAGTATCCACGTGGATTGCCCAAAATCCGAAATCGCCAGGCATGATACCGTTTGCAGTATCTACGAAGCGCCAGCTATCCGAAGCTTCATGATAGCCGAACGTCAGATTCGTCAAGTGGTGGGATATATACTCTGAGGATGTTACTGTGTCGCTACTAGCCATTCTCAGTTTCTCTCGTTCAAAGTTTCAGGAATCTTGTATTCAGGTTCATCTGACCAATCCAACCTAAGATCTGCATCAGAATGAACGTGCCAAATAAGGAAAATGGATTCAGGGGCTGAATCAGTATAAATACGGCAGCAAAACCTACCGCACTTAAAGCCATTTTCCATATTTGGCTCACATACATTTCGGCTAACGCTTGCTTAGCATTCTGACCTGCACTAAATCTCAATGCTCGATCAGCGAAATAGAGGTTAGGTAGAAGGTACAAAGCTCCACCTAGCAGTGCCGAGTATGCCGTTTCTAAGTTCACTAGTAGTAAACCAGCGCAAAGTAACAAACATATGACTGCTTGAATCAGAAAAATTCTAAATATACGACCGCGTGTTTTACGACTATGGGCTCCCTGCTTGAGGTTCCCCTTGCCCACTGACATTACAACGCAACCTTACTTAAATTCTGTTCTGACTCTACGCCCCATTTAAGCGCACGCACCCTAAAATGCGAGCCGATTATATGAGCTTAGGGCCGCCGAAACAACAGGCAGTTTACCCATTTGCACTAATGTCGTAGCAACCCTTGCCCTGAGTCACGTTAACTTCAGTGCCAAAGTAGTAATTCAACGCTACTTATTTCAATAATTTTAAAATACTGTCTAAAGATTCGGCATCATCGTAACTGATGGTGATTTTGCCTTTTCCTTTGGCATTTTCACTGATCGCAACCTTAGTTGCGAAGCGCATAGACAACTCGCCGGCCAATTCACCTAGTCGAGGGTTAGGTTCTGCTTTTGGTTTTTCTTCGGTTGTAGAACCACCGTCTTGAAGCTTTTTGACCAGTGCTTCAGCTTGGCGGACTGAAAGACCTTGGCCAGATACTTCCTGTGCTGCAATTAGCTGCTGCTCAGGCTCTAGTGCCAACAATGCACGCGCATGACCCATTTCTAGGTCGCCGTACTCGAGCATTTTCTTCACTTCGTCAGTCAGTTTCATTAAACGAAGTAAATTGGTTACCGCAGAACGCGATTTACCAACCGCATCAGCTACTTCTTGCTGAGTCAGTTCAAATTCGTCTTGTAGACGCTGCAGAGAAATTGCTTCTTCGATCGGGTTTAGGTTTTCACGTTGGATATTCTCGATCAGCGCCATCGCAATGGCCGCTTCATCAGGAACATCTTTCACGATTGCAGGGATCTCAGACAGATCAGCCATCTGAGTCGCACGCCAACGACGCTCACCTGCGATAATTTCGTAGCGATCAGAATCTACCGGACGTACCACAATCGGCTGCATAACGCCTTGAGCACGAATCGAATTAGATAGCTCTTCCAAAGCTTGAGGCTCAATATCGCGACGCGGTTGATAACGTCCACGTTGAATCACACTTACAGGAAGCAACTGATAACCATCTATAGATTCAGCGCTTTGAACGGATACCTGTTCTTCTACATCAGTAACGCTGGACAATAGAGCATCCAGACCTTTGCCAAGCCCACGCTTTTTAGCCATTGATTATGCTTCCTGTGACTGTTCTTTTTCTTCAAGTTTGGTACGACGAATCAACTCACCCGCCAAAGCTAAGTAAGCTACGGCCCCTCGGGAGTTTTTATCGTAGAGTAGTGCCGGCAATCCATGGCTTGGTGCCTCAGCTAAACGGACGTTTCTTGGAATCACGGTGCGATAAACTTTATCGCCAAAATACTCTACCAGATGCGTAGAAACGTCTTTGGTTAGGCTCATTCGGGGATCGAACATGGTCCGCAAGATACCTTCAATCTTCAAACTAGGGTTTAGACGGGCATTGATTTTATCGATCGTGCCGATCAATGCCGAGATACCTTCCAATGCATAGTATTCGCACTGCATTGGAATAATAACGCCTGCTGATGCTGCTAATGCGTTAACTGTTAGCAGGTTTAGAGATGGTGGATTATCGATCAAGACGTAGTCATAATCCTCATCAACTTCCATCAACGCCATTTTCAGACGAAATTCTCGACGCGGAATCTGCAATAGCTCAACTTCAGCAGCGGTTAGATCACCATTTGAGCCAATGATATCGAAACCCGCCGCTGTGTCTTTAAGGATCGCCTCTTTGATATTCACTTTGTCGGTCAGAACTTCGTAGACCGTATTTTCCAAAGTGTGTTTATCAACGCCGCTGCCCATGCTGGCATTGCCTTGGGGATCCAGATCCACCAGCAATACGCGCTTTTTGGTTGCAGCCAATGAAGCAGCCAGATTTACGCAGGTTGTTGTTTTACCTACGCCTCCTTTCTGGTTTGTGATCGTTAGGATCTTTGCCACGTCTAGCGTCTCCCTAAAACTAGCAGATGCCTTTCCCCTTCTGTTCCCGGTACATCAAGTGGGTAACAGGTCTTAAGTTCATAGCCATCAGGCAGTGCTGATAACTCTTCCTCAGGATACAGACCTTTCATTGCAAGAAAAACACCCTCTTGATGACAAAGTTGGTGTGTCCAGTTAATCATGTCTTGCAAAGAGGCGAATGCGCGCGATATCACCTGATCAAAAGGCTCAAAATTACAGTTTTCAACACGTTCGTTGATCACAGTTAGGTTGTTAAGACCTAACTCAGTTTTAGCCTGCAGTTGGAAACGGGTTTTCTTACCGTTGCTGTCCAAGGTAGTGACATCAAGCTCAGGATGGCAGATCGCCAATGGAATACCTGGTAAACCAGGGCCACTGCCAACATCGATAAGGCGATTGGCTTTGATATAAGGCACTACGCTCAAGCTGTCGATCAAATGACGATCGATCATCTCTAACGGATCACGCACAGCAGTCAAGTTATAAGCTTTGTTCCATTTGATCAGCAAATTCAGGTAACGGAGTAGCTGATCTTTTTGCTGCTCGCTGATATCCAGACCTAACTGTTGGATACCATTGTTTAGCTTTGCTTCCAAGATCTCTTGGCTTACCTGATTCATGCGTTATCGGCCTTAATTTTAGCTTTGCTCAATTGATGTTTTTTTAGATAAACCAATAACAGCGAAATCGCAGCTGGAGTCATACCTTGAATACGAGAGGCTTGCGAGATCGTTTCTGGACGAACCTCTTCTAATTTCGCTTTCAGTTCGTTGGAAAGGCCACCTACTTGGTCATAATCAAAGTTTTCTGGCAACGGCGTATTCTCCTGACGGCGCATCTGCTCTATTTCATCTTTCTGACGCTCAATGTAACCGGCATATTTGTTATGAATCTCAACCTGTTCCGCCACTTGGCTATCAGAGACCGCTTCACCTTTAAGGTGAGCGATATCGCCGTAAACCAGTTCAGGGCGTTTTAACAGGTCTGCCAAATTGTATTCACGTGTCAGCGGCGTTTTAAGTTTTGGTGCTAACTCATCGGCTTCAGGTGTCTTAGGCTGAATCCATGTGGATTTCAGGCGCTGTTGCTCTAGCTCGATCGCTTCACGCTTTTCACAGAATGCCTGCCAACGCTCATCACCCACCAGCCCAAGCTCACGACCTTTTTCGGTCAAACGTAGATCGGCGTTATCTTCACGTAGAATTAAGCGGTATTCCGCACGGCTTGTGAACATACGGTATGGTTCAGATGTACCTAGGGTAATCAGATCATCCACCAATACGCCGATGTAAGCTTCATCACGACGTGGATACCACTGCTCTTTCTCTAACGCTCGCAGTGCTGCATTGGCACCGGCCAACAAGCCTTGGGCACCCGCCTCTTCATAACCTGTCGTGCCATTAATCTGACCGGCAAAGTACAGGCCGTTCATATATTTGGTTTCAAGAGTATGTTTTAGATCTTGCGGGTTAAAGTAATCGTACTCAATTGCATAACCTGGTCGAACAATATGCGCGTTTTCAAAACCACGGATCGATTGCACAGCTGCTAGCTGAATATCAAACGGCAGCGAAGTAGAGATGCCATTTGGATATAGCTCGTGGGTTGTCAGACCTTCTGGTTCCACAAATACCTGATGCTGATCTTTGTCAGCAAAGCGCATGATCTTATCTTCGATAGATGGGCAATAACGTGGGCCCACACCCTCAATAACACCAGTATACATAGGTGAACGATCAAGACCGTTTCTCAAAATTTCATGAGTACGTTCATTGGTATGAGTGATATAGCAACTGATCTGCTCAGGATGGTCACTCAGCTTGCCCATATAGGACATAACTGGTGTAGGTGTATCACCTGGTTGTTCCTGCATCACACTAAAATCAACACTACGGGCATCAATACGTGGTGGTGTACCTGTTTTTAAACGGTCAACACGGAAAGGAAGTTCACGCAAACGGTGAGCTAGTGCGATAGATGGCGGATCCCCTGCTCGACCACCAGAGTGGTTTTCTAAACCAATATGGATAACACCACCGAGGAAGGTACCTGCGGTTAACACAACAGATTTTGCTTTAAAGCGGATACCTGTTTGTGTCACTACACCGATAACTGTCTCGCCTTCGATAATCAGATCATCAGCAGATTGTTGGAAAATCTGTAAGTTTTCTTGGTTCTCAAGAATTGAGCGAACAGCTGCTTTGTAAAGAACACGGTCAGCTTGTGCACGTGTTGCTCTTACTGCAGGGCCTTTACGTGAGTTAAGCGTTCGAAATTGAATACCGCCTTTATCAGTAGCACGAGCCATAGCTCCATCTAGTGCATCAATCTCTTTTACAAGATGGCTTTTCCCTATTCCCCCAATAGCAGGGTTACATGACATTTGACCTAAGGTTTCGATGTTATGGGTTAGTAATAAGGTCTGTGCTCCAGTTCTTGCTGACGCGAGCGCAGCTTCAGTACCTGCATGACCACCACCGATAACAATGACGTCAAAGTGGGTAGGAAAATCCACCGTTGTATTACCTCTATGAAATAAGTTTCGATCAGTGTGCTGAGATCGATTTGAAATGGGCGCTGATTATACCCTTACCTGACCAACTTAGAAATGATCGTTTTTTATACAGCTCTGTTTTTCTTTATATATAAGTATTAAAAAAGAGAAAGAATATATGTTTTTTATTTTAATGATTATATATAGCAAGCCCTTTTTCTGGTGATAACCAATTATTTCCCTTATAAAACAGTAGATTGTCGGAATGATAAGCCTTGGTTTATCGTGCATATACTGTCTGCAAAAGGGGCGTGTAAGTTGTGTATATCTAGGCGTCTTTTCCACAGATGGAATTATTCACAACTTTACCCTTAGGATAACTTAGGTTAGTTATACAGGTTATACACACGCTTTGTGAGTAAGTATTTTAAGATAGTTACTGTAAAAATATTAATCAGCCTTTAAATTACTTGTTGATTATTTATCTATATGATTATAAAGGATAAATCTAAGTTATCTTGATGATATGAACAAGATATCCAAAAAACTGACTTTTTATGTACTAACAGGATTCTGTGGAAAACCTGATAATAACATTGGATTTAATTGTTGAGATATTGAGGATTCTGAATAAAAGCAAAGAGTTAGGTTTTTGCACTGGTTAGATAGTGTTCTCCCAAATTTACCCGTAAAAATGGCGGTCACACGGATATTCGCAGAGGTTTGATTAAGCGTTCCAATCAACAAGTAAATGAAAATGATGTTATTGGGTAAACATAGGTACTTTGTGAGCTAGCACTAGACTGAGCGCCCTAGCTGATAGGAAAAGAGAAGCGATGAAGAGGTGGTGAGATAAGCAGGCTGAACGTCCCTGTTCAAAAACGTATTGGTCGATTACTTGCCAATACAGAATGAGCTGAAGATGCGGCCAAGCAGATCATCAGGTGTGAACTCACCCGTGATCTCATTGAGTGCTTGTTGTGCTTGGCGTAGATCTTCCGCGAGCAGTTCCCCTGCTCCATTCATCTCTAGTTGATCTAAACCGGTTTCCAGTAAATCATGGGCACGTTCCAACGCATCCAGATGGCGGCGGCGTGCCATAAAGCCACCTTCAGTAGTTGAGCTAAAGCCCATAGATTCTTTTAGATGATCTCGCAGCAGGTCGACACCAGTTTGTGATTTTGCCGACAAGGTAATTGTGGTGTGATCGTGCGCTTCTCGGATGCTGATAGTTTCGCCACTGAGGTCTGCTTTGTTGCGGATAACTGTGATACGGCTCGATTCTGGTAGCTGGTGGACAAACTCTGGCCAGATCTGTTCTGGATCATCGGTCTCTGTGCTTTGACTATCAACCATCAGCAGAACACGATCGGCTTTGTTGATCTCTTCCCAAGCACGGTTGATACCTATACGTTCTACTTCATCAGGGGCATCACGTAGGCCCGCTGTATCGATGATATGTAGTGGCATACCATCAATATGGATATGTTCGCGCAAAACGTCTCGGGTAGTCCCAGCAATGTCGGTCACAATCGCAGTTTCACGACCGGCTAAGGCATTGAGTAGGCTCGATTTACCCGCATTAGGACGGCCTGCGATTACTACGTTCATGCCTTCACGTAAAAGACTGCCCTGCTTTGCTTCTGCCTGTACTGCGACGACTTTACCTAATACCCCTTTTAAGTCACCCAGTACTTTGCCATCGGCGAGGAAGTCGATCTCTTCTTCTGGAAAGTCGATCGCTGCTTCCACGTAGATTCGTAACTGTACGAGTGCTTCAACTAGTTCATGGATACGGCTGGAGAATTCACCTTGTAGGGATCGAATGGCACAGCGTGCTGCTTGTTCGGAGGAACTATCAATCAGATCGGCAATCGCTTCGGCTTGAGCCAGATCGAGTTTATCGTTCAGGAATGCTCGCTCAGAGAATTCGCCCGGTTTTGCTAACCTTGCACCTAGCTCAATTGCGCGTTTTAGTAGCAGATCGACAATAACTGGGCCGCCGTGACCTTGAAGCTCTAAGACATCTTCACCGGTAAATGAATTTGGGCCTGGGAAATACAACGCGATGCCTTGATCAATCTCTTGTTCGTTTTGATCAAAAAACGGGCCGTAGTATGCGTAACGAGGTTTTAGCTCGGTTTTTAAAACGGTTTCAGAAATCGTTTTGGCCAATGGACCTGAAATACGCACTATACCTACACCGCCTCGACCGGGTGGAGTTGCTTGAGCCGTAATGGTGTCGTTGTTAGCCAGGGTCATAATGAATCTCGAGCGAATATAAATTTAGTGCAAGTTTACCACTTTGCTGGGATGGGAACATAAAGCCTAGATACAAAAAAGCCGCTAACTCAGTAGCGGCTTTTTTTTGTTAGGTTCGGAGTTACTTATCCGTACCGTTTTCGATCTGCTTATTGATCACGTACTGCTGTGCAATAGATAGGATGTTGTTCACAACCCAGTATAGGGTCAGACCTGCAGGGAACCACAGGAAGAAGAATGTGAACAGGATCGGCAGCATCTTCATGATCTTAGCCTGCATTGGGTCTGGAGGTGTTGGGTTCAGCATCTGCTGAATGAACATACTCGCGCCCATGATGATCGGCAGGATAAAGTAAGGATCTTTAACCGAAAGGTCAGCTAGGTATAGGAACTCAGCGTGACGTAGGTCTACAGATTCCATTAGTACCCAGTAAAGTGCGATGAAGATCGGCATCTGAGCCAAGATTGGCAGACAGCCACCCAGAGGATTAATTTTTTCCTTCTGGTAAAGCTTCATCATCTCCTGAGACATCTTCTGGCGGTCATCACCGTAAAGATCTTTCAGGCGTGCCATCTCTGGACCGAACTTACGCATTTTAGCCATAGACTTAAATGCTTTTGCGTTCAGATGGAACAGTAGCGCTTTAACGATAACTGTTACTCCGATGATCGCTAGACCCCAGTTACCTACCAGGTCGTAAACCCATTTCAGCAACATGTATAGCGGAGACGCTACCCACCATAGAACACCGTAGTCTACAGTCAGTGGTAGGTTCTCATCAGCAAGTTCCATGATCTCCTGATCTTTAGGGCCTGCGTAGAACGTCGCTGTTACCGTTTTGTTCTCGCTTGGAGAAACAGTGAAGTCTGGAGATAGGAAACCAACAATGTAGTTGCCGTTAGACTTACGCGCTTGGTAAGTATATTCAGCACCTTTTGCAGGGATCCAAGCACTTAGGAAGTAGTGCTGAGACATTGCGATCCAGCCATCTTTACTCTTACGAGTCGCACTTTCTTCGTCAATATCATCGAAGTCATATTTTTCGTAAGTGTTCTCTTCAGTAGAGAAAACTGTACCTAGGTAAGACTGCATACCCATATCGGTAGATTCTGTTGGATCTGAGCTACCGTCACGCTTGATCTGGCCAAATAGTTGAGAAGACCAAATATCAGATGACTGGTTATTTACGATAAAGCTAAGCTCAATCTCATAAGAACCTTTAGTGAATGTATAACGCTTAGTGATCTGTACGCCACTAGCATCAGTGAAGCTCAAATCAACATTGATCTTCTCTTGATCACCTAGAATAAATTCATTCTGAGAAACTGTGTAAGTTGGGCGGTTGCCAGAAGCATCAGGACCGTTTCTGCCGATCAAACCACTTTGAGATACATATACGCGGCTAGTTGTTTGCTCTAGTAGAACGAATGGCAGTTCAGAACCTAGGCTCGCTTTATGTTCAGGTAGAGAAACCTGAATAATGTCGCCGCCTTTAGTGTCTAGAGTTACGTTCAGAACATCTGTTGCTACAGTTACTAGCTTTGCTGTACCGGCAGCTTGAGTTGCTGTACCTGGAACATCGCTAGAAGCTTCAGCAGCAGGAAGATCTGTGTTGGCTGGCTGAGAATCGTATGCAGAAACAGAAGTTGTAGCCTGCTGTGCTTCAGCTGGCTGACCGTAGTCTTGGTTCCATTGCAGGACAACTAAGTAGCTGATCATGCAAAGTGCGCCAATGATACTTATACGCTTAAAATCCATGGGTTAAGGACCAATCGAGTTTACTTTAACTTTTTTGATTTATTTTTCAGTCTGGACCAGCACTTCTTCATCAGCTTATGAACATCCTCGTTTTCGAGTTCTCCTAAGCCCTGACGAGCAAGGATAATCATGTCCACTGCAGGTAAATTATGTTGGTTCAAACGAAAGGATTCGCGAATGATACGACGAACACGGTTACGTTTCACCGCCTGACGGATATTTTTTTTGGAAATAACAAAACCTAGCCGAGGATGGCCAAGGTCATTAGGGCGGGAAAGTATAAGGATAGGCTGGTCTGGTACTTTCAGTTGTACGTCGTCAAACACACTTTGAAAGTCCCTGCCGGTTAGCAAACGTAACCGACGGGGGAATCTGAATTCGGTCATTCAAATAAACCAGACCGTTTTGCCAGTCATTAAGCAGACAGGCGCTTACGGCCTTTAGCGCGACGACGGTTAATCACCTGACGGCCAGCTTTAGTAGCCATGCGTGAACGGAAACCGTGGGTACGCTTACGCTTTAAAACGCTTGGTTGAAATGTTCTTTTCATCGGTCAATCCTGCCAACGTGGTTGTTAATTCAGTGGTGACAAAAATTAGCCACGCCAAAAAATAGAGGCGGAATTCTATTGAATTTGCCGGACATGATCAATCTATTTTTAGGTTTTATTCCACTTTATTGGAATAATTTCGTTAATTTATGCTTTTTTAGCTGCATGAAGCCTATTTAGCAGGCGGATTTCATTTTATTTCGACTTATATAGGTAGTGTATTTTTCAATTGGAAGTCTCTAACGAAGATCATATTTATAGGTAAGTCTCTCGTAACTGTTAACAGCTTGTATAGGTAGCTTGCTTATTGCTTTGATGAAGGAATTTGTCAGCAAAAAGCACTTTTCTGTGGATAACTTGGTTATCAACCCTGTTTATAGGCCTTTTAGCAGTGCGTAACTATGGGGATAATAAGTTGGCGAGTTGTGACTTACCTGAGGAAGTGTTTTGGGTAACTCTTTTGTACCCCTCGTATTTACTAGCTTTCCTTGATTAGATTTTTTTTGAAATTGTTCCAAAAAAAGCACTTTGCTGTGTGGATAAGTTGGTAATTAATCGTTAGAATTAGTGCATCATATAGGTGCTGTTTTCACTTTGGCCCTATATTCGGAACTAATAATCATAACTACAGGATAGAAGAAGGGTCTCCCCTCTATGTCGACGGAACTTTGGGCGCGTTGTTTACACAGCCTTCAGGAAGAGTTTCCGGCTCAGCAATACAACACTTGGATTCGACCATTACAGGTTGCGCCTGAGAGTGCTGAACAGCTGGTATTGGTAGCGCCAAACCGTTTTGTCCGTGATTGGGTAAACGATAAGTTCCTATCGCGTATTCGTCAGGTCGTTAGCGATGTAACTGGCGATATCTCTGTAGAAGTTCTTCTAGAAGTGGCGAATAACCGTGGCGCACCACCAAGACCACGTCCTGCTGCTAACTTTACCCGTCGTCCAATGCCTGCAGCACCGGCTCCTCAGCCTGCATTTGCTGCAGAACCTGCATTCGTACCTGAGCCTGCTCCGGCGGCTGCGCCTATTTCAGCGCCTGAGCCTGCGGTTGCGGTAGCACCGATGACTGAACCTGTTCGTGAAGAGGTATTTCAGCCAGCGATGCAGGAATCTGTTCCTGCGCAA